>JAOTRV010000003.1 GCA_030247575.1 Sulfuritalea sp.
ACCGTAGCTTTTGACGCCGAGGCGTTTCGATTCCGAGTCGCGGCCGTTGCGGGAACTGCCGCCTGCTTTTTTGTGTGCCATGTTTTAGCTCCTGATGCTGGCCTGAGTCAGGCGGCGATGCCGCTGATCTCGATTTCGGTGAAGTTCTGGCGATGGCCCTGGTGCTTCTGGTAGTGCTTGCGACGGCGCATCTTGAAAATGGTGACCTTCGGATGGCGGCCCTGAGCGACCACTTTCGCAGTTACCTTGGCACCGGCGAGCATGGGGGAACCGATCTTGACCGATTCGCCCTCGCCGACCATGAGTACCTGGTCGAGAGTGATTTCAGTGCCCACATCAGCCGGTATCTGTTCTATTTTGAGTTTTTCGCCGGCAGCGACGCGATACTGCTTGCCACCGGTTTTTATGACCGCATACATGATGGAGACTCCAAGTAGGATGACGCAAAGAACCGCGCAGTATACAGACTGCGGTGCCGGAGGTCAAATCCTTGACATCGGGCTTGAGCGCACCGGGGGCTATTCGTTCATCCTGAGCTTGTCGAAGGATGAACGGGCAAGACGGGAGACTTCAGTCCAGTCGCCGCCGATCATCGCCTTCTTCTTGCGACTCCAACCCTTTACCCTGGAAAAAGCAGTTGGTCCGCAGATTTCGCAGATTTGCGCAGATGGATCAACAAGATTGGTGCGCTTGGCTCATCACCCATCAGGTTGGCCGGTGATCGCCTACAGCCCAGTGAATTACCTCGCTCTAATCTGTGAAAATCTGCGTCATCTGCGGAAAATGGGTTTATTTGCCGTTCAGAGTCGAGGGCTTCCTCACGGGTAGGGACTTCTTGCGAAAACACCAGGTTCAGGGGGTGCCGGCTAAACCTGTAACAAATCGAAATTGCCCCCCCGGCAGTGCTAAGCAATGCGTTGATCGAGATTGTCGGTGTGCCCAGCGTAATACCTACCGTCGGAGCACTTGAGAATATAGATCCAGAAGCTCAAAGTCTCTCCTTTGCGCGCCCTTCGACAAGCTCAGGGCGAACGGAGGAGGCCCGAATTTCTGGCGCCCGTGGATGCCGGCTTGTAGCCGATGGCCAGCGAAATGGCGTCGGCGGTTTCCTTGACGATCGCCGCCCAGTCGGGGCTGTGGCGTTCGGCCGGAGCCGAGACCGAGAGGCCGGCGACCAGTTCGCCGGTGTCGTCGCGTACCGGCGCGGCGATACAGCGCAGGCCCTGTTCGATTTCTTCGTTGTCGAAGGCCACGCCGTGGCGCCGCGCGCGGTCGACTTCCCGTTCCAGCGCGGCGAGCGTGGTCAGCGAGGTCGGCGTATAGCCCGGCAGGCCGGTGCGCTTGACGTATTCGCGCAGCTTCTGCGGGCCGTCCTCGGCCAGGTACAGCTTGCCCACCGCCGTGACATGCAGCGGCGCCCGGGCGCCGACCAGATGCACCACGCGCACCGAAGAGCGGCCGCTGGAGGTGCGCTCGACATAGACGATCTCGTCGCCCTGACGCACGCCCAGGTTGACGCTCTCGCCTATCTGCTGGTGCAGGCGCTGCATCAGCGGCATCGCGGCAGAGCGGATGTTGATGCGCGATTTGACGACGTTGCCGAGTTCCAGCAAGCGGATGCCGAGGCGATAGGTGCCGGGATCGACCCGTTCGGCAAAGCCGGACCCGGCCATCGCGGCGAGAATGCGATGCGCGGTCGACGGATGCAAACCGGTTTCCAGCGCCAATTGCTTGAGGCTGACCGGATCGGGATGATAGGAAAGGACATCGAGCAATTTCATCATGCGCTCGATGACCTGGATACCGCTGCGGGCCTCCGGCGCGGCATCCGTGCGAGGTGTCGGCACGGGGCGATCTCTTCGTGGGAACGGGACTTCGGATACTATAGCAAATGCCTTCGCCGGCCATCGGCGAACAATCGCCTTGCGTGCGTTGGATTCCGCTGCGCGCGGCGACTGCTTTGCATGCCAGGGATTCCCCCTCGGGGGCAGACAACAACGACAACATACGGAGAGAGGTCAATGCCAACGGCGCGCGTGGGACTGTTTGTGACTTGCCTGGTGGACCTGATGCGCCCGCGCATCGGCTTCGCCACCCTGAAGCTGCTGGAAGACGCCGGCTGCGAGGTGGTCGTGCCGGACACCCAGACCTGCTGCGGCCAGCCGGCATGGAATTCGGGAGATGCGCCCGGCGCCGTCGCGCTGGCGAAAAAGACCATCGCCGAGTTCGAGGGTTTCGACTACATCGTCGCGCCCTCCGGGTCCTGCGCCGACCAGATTCGCACCGAATACCCCGGCCTGTTCGCCGACGAGCCGAACTGGCGCGACCGCGCCACGGCGCTCGCCAGCCGTACCTATGAACTGACGGATTTCCTTGTCACGGTGCTGAAAGTCGACAGCGTGCCGGGCGACTACGAGGGCACCGTGACGTATCACGATTCTTGCACCGGCGTGCGCAGCCTCGGCATCAAGGAGCAGCCGCGGGCCCTGTTGGCGAAGCTCAAGGGGGTCAGTCTCAACGAAATGAACGGCTGCGAGGAATGCTGCGGTTTCGGCGGCACCTTCTCGGTCAAGTTCGGTGAGGTGTCGGCCGCGATTGCCGAGCGCAAGTGCGACAATATTCTGGCCAGTGGTGCCAAGGCGGTGGTCGCCGGCGATTTGGGCTGCCTGTTGAACATCGAGGGCAAGCTGCGGCGTATGGGCGATGAGACCACGCAGGTGCTGCACGTCGCCGAAGTGCTGGCGGGACAGGACAATCCCCCCGGCCCCCTTTCCAGGAAAGGGGGTGACGGGAGTTCGCCGACAGGGTCGGCTCCGGGCGTACGAGGCCCGCTTTGGGGCGGCCCGGCAGCGGGCGGGGCCTGAACCATGGAAATCAAATCCATGCATTTCAAGGCCAATGTCCACGCCAAGCTGTCCGACGTGGTTCTGCAGGGCAACCTGAAGAATGCCAAAGGCAAGTTCGTGACCCGGCGCGCCGAAGCGATCAGGGACCTGGACGACTTCGAGGGCACGCGCGACGCGGCCGCGGCGATTCGCAACAAGGTCATCGACAACATGGATTTGTGGCTCGAAACCTTCGAGCGCAAGGCGCTGGATACTGGCGCCAAGGTGCTTTGGGCCAAGGACGGAGTTGAGGTCTGCCGCCTGGTGATCGAGATCGCGAAGCGGCACGGCGTGACCAAGGTCACCAAGTCGAAATCGATGCTCTCCGAAGAGGCCGGGCTCAACCATGCCCTGGAAGCGGCGGGCATCCAGCCGGTGGAAACCGACCTCGGCGAATACATCCTGCAGGTGGACAACAACGAGCCGCCCAGCCACATCATCGCGCCGGCGGTGCACAAGAGCCTCGACGAAGTCGCCGACCTGTTCCACAAGGTGCATGGCACGCCGCGCAAGACCGACATACCGGCGTTGACGCGCGAAGCCCGCGAAGTTCTGCGTGCACATTTCCTCTCGGCCGAGATGGGCCTGTCCGGCGGGAATTTCCTGGTCGCCGAAACCGGCTCGGTGGCCCTGGTCACCAACGAAGGCAACGGCCGCATGGTGACGACGATGCCGAAGGTCCATGTGGTCATCACCGGCATCGAGAAGGTGATTCCGACTCTGGAAGACCTGTCGACCCTGATGCGGCTGCTGCCGCGCTCGGCCACCGGGCAGTCGATCTCCAACTACTTCTCGATCCTCACCGGCGTCAAGAAGCCCGAGGAGCACGACGGCCCGGAACATCTGTACTTCGTGCTGGTCGACAGCGGCCGCGCCGATGTCGTGGGCAGCGACTTCCACGCGATGCTGCGCTGCATCCGCTGCGGCGCCTGCATGAACCATTGTCCCGTGTATCAGACCATCGGCGGCCACGCCTACGGCTGGGTCTATCCGGGGCCGATGGGTTCCGTGCTGACGCCGCTGTATGCCGGCCTCGAAAACTCGATCGACCTGCCGCATGCGGCCACGCTGTGCAACCAGTGCGGCATCGTCTGTCCGGTGAAGATTCCGCTGCCCGACCTGTTGCGCAAGCTGCGCGAAAAGCAGACCGAGCACGGCTTGCGGCCGCTCACCGAGCGCATCGGCTTGCGGCTGTGGGCCTGGGTGGCGCAGCATCCGAAGCTCTATGCGCTGGGCGCGCGCGTCGGCGCGCGCTATCTGAAATGGCTGGCCGGCGACACCGATCGCATCCGCCTGCTGCCGACAGCTCCCGAGTGGACGCTGGGGCGCGATTTCCCGGCACCGCAGGGCAAGACCTTCCGCGAACTGTATGCTGCCCGTCGCAGTGCGACGCCGCGCACCTGAGCCGAACAGAGGAAAACACATGAGTTCTCGTGACGACATTCTTGGCCGCGTGCGCGCCAGCCTTCACCGCAACGCCGGCAATGCCGCCGCCGCCCGCGAAGAGATCGTGGCGGCGCTGGGCAGCCGCACCCAAGGCCCGAAGCCGGCCATCGACGCCGATCCGCACGCCTTGCTCGAGCGCTTCCGGCTGAAGTCGGAAACGCAGTCGAGCACCGTGGATATCGTCGCGCAGGAATCGGAGGTGCCTGCCGCGGTCGCGCGCTACCTGGCCGCAATGAATCTGCCGAAATCGGCCGTCGCCTGGGCCTCCCTGGCTGCGCTCGACTGGGGCGGTGCGGGCCTCCAGGTCGAAACGCGCGGCGCCCGCGACGCCGATCTGGTCGGCATCACCGGCTGCTTTTGCGCAGTCGCCGAAACCGGCACGCTGATGATGTGTTCGTCGCCCGATACGCCGGCAGCCGTCAGCCTGTTGCCGGAGACGCACATCGCGATCGTTCGCGCGTCGCGCATCCTGCCTTGCATGGAAGACGCCTGGAACCTTGCCCGGCAGGAGCTTGGCAGTCTGCCGCGCGCCGTGAATTTCATTTCCGGCCCCTCGCGCACGGGCGACATCGAGCAGACCATCGTGCTCGGCGCGCATGGCCCCTACCGAGTGCATCTGGTGATCGTCGAGGACTGACATGCGCGCACTGCTGATCGCCCTCACGCTGTTTTTCGCCGTGTCGCCGGCGTCTACTCTTGCCCAGATGGGCGACGAAGCGCTGCCCCCGGTGTTCGTCGAAACCCTGCTCGAACTGCCCGACGATGCCGCGCAGGCCGCCAGGTCGGGCAAGCGCCTGCTGCTGTATTTCGGCCAGGTGGGCTGCCCCTACTGCAAGGAATTGATGCAGACCAGCTTCACGCAGAAGTCCATCGTGGACAAGACGGCAAAGCACTTCCTGCCGATCGCCTTCAACCTGTTCGGCGACCGCGAGGTGACCTGGTTCGATGGCAAGGTGCGCAGCGAGAAGGAATTCGCCAGATTCCTCAAGGTGCAATTCACGCCGACGCTGCTGCTGCTCGACGAAAAAGGCAACATCATTGCGCGCATCAACGGGTATTACCCGCCGCACCGCTTTTCGGCGGCGCTCGATTACTCGATTCAACGTCTCGAAGCCAGGCTGCCGTTTGCCGAGCACATGAAAGCCGTGCCGCAAACCGGTGCCAGCGCCACGCTCCACGACGAACCTTTCCTCATGAAACCGCCCTTCAATCTGGTCCGCAAACCGGGCGGCAAGCCGCTCGCCGTGTTGTTCGAAACGCGGCACTGCGCGCCTTGCGATGAACTGCACAAGGAAGGCTTCAAGCGCGAGAAGACGCTGGCGGCGATTTCGCGCTTCGACGTCGTCCGCTTTTCGCTGTCGGGCCGCGAGGCGCTGACCACGCCGGACGGACGCAGCACCAATGCAGAAGCCTGGGGCAGGGAACTCAAGGTCAGCTATACGCCGAGCGTGGTGTTCTTCGACGACAGCGGTCGCGAAGTGTTCCGCCTCGAAGCCTACCTGCGGCCCTTCCATCTCGCCTCGTCCTTCGAATACGTCGGCAGCGGCGCCTACAGGAAGGAGCCCGAGTTTCAGCGCTTCCTGCAGAACAAGGCCGAACACATGAAGGCAGGCGGCGAGAAGCTGGAGCTGTGGAAGTAGGAGTGAGCGTGCTCGCGATATGGGCCGCCCAATCGCGAGCACGCTCGCTCCTGCGGTTCCTCGATCATCGCCGCCAGCGTTTTTCCAGTTCGATGATGCCCATCGCGATCAACGCGATCACGGCAATCTCGCCCCAGGCGCGGGCGTCGATCGGCGCCGTGGAAAATGCCGCATTGAGCGGCCCCCAATAGGTGATCAGCATCTGCAGCGCCAGCTGCAGGCCGGCGCCCCACCATACCCACGGATTGGAGAAGGCCGCGACGGCGCTGACCGGCAGCCGCAGCGAGCGGCAATTGAACAGGTAGACGATCTCGATCGCGACGAATACGTTCATCGCGATGGTGCGCGCCTCGGCCATCGCCTGGCCGCGATCGAGGGCCAGCATGAACATGCCGAAGGCACCGGCCAGCATCAGGATGCCGACCAGCACGATGCGCCCGATCAGCACGGAGTCCAGCACCGGTGCGCGCGGCGGTCGCGGCGGACGGTGCATGATGCCGCGTTCCGGCGGTTCGAGCGCCAGCGGCAGGCCGAGCAGCACCGCGGTGGTCATGTTGATCCAGAGAATCTGCAGCGGCGTGATCGGCAAGGTGACGCCGGCCACGACAGCGGCGAGGATCACCAGGCCTTCGCCGAAGTTGGTCGGCAGGGTCCATGTGATGAATTTCACCAGGTTGTCGTAGATGCCGCGTCCTTCTTCCACCGCCGCTTCGATGGTGGCGAAGTTGTCGTCGGTGAGCACCATCGCCGCCGCTTCCTTGGCCACGTCGGTGCCGCCCATGCCCATGGCGATGCCGATATCGGCCTGTTTGAGCGCGGGAGCATCGTTGACGCCGTCGCCGGTCATGGCCACGACCTCGCCCTGCGCCTGCAGCGCGCGCACCAGGCGCAGCTTCTGTTCCGGCTCGACGCGGGCGAAGACATCGACGCCGCTGGCGGCGGCCTTCAGCGCCTCGTCGTCGAGCAGGGCCAGATCGCGGCCGGTCAATACCCGGGCCGCAGCGCCATCCTTGACGACGCCGACTTGCGCCGCAATCGCCCGCGCCGTTTCGGCATGGTCGCCGGTAATCATCTTCACCCGAATGCCTGCGGCATGACAGGTGCGCACCGCGCCGATGGCGCGCGCGCGCGGCGGATCGATCATGCCGGCCAGTCCCAGAAACACCAGTTCGCTGGCGATCATGGTTTCATCCAGCGGTTCACCGGCGGCCGGATGCCGCCGCGCCAACGCCAGCACGCGCAGGCCGCGGCTCGCCATGCGCGCGGCGGCGGCTTCCACGGGCGCGGACTCCAGTGGAACCTCGCTGCCATCGGCGGTCAGCATGTTGCGGCAGGCGGGCAGCAGCTTTTCTATGGCGCCCTTGACGTACACCACCGACTGGCCGTCGACGCCGTGCAGCGTTGCCATGGTCTGGCGCGCCGAATCGAAGGGCAGTTCGTCCTTGCGTGGAAAGACGTTGCGCAGGGTGGCTTCATCCAGGCCGCTCTTGCGCGCCACGACCAGCAGCGCGGCTTCGGTCGGGTCGCCGGTGATCTTCCATTGCCGGTTCTCGTGGCAGAGCGCGGCGTCATTGCACAGGGCGCCGGCCAGCAGAGTGTCATGCAGGGGAGTCGACGCTGGCGATACGGCGCTCCGGTCGTCGCGCAGCAGTTCACCTTCCGGCTTGTAGCCCTGGCCGCTGACGCTGAAGCGTTCGCCGCCGGCCCACAGTTCGGTGACGGTCATGGCGTTTTCGGTCAGCGTGCCGGTCTTGTCGGTGCAGATTACCGTGGTGCTGCCCAGGGCTTCGACCGCCGGCAGATGGCGGATGATGGCACGGCGCCTGGCCATGCGGCTGACGCCGATCGCCAGTGTGATGCTCATGGCCGCCGGCAGGCCCTCGGGAATGGCGCCGACGGCGAGCGCCACCGCCGCCACCAGCATGTTCGCCATGGATTCACCGCGCCAGACGCCGATCACGAAGGTGAGCGCGGCCAGGCCGAGAATCACCCAGAGCAGCAGGCCGGCGAACTCGGCCATCTTTTTCGTCAGCGGCGTGGCGATCTCGGGCGCGCCGGCGATCAGGCCCGAAATGCGGCCGGTTTCGGTGGCGTCCGCCGTGGCGACGACGAGCCCGTGGCCCTGGCCGGCGACCACGGTGGTGCCGGCGTAGGCCATGTTGCGGCGATCGGCGAGCCGGGTGTCGTCCGGCAGTTCGTCGTGATGCTTGTCGATGGGAGCGGCCTCGCCGGTCAGCGCGGCCTCGACCGTGCGCAACTGCCGCGCGGAGACGATGCGCAAGTCGGCCGGCACCTTGTCGCCGGCGCTCAACCAGACCACGTCGCCCGGCACCAGATGTACCGCATCGATGCGCTGCCGGCGGCCGGAGCGGACCACCGTGACCTCGGTCGCCAGGGCTCGCGCCAGCGCCGCCAGCGCTGCCTCGGCCTTGCCTTCCTGCAGGTAACCGATGACGGCGTTGACCATCACCACGCCGAAGATGACCGAGCTGTCGACCCATTCGCCCAGGACCGAGGTGGCAATCCCCGAGGCGATCAGCACCAGCACCAGCGGTTCCTTCAACTGGCTCAGGAAACGTTGCAGCGCACTGCGTCCCGGCTGCTCGCGCAGGCGGTTGGGGCCATGGCGCAACAGCCTCGCCGCGGCCTCCTCTTCCGCCAGGCCGTGATCCAGGTCCGCTCTGTGGCGGGCCAGCGCATCCGCCGCGGACAGGGCGTGCCAGGGCGTAGTGTCAGCCGCGAGCGGCGGGGAAGGTGGTGTGGCCATGGCCTGATTATGCCGCGAAGTCCCGGGCGACAAAGTCCCGGGCCGGCGGGGCCGCGTCGCGCGAGGGCGCTGTCAGTGGGTGCGGCGCCCTGCGGCGAATTGCTCGAATGTCTCGGCGGAAAGGGGCCGGCTGAAGAAATAGCCCTGAATCTCGTTGCAGCCATAGCGCTGCACGCGATCCAGCTGCTCGACGGTTTCCACGCCTTCGGCAATGGCGCGCAGCCGCAGCGAGCGGGCGATGCTGATGATGGCCCGCGCCAGCGCGTCGCCTTCTTCGTCCTGATGCATGTCGGCGATGAAGGAGCGGTCGATCTTCAGCTTGTCGACGCGGAAGCGCTTCAGGTAGGACAGGCTCGAATAGCCGGTGCCGAAATCGTCGATGGCGACGCTGGTGCCGATGGTCTTCAGATCCGAGATGACTTCGCGCAGCGTGTCGCTGTTTTCCATCAGCGTCGATTCGGTGAGTTCGATTTCGATCTGTCGCGGCGGGATGCCCGCATCGCGCGCATGGCGCCGCACCAGATCGACCAGGTCGGTGCGGAAGATCTGCTTGCCCGAGACGTTCACCGCGATTCTCCAGTCGTTGCCGGCGTCCCGCCAGAGTCGCGCCTGCCGGCAGGCTTCGGCCAGCACCCACTCGCCGATGGGCAGGATCAGTCCCGATTCTTCGGCGACCGGGATGAACTCCATCGGCGAGACGCTGCCGCCGTCCGGGTGGTTCCAGCGCAGCAGGGCTTCGGCGCCGAAAATGCTCCGCGAGTCCGCATAGACCTGCGGCTGGAAGACCAGGCTGAGTTCCTGCCTCTCGATGGCACGGCGCAGGCGATTGGTCAGATCCAGCCGGTGATTGGCCCGCTGGTTCATTTCGGCGGAGAAGAAGCTGAAGGTCTGGCGCCCGGACTCCTTGGCGTGGTACATCGCGGTGTCGGCCTTCTGCATCAGGGTGTCGAAGTCGCGGCCGTCATCGGGCGCCAGGGCGATGCCGAGCGATGCCGAGGTGGTCAGGCTGCGCTGGCCGATGTCGAAAGGTTGCAGCAGGCTTTCCTGCACCTTGTGGGCGATGCGCGCCACGGCCTCGGGCCCGTCGACGTCGTCCAGCAGGAGAATGAACTCGTCGCCGCCCTGGCGGCTCAAGGTGTCCGAATCCCTGAGGCACAGCCTGAGCCGGCCGACCACGGCGACCAGCAGGGCGTCGCCGACCGGGTGGCCGAGCGAGTCGTTGATGCGCTTGAAGTGATCGAGGTCGAGGAAGACGAAGGCCATGCGCTTGCCGGAACGCTTCTGCCGTTCGCTCATCTGGCTGAAGCGGTCGCGCAGCAGCAGGCGGTTGGGCAGGCCGGTGAGCGGGTCATGGTGGGCCAGATGCTGAATCTGTTCTTCCGTGGCCTTGCGCAGCGAGATATCGGAAAAGCAGCCGACGAAGTTCTGCACTTCGCCCTGGGCATCAAGCGTCGCCGTGATGGACAGCCATTTCGGGAAGATCTCGCCGTTCTTGCGCCGGTCCCAGACCTCGCCCTCCCAGGCGCCGGCCACCAGGACGGTGTGCCACATTTCCTCGTAGAAGCCGTCGTCGTGGCGGCCCGATTTCATGATGCGCGGGGTGTGGCCGATGACCTCCTGCTCGCTGTAACCGGTGATGTCGGTGAAGGCGCGGTTGACCTTGATGATGACTCCGTCGCGGTCGGTGATCAGCAGGGCTTCGAGGGTGTTGGCGAACACCGTGTCGGCCAGTTGCAGTTCGGCCTCGTGGCGCTTGCGCTCGCTGATGTCGGCATAGACCCAGATCGATCCGTCCTGCGGCGCCGCCGGGTCGAGCGAGCGGCCCGACGTCTCGCACCAGATGATTCTTCCATCGCGTCGCCGGTGGCGCATTTCGCGGTCGCAGTAACCCTGTTCGACCAGGTCGCGATAGGCGGCTTCGCCCTCGGCGAGCCAGTCCTCCCGTGAGGGAAAGATCACCTCGGTGCTTTGGCCGATCAGTTGTTCCGGTCCGTCGAAGCCAAAAATCTCCGCCACCCGCCGGTTGCAGTTGAGGATGACGCGATTCCTGATCAGGGCGATGCCGACATGGGCGTTGTCGAAAATCAGCCTTTGCTCGTCGAGCAGCGAGGCCATGCGCGCCTCGATGCGCTTGCGCTCGCTGATGTCGGTGTAGGAGGTGACGAAGCCGCCATCGGGCAGCGGCGAGCGCTGGATTTCGAGCACCGTGCCGTCGGCGCGCCGGCGCTCGACGCGGTAGGGTTGGCGCTGATTGACGCGCTCCATGGCCGCGGCGAAGGCGGCATCGGAATCGACTTCGCCGTATTCGCCCCGTTCGGCGACGGCACGCAGGATGGATTGCAGATCGGGCGCCTCGGCAGCGAAAAATTCTGCGGGAAGCCCGACCAGGCGCCTGAATTCCTCGTTGTAGCGGGTGACGCGCAGGTTTTCGTCGATCAGCGTGATGCCGCAGGGGAAGTGCTCGATGATGGCGCGCTGCTTCTCGTGTTCATGGCGCAACGCCTCGTCGGCGCGCTTGCGCAGGGTGATGTCCTGCAGCGTCTCGATGGCGCCGATCAATACCCCGCTGGAATCGAGCAGTGGCGCTGCGGTGAAGTAAAGCCAAGTGCCGCCGGCGCCGATGTTCGGAAAGAAATCCTCGGCCTCGTAGGAGCCCGGAATCAGCGGTGAACGCCGGTACTTTCCGTCATAAAAGGTGGCGACGGCGTCGATGTCGCGGGAAACCACCAGATCGGCCATGACCGGCCGCGAATGGGAATAGAAGGGCCGCCATTGATCCCGCGTGCCGATCAGTTTTGAAGCCGGATAGTGGAGTACGACCTCGCAGGCACGATTCCAGTGCGTCACCCGGTGTTCCCGGTCGATGACGAAGGTCGGCACCGGGGAACCCTGAATGATCTTGTCGAGGAAGTCCCGTTCCGCGACGGGTGCGCGCTGGCTGGAGTCCACTGGTCGGCCGAAAGAGATTGATGGTAACCCTCGAAAGCTTACTTAGGCCTTACTTTAGTTATAGGTGTAGCCTAGCCCTGATTTTCAGCGGAAGCAAATCGCGAATGCCGGCGCGGACTGCGGAAGTCCTTTGCGTGTGCGTTGGCGGTCCCGCCGCGCGCGGCAGGCAGACCGGCAGGACGAGCTACTTCTTCGGCGGCGTGTAGAAGTCGCGCAGCGAGGCGTAGCGCTCGGCACGCGCCGCGCGGACATGGAGGATCGCCTTCTTCATCGGGATGCCCGCCTGCACCAGGGTTTCGGCGGCGATCAGCAGGCTGCTCTCCAGCACTTCGGGGATCACCTCGGTGGCCCCGGCGGCCTTGAGGCGGGCGACATCCTTGTCGTCGGTGGTGCGTACCACGATGGGAATTTCCGGCCGGGCGCCGCGCACGATGCGCACCACGCGTTCCGCCGAATGCGCGTCGGGGTAGGTGATGACCACCGAGCGCGCCCGCGCGACGCCGGCCGCCTGCAGGACTTCCGGCCGGTCGGCGTTGCCGAAGACGACGTTGATGCCCTGGGTGCGGGCTTCCGCGATGCGCTGCGGGTCGACGTCGAGTGCGATGAAGGGGATTTTTTCGATGGCGAGAAATTCCGCGATGCGCCCGCCGGTACGGCCGTAGCCGCAGACGATCACGTGCTCGCCGAGTTCGAGGCTGTGCACGGCGATGTTCTGGATTACGGTGGCCTTGTGCGCCCAGTCGCCGCGGCCCATGTCGCCGGACAGGCTCGCGGCGCGGGCGATCAGGAAGGGGGCGATGAACATCGACAGCAGCATGGCCGAGAGCGTGATCTGGAATACATCGATGGAAATCAATCCCAGTTGGTGGGCCAGCCCGATCAGCACCAGGCCGAACTCCCCGGCTTGCGCCAGTTGCGCCGAGGTGCGCAGGCTGGCGACCAGCGGGGTTTTCGCCACGCGCGTGATGATCAGCATCACCACGGCCTTGCCGCCGATCAGCAGAATCACGGCAAGCAGCAGTTTGTGGAGATTGGCGAGCACGTAGGCGATGTCCAGCATCATGCCGACCGTGACGAAAAACAGGCCGAGCAGGATGTCGCGAAACGGCCGGATGTCGGCTTCGACGTGGTGGCGGTATACCGTTTCCGAGATCAGCATGCCGCCGACAAAGGCCCCCAGCGCCAGCGACAGCCCGGCCTGCGCTGTCAGAAAGGACAGGCCGACCACGATCCACAGCGTGGTCAGCACCAGCAGTTCGTTCGAGCGGACCCTGGCGGCGGCGTCGAAGATGCGTGCCATCAGCTTCTGCCCCAGCCAGATCAGCAGTGCCAGCACGGCGACCGCCTGCGCCGCGGCGACGGCCAGCGAGCGCCACAGGTCGTCGCCGGAGGCCGCCAGCGCCGGCAGCAGGATCAGGCAGGGCGCCACGGCAAGGTCCTGGAACAGCAGCACGCCCATGGTCTGCCGCCCGGAGCGCGAGTGGAGTTCGAAGCGGTCGGAAAGCATCTTGGCGACAATGGCGGTCGAGGACATCGCGACCGCGATGCCCACCGCGATGCCGCTGCGCCAGCCCTGGCCGTAAGCCAGCGCCGTGACCAGTCCGGTACCCAGCGCGGTCAGCGCCATCTGCGCCGAGCCGAAGCCGAACACCAGCGCTCGCATCGTCTGCAGGCGCTTGAGGCTGAATTCGAGGCCGATCGAAAACATCAGGAAGACGATGCCGAATTCGGCGAAGCTCTCCACTTCGGCATTTTCAGCCAGCAGGGCAAGGCCGTGGGGGCCCATCACGATGCCGATCGCCAGGTAGGCCAGCATCGAGGGCAGCTTGAAGCGGCGAACCACCGCCACCGCGCCGACGGCGGCGGTAAGCAGCAGCAGGATCACGAACAGATGCTGGGACATGGGGAGAATGATACCGGCGTAGCGGCAGAGAACAGCAGGTAAAATCACTCATCCGAAACAGTAGACGCTGGCGCGACGGCGCCTTGCCCACCGGGCCATGATTTCCGACGGTAACACTGACGAGGTTTTCCATCGCGCGCGCCTGTCGATCGGCATCGCGCTGATCGCCTTCGCCGCGATCATGGCTGTCGGCACGGTCGGCTACAGGCATCTCGGTGGCGCCGAAACCGGTTGGACGGATGCCCTCTACATGACCTTCCTGATGGTCGCCACGATCGGCTACGGCGCCGGCGTGGAGATATGGCACCGGCCGGACGCGCAAATATTCACCATGACGATTGCTTTTTCCGGCATCGCCGTGATGACGTATTTCTTTTCAAGCGTGACGGCCATCGTTCTGGCCAGCGATTTCGACAAGTCGATGCGGAGACGGCGGATGGACAAGATGATGAAAAAGCTGCACGGGCACTACATCGTTTGCGGCTTCGGTCGGGTCGGCCGCAATGTCGCCCAAGAACTCGACGCCACCCACCGCCACTACATCGCCATCGAGGAGGACCTCGGGCAGATCGAGGCGCAGGCGGACAAGCGGCCCGGGCTGTTGTACATCCACGGCGACGCGGTGGACGACGACGTCCTGGCCGAAGCGAACATCGCCGATGCCCACGGCGTTTTCGCCGTCACCGGCGACGACAGCCGCAACCTGATGATCGCGCTGACCGCAAAGCAACTGGCGCCCGGCGTGCGCGTCGTCGCCCGCTGCAACGATATCCGCAACGTCGAGAAGATGAAGAAGGCGGGCGCCGACGCCGTCGTTTCGCCCAATTTCACCGGCGGCATGCGCATCGCCTCGGCGATGATCCGGCCGCACGTGGTGTCCTTCCTCGACGAGATGCTGCGCACCGAGCACAAGCTGCGCGTCGAGGAAGTGGTCGTGCCGAAGAGCTTCGTGCCCAAGGCCCTGGGCGAACTGGGACTCAAGGGGACGACCTACATCCTTCTCGCGGTGCGCACTCGCGGCGACTGGACTTTCAATCCGCCCGCCGATTTCGTCGTCGAGCCCGGTCACACCCTGATCGCGATGGCTTCGCCGCACGGCCGCTTCGAGATGGAGTCGGCGCTGTTCCTGATGGACGATGACTAGGAGGCTTCGCTAGCGCTGGATCGGGCGCGCCGTGGTGACGAAGAGCAGGGTACGCGCTTCGCGGATGTCGGCATGCAAGGCTTCCACCAGCGGCGGATTGACCGGCTTGTCGGCGGCCCAGTCGATGATGAAGTTGGCGCCCGAACCGCCTGAAGAGTCGGAGCGCGGCACATAGAGTTCGTAGGTGCCGAGCGGCGGGATCGCCTGCGGCTTCTGCAGGAATTCGCGCAGCAGCTTGCCGTCGGTGTTGTAGTAGCGCGCGCTGACGACCCTCATGCCAGCGCTGGGGTCGGTGTTGCGAATGCTGATGTGGGTCGATACGAGCGTTTCGGACGGTTTGCCGGTCCGCGGGTGTACGTCGCCATGGTAGAGATGCGAGTAGATCGGCAGGTAGAGCGACTGCCCGGCGATTCGCTGCGGAATCTCCTGCGCTGCGGCGGCCCATGCTCCGATGCAGAGCGCCACGCCGGCAACCCGGCGCAACATTCTTGCCATGCGCTCCACAGGATTGGTATCGCAGGTCACGGTGAGCAGGCAGCAATCAGCTGCTACTTGACTACCGTAACGGGGCAGCCGGCCAGACGGATCACGTCCGTCGCGACAGAGCCCATTAGCGCACTTCTGAGCGCGCCGGCGCCATGGGTGCCAATCACGATCGTATCGCAGCCGCTTTCGGTAGCACGGCGAGCGATGGTGTCCGCCACCGGACCGAGCGCCACCTCCGGTACATAGGTCACGCCGGCTTCGTCGAGCAGCGCGCGCGCCGCTGCCATCGCATCGCCGCCCCGGGTTTCCTGCATCGCCTCGATTTCGCGCACGGGCATGTGGCTGACGACTTCAGGGGCGTCGATAGGCGCCTGAACATTGAGCAGGATTACCTGATAATCGGCACAGCCCTGCACCAGGCGGATGGCGTGCCGCGTGATGCGATTCGAATGTTCGGAGCCGTCAACCGCTAGCAGTATTTTCATCGCAGGACTTTCATATTTCGGGACAAGCAAGTCTATCGCATTATTCCCGATTGCCTCCCGGCGGCAGTCGGTACGCACGGGGCTGATACAATCCGCCGACAAAAAAATCGACTGGAGTGGCGGATGATGTTTTCGCATCGAACCAATGTCTCTTGGGGCAGGATACCGGGGTTGCTGGCAACAGCGGGCATGCTGCTGGCGGCACCGTTGGCACAGGCCGCCGATGCGGCGGTTGCATTGCCCGCCCTGTTCGGCGTTCCGGTCGATTTCATCCTGTTTGCCGCAACCCTGCTTGGCGTGGCGCTGTTCCACCACTACGTGTTGCAGGTGGCGCTGACCGGTCTGGCCACCATCACCACCTACAAAGTCTTGTTCACGGGCTTCAAGACCGGCGCCGGCATCGCCGGATTCATGGCGCACATGGGGCACGAGTGGGTGCTGCTGGCCAACCTGCTCGGCTTGCTGGTCGGCTTTGCGCTGCTGGCGCGGCATTTCGAGGACAGCGGGGTGCCCGAGGTGCTGCCGAAACTCCTGCCCGAGGGCTGGCTGGGGCCGTTCATGTTGCTGGTGATCATCTTCGTGCTCTCCGGCTTCCTCGACAACATCGCGGCGGCCCTGATCGGCGCCACGGTGGCGGCCAGCGTGTTCAAGCGCAAGGTGCATATCGGCTATCTCGCGGCCATCGTCGCCGCCTCGAACGGGGGCGGCGCCGGCTCGGTGGTGGGCGACACGACGACGACCATGATGTGGCTCGATGGCGTCAGCCCGTTCGACGTGGTGGAAGCCTATATTCCGGCGGCCGTGGCGACGATGGTGTTCGGCATTCCGGCGGCGCTGCTGCAGCACAAGCACATGGCGATCAGCCGCGACTTCCAGGCGGCGCATCGCATCGACTGGGCGCGCGTCGGCATCGTGATTTTCATCCTGATCGGCGCCATCATCACCAATGTCACGGTGAACCTGAAGTTCGCCGCGGCCGCCGATCATTTCCCCTTTCTCGGCGCCGCCGTATGGGTGGCCCTGCTGTTGGCCGTGCCGCTGCGCAAGCCGGAATGGAGTCTGGTGCCGGGCGCGTTCAAGGGTTCGGTGTTCCTGCTGTCGCTGGTCACCTGCGCCTCGATGATGCCGGTGGAACAACTGCCCCCGGCGTCCTGGCCGACGGCGCTGGCGCTGGGCTTCATCTCCGCCGTGTTCGACAACATTCCACTGACCGCGCTGGCGTTGAAGCAGGGCGGCTACGACTGGGGCTTCCTGGCTTACGCCGTGGGTTTCGGCGGCTCGATGCTGTGGTTTGGTTCCTCGGCGGGCGTAGCGGTCGCCAATCTGTTTCCCGAGGCCAAATCGGTGGGACAGTGGTTGCGCCATGGCTGGTTCATACCGGTCGGCTACGTCGTCGGCTTCTTTGCGCTTCTGGCGATTCTGGGTTGGCATCCGCATGAAAAGCACAAGGATGGCGCACCGGCCGCGGTGCAAATGCAAATGGCGCCCGCCGCCGTCTCGCCGGCGTCTACTCCCGCAGTCGGCGCGCCGGGCTATCGGTAGTCGCGGGCACTTGAATTTTTGTCGAGGCGCAGCATCTAAGCGTGAGCATGTGTGCGCCAGCGCGCCGGCGGTCTGGCGTGGCTGGCGCGTGGCGTTCACGTCAATTCCTGGAGAACCGCAATGAAACGCATTGTGCTGTTTTTGGTCACCAACCTTGCCGTGATGCTGGTGCTGTCGATCGCCGCCAGCGTGCTGGGGGTGAATCGATTCCTCCATGCCAACGGTCTCGACATGGGCATGCTGCTCGGCTTCGCCGGCATCATGGGCTTTGGCGGCGCTTTCATTTCGCTGCTGATGTCGAAGACCATGGCCAAGTGGTCGACCGGCGCGCATGTCATCGACAGCCCGTCGACCTCGACCGAATTCTGGCTGGTGGAAACCGTGCGCAAGCAGACGGAGAAGGCCGGTATCGCGATGCCGGAAGTGGCGATCTATGAAGGCGCGCCGAACGCCTTCGCCACCGGCCCGGGCAGGAACAACTCGCTGGTCGCGGTTTCGACCGGCCTGCTGCAGAGCATGAGCAGGGAGGAAGTCGAGGCCGTGCTGGCGCACGAGGTCAGCCACGTCGCCAACGGCGACATGGTGACCCTGACGCTGATCCAGGGCGTCGTCAATACTTTCGTCATCTTCCTGTCGCGCGTCGTCGGCTATCTGGTGGACAGCTTCCTGCGTCGCGGCGACAGCCAGTCCTCCGGGCCCGGCATCGGCTACACCATCACCGTGATCGTCTGCGACATCCTGTTCGGCGTGCTGGCCAGCATCGTCGTCGCCTGGTTCTCCCGCCAGCGCGAGTTCCGCGCCGATGCCGGTGCGGCCGGCCTGATGGGTTCGCCGCGGCCGATGATTTCCGCCCTGCAGCGCCTGGGCGGCCTCGCGGTCGAGCCGCTGCCGAAGAGCCTGGCAAGTTCCGGCATCGCCGGCGGGCAGGGCCTGATGGCGCTGTTCGCCAGCCATCCGAGCATGGAAGAACGCATCGCCGCGCTGTCCGCGCAGGGTCGGTGACACACGCTTCCCGGCCTCGCACCGGACGGCTCCCGCGTTGGGCGGGAGCCGTTCTGCTTTGCTTCGCCGCCGCGCCGGCGTGGGCAGCGGGTTCGGGCGTGGTCGGCGCCAACCTTTTGTGGCTGGCACTGATCCTGATCAGCGCCCGCTTGTTCGCGCCGCTGGCGCAGCGCCTGGGTTTCCCGGCAGTGCTGGGCGAGTTGCTGCTCGGCGTGCTGTTCGGCAACCTTGCGCTGCTGGGCTTCAGCGGCTTCGAATCGATCGCCCGCGATCCGGCGGTGGCCTTCATCGCCGAGCTCGGCGTGATCGTCCTGCTGCTGCAGATCGGGCTGGAGACGCGGCTGGCCGACCTGGTCAAGGTCGGCCCGCGCGCCTTCGCCGTCGGCAGCGTCGGCATCGTCGTGCCCTTCGCGCTGGGCGCCTGGGTGGTCGGGCCGTGGCTGCTGCCGGGGCTTTCGGACAACGCCTACCTGTTCCTCGGCGCGACGCTGTCGGCCACCTCGGTCGGCATCACCGGTCGCGTCTTTCGCGATCTGGGCAAGCTCGACACGCCGGCGGCGCGCATCGTGCTCGGCGCCGCGGTGATCGACGACGTGCTGGGGTTGGTGATTCTCGCCGTGGTCTCCAGCCTGGTACAGGCCGGTTCGGTCAGCGTCGGCCAGGTTGGCGGCATCATCGCCCAGGCGGTGATTTTCCTCGCCGGCTCGATCTGGATCGGGCGCCTGATCGCGCCGCATTCCAGCCGCTGGCTGGCGCAGCTCGACGCCGGACCCTCGATGCTGTTCGCCCAGGTGCTGGCCACCGGCCTGTTCCTCGCCTGGCTGGCGCATGCCATCGGCCTGGCGCCGATCATCGGCGCCTTCGCCGCCGGCCTGCTGTTCGAGCCGGTGTTCCTGCGCGACTTCGATCGTCCGGCCATCGTGCGCGAGATCGAGCCCCTGCTGCCGCAGGGCGAGCCTGGCCTGGCCGAGCGCCTGCGACCAATCCTGGTCAAACATGGCGGCCATCAGCACGAGCACATGATCGAACCCATCGGCTATTTCTTCGTGCCGGTATTCTTCGTCCTCACCGGCATGCAGGTCGATCTGAAAACCCTTGCCGATCCGGCGGTGCTGGGAGTCGGCGCCGGCGTTACGGTGGCGGCGGTGGCCGGCAAGCTTGCCGCCGGCCTCGCCGCCGGACCCTCGGGCAAATGGCTGGTGGGCTGGGGCATGGTGCCGCGCGGCGAAGTCGGCCTGATCTTCGCCATGGTCGGCAAGCAGCTCGGCGTGATGAACGAGACGATGTTCTCGGTGATCGTGTTGATGGTGATCCTGACCACCCTGATCACGCCGCCGGTACTGACCTTTCTGCTCAGGCGCGGTGAGGCCGCCCGGGGCCGCCCGCTATAATTCCCGCTTCCGCCTGACGACTTCCGCCGTGTCCGACCGCCTTGCCGTGCTCTTGCAGTACCTCCTGCCCAAGCAGGCGCTGACGGCGCTGGCCGGCAGCTTCGCCACGGCGCGCGCGGGTGGCCTCACCACCGGCGTGATCCGCTGGTTTGTCGGCCGCTATGGCGTCAACATGAGCGAAGCGGCCAGTCCCGACATCGCCAGTTATGCGAGCTTCAATGAATTCTTCACGCGCCCTCTGCGCGCCGGAGCGCGGCCGCTGGCGCAAGCCGATTTCATCTGCCCGGTGGATGGCGCGATCAGCCAGTTCGGCGCCATCGAGCGCGATCGGCTATTCCAGGCCAAGGGACATTCCTACTCGACGACGGCGCTGGTCGGCGGCGATGCCGAACTGACCGCGCAGTTCCAGGATGGCAGCTTCGCCACGCTGTATCTGAGCCCGAAGGATTACCACCGCATCCACATGCCGTGCGACGGGCGGCTCACGCGCATGATCCATGTGCCGGGCGATCTGTTCTCCGTAAATCCCGTCACGGCGCGCGGCGTGCCCGGATTGTTCGCGCGCAACGAGCGTGTCGTCTGCGTCTTCGAGTCGGCGCACGGTCCCTTTGTCATGGTGCTGGTCGGCGCCACCATCGTCGGCAGCATGGCGACCGTCTGGCATGGCGTGGTGAATCCGCCGCGTCCGGGCCGGCTGCGCGAATGGCGTTATGAAGACCGGCAACTGCGCTACAGGCAAGGCGACGAGATGGGCCGCTTCCTGCTCGGCTCGACCGTGGTCATGCTGTTCCCGCGCGACACGCTGAAGTTCAATGCGGAGTGGGCGCCGCAGCGGTCGATTCGCCTCGGCGAAAAAATGGGAGATCGGCCCGGCTGAGATCGGAGCCGGGCCCGCCACCAGTGGTTTCACTGCGACAGGGCTATCCTTCTCCGCGAAGAATGGGCTGCTATACAATGGGCATCGTGAAGCCATCCATTGCCTTGCAGATCAATCGTGAAGCCATCCGGCAGGCAGTTGCACGCTATCCCGTGCGTAATCCAAGGGTCTTCGGTTCGGTGCTTCACCAGCGTGACGCCGACGGCAGCGATCTCGACTTGCTTGTGGACCCCCTGCCGGGAACTACCCTGTTCGATCTTGGCGCCATGCAGGTGGAATTGGAATCCGTGCTGGGCATTCCCGTCGATGTACTCACGCCAGGCGATCTGCCCAAGCGATTCCGCGAGCAGGTGATCCGGGAGGCTCTGCCGGTATGACCGAGCCCGGCAGCTCGCGGGCCTTCGACTATCTCGACCACATGGTCGAGGCTATCACCTTGGCCAGGAGCTTTACCGAGGGAATGGCAAAGCCGGATTTTTTCGCCGACCGGAAAACCCAGCAGGCCGTTATCCTCAACCTTATTGTGCTCGGTGAGGCAGCCAGCAGGATCGCCGCGGAGTGTCCCGAATTCACCGTCGCGCATCCGGCCTTGCCCTGGCAGCAAATGCGCGGCATGCGCAATCGCATGGCTCACGGCTACTTCGATATCGACCTCGACGTGGTCTGGGAAACCGTGCAGACATCGCTGCCCGATCTGCTTCGACAACTCGGCGTGATCGTCGAATCGCGCTGATCGCAAAAAGAGAATCAGCGCAGCCCCGCTCCGTCTGCGTTGTCGCCGTGTCGCCACCGCCGACTCTTGAGAGCGGCGCTATCAGCATCGCGCAGGTCCGAATCGACAAGCTCTTGCGCGAGGCATATAGTGGCGAAAAATCACAAACGGCATAAATGTGCCAGGGAGCGGGAATTCGTTTCCATCTGTTAGTCGCCGCCGCACTTCTGCTGCCGGCTATCCACGGTCAGGCGCAAACACCACCGGTACCGCCGCGCAACGTGGCGGATATTCTCGCGGTGCTGGATCAGTACAAGCGCGATCCCGAGGCGGTGGCGAAACTGCGCGCCCAAGCCGAGGCGCAGCCGCCGGATACCAAGCATGAGCAGGAGCTGGCGATTTTTTATCACCGGCGAGGTCGTGCCAACAAGGAGATCGGCAACGCGAAGCAGCAGATTGCCGACCTTGAAACAGCGCTGCGTTTGGTACTGCCCAGCGGGATCACCGAAGCAGACGGAATTGGTGATCGCAATCGAATTTTGCTCGACCTTATCGGTGCCGAAATCAACGGCGGCAACGGGATACGCGTCGTCAAGCTGGCAGGTGAATTGGCAAATCGCGGTGATTCCTGGAGTCGATTCTGGGGAAATTTTTACCTTGCGATTGCCCATGCCTTTCTCAGCGACATAACCTCCGCCAGGCACCACCTTGACTTGGCTGACAATTACCTGGCGGACCTCAAGACGTGGCGCACATGGAACCTCTGGGGGGACGGTTGGCAAGCCCATAGCGACCGGGCGCATGCCATGGTCTTGGATGCAACTGGAAATTATGGCGAGGCCGAACGGCGCCATCGACGCTCGCTCGAACTATCGGAAAAGGTCTATTGGCGAGCATTTGAAATCCGCAAGTTCAGTTTGTACGCCACGGCGCAGTGGTCGGCACTTAACAACTGGTCTATCGGAGAGGCGCTGCTGGCACAGAACCTTGCATGGCAGGGAAGAAACTCCGAGGCGGAACATTTTGCGAGAAGTGCCTTGGTACGTCAGCTACAGGTGTCAGGCCGTTATTCTCACTACACGGCTTTCCCTATGCAGATATTGAGCCGAATAGTTTTCGAATCGGGGCGGTTTCGCGAAGCGATGGGGCTCGCCGAGAAGGCGTTTGAGAGCGCCGAGAAGTCCGGGGCCGCTGTTGAGTCGCCGATGCATGCCGAATCGAAAATGTTGTATGCGAGGGCGCTCGTAGCGGAGCAACGCTGGACCGAGGCGATTACGGTATTTCAGAGCCGGGACAAGGCACTTGCTTCGGATCCGGTGCAATATGCGATCAAGTCGGGAGACGATCCGGATTGGGCGCTGGCATTGCTCCGTGCCGGCAACGTCGAAACGTCCGTCGCGATGTCCGAGCGAATCTTTCTCAAACGTCTTTCGTCGGGGCACGACACCAAGGAATATTTGACGGCTCAAACGCGCGGCTTCTACGCCATGGCCCTGGCCGCCAACGGTCAAGCGGACAAAGCGCTGGCCGAATTCCAGGGCGCCATCCCCGTCCTGCTCGACGATGCCCGTCGCAAAGGTGGCAGCGAACAGGGTGGCGCCGTCGCCCGCCAGATGCGTCTGGTCTGGATCCTCGAAAGCTACATGAAGCTGCTGGTTGACCTGCGCGACTCGCCGCTGCTTAAGACCATCGGCATCGATGCCGCCGCCGAAGCCTTCCGCATTGCCGATGTCGCGCGCGGCAGCGCCGTGCAACGGGCGCTCGCCGAAAGCGCTGCCCGCGCTACCCCCAGCGACCCGGCGCTGGCCGAGCTGGCACGCCGCGAACAGGATGCCCAGCAACGCTTCGGCACGCTCTCCGACCTGCTCAACCGTTTGCTCTCGGCACCACCCGAACAGCAGTTGCCCAAGATCATCGCCGACTTGCGTCGCGACATCGAAGCCCTGCGCGTTGAGCGCGACAAGCTCAAGCTCGAACTGGCCCGGCGCTTTCCCGACTACGCCGAACTGATTGCGCCCAAGCCCACCACCGTCGTCCAGACACAGGCCGCCCTGGTCGCCGACGAAGCCTTGATCTCGATCTATGTCGGCGCCGAGCGCAGCTATGTCTGGGCCGTGCCCAAAGCCGGTCGTGCCGCCTTCGCCGAAGTGACGCTGACCGATACCGACGCCGCCCGGCAAGTCACCCATTTGCGCAAGGCGCTGGATGTCGGTGAAGTAGCGCTGGAGGACATGCCGCGTTTCGATCTGGCGCAGTCCCACGAGCTGTACCGCAAGCTCTTGCGGCCGGTGGAGGCCGGCTGGCGCGAGGCGAAGAGCTTGATCGTGGTGCCGCACAAGGCGCTGGGGCAACTGCCCTTCGCCTTGCTGGCGACGGCGCCGACCGTCGCCACCACACCAGCCGCCAAAGACAGCCTGTTCGAGGAATACCGCAAAGTGCCCTGGCTGATTCGCCGCGCCGCCGTCACCCAACTGCCTTCGGTCAGCACGCTGCTTGCGCTGCGCCGCATGCCGGCCCCCAAGCCGGGACGCACCGAGTTCATCGGCTTCGGCGATCCGCTGTTCAGCAACGCGATGGCGCTGGCCGCCAACGACGCCAGCAAGACGCGCCGCCGCTGGCGCAACCTCGGGATTGGATCAATTGCGGCCGCACCGATGGCGACCGTGGCCGATGCGCCGGTCGCCATGCCGACGGTCGCGGTGGCCAATTCCGCCGGGCTGGCACAGCTCGCGCGCTTGCCCGACACGGCCGAGGAAATCACCAGCATTGCCAAGGTGCTGAAAGCCAATGCCGCCAACGACGTGTTCCTGGGCCGTGCGGCGAGCGAGAAGAACGTCAAATCCGGCCAACTCGACAACCGCCGCATCGTGATGTTCGCCACGCATGGTCTGGTGCCGGGCGATCTCAACGGCCTGACGCAGCCGGCGCTGGCACTCAGCGCACCGGAAGTGACCGGCAACGCGAACGAAGACGGTCTGCTGACCATGGAGGAAGTGCTGGGGCTCAAGCTCAAAGCCGACTGGGTGGTGCTCTCCGCCTGCAACACGGCGGCGGGGGACGGCGCCGGCAGCGAAGCGGTATCGGGCCTGGGCAAGGCTTTCTTCTTTGCCGGGGCGCGCACCTTGCTGGTGTCGAACTGGCCGGTGGAGACGGTCTCGGCAAAACTATTGACCACGAAATTGTTCGAGCATCAGAGCGCCACCCCGACAACGACGCGCGCCGAAGCGCTGCGGGCGACCATGCTTGATCTGATGGACCGCGCCGTGCCCGTGGACATGCTCGGCACCAAGGGCTACACCTACGCCCACCCGATGTTTTGGGCGCCGTTCTCGCTGGTGGGGGATGGCGGGCGGTAGGCGAGGTGGTGGTATCAGTGGCTTGACGCACTTCTGACCCGGTGTAGAGACCCCGTTCTCAGGTAAGTCGTTCCAGACCGGATGAGCCCGATCAGGGCGCCATCG
Organism: Sulfuritalea sp.; assembly: GCA_030247575.1. Lineage (GTDB taxonomy): Bacteria > Pseudomonadota > Gammaproteobacteria > Burkholderiales > Rhodocyclaceae > Sulfuritalea. The sequence continues at coordinate 24,691 of JAOTRV010000003.1, forward strand.
TGCGGCGGCAACTCCTCACAAAGTACATTCGGTTTGCTTCGTATCCCTATTGATTTTATTTGATATTTTATTCGCGAAAATCCTCCGCTTTCGCGCCTAAGCCCTTGTTGCGCTTGGAAAAAACCGGACTCTTTCTTGACCGGCGTCAAAAAGTGTCATAAAGTGGGGTCTTGTGGGGGTTTGTGGGAAATTTGAGACCGGTCAGCGGCCAATTTCCCGTTCGGGGGAGATTCGATGTTCCAAGGTGCGACGGCGCTCAATCTCGATGCCAAGGGCCGCATGGCGGTTCCGGCTCGACACCGCGATGCCTTGGTGGCGGCCGGCGACGGACGCATGGTGGTCACCGCGCATCCGCATCGCTGTTTGCTGCTCTACCCCCAGCCCGCGTGGGAACCGATCCGTGCCCAGATCCTGGCGGCGCCCAGCCTGCAGGTCGAATCCGCCATGGTGCGGCGCCTGCTGGTGGGCTTTGCCGAGGATGCGGAACTCGATGGCGCCGGACGTCTGCTGATTTCCCCGTCTTTGCGTCAATACGCCGGGCTGGAAAAGGAAATCTGGCTGATCGGGCAGGGGCGCCATTTTGAAATCTGGTCGGCTGCCGGCTGGAAGGCGCAGCAGGAGGCGATCTTCGCGGTGGGCGACAGGCTGTTGCCTCCGGGCCTGGAAAATCTTGCGTTGTGAGCGCCTGCTTTGACCGCCAATACACACGTCAGCGTGCTGCTGGCCGAAGCGGTCGCGGCACTGGCGATCAAGCCGGCTGGAATTTATGTCGACGCCACCTTCGGCCGCGGCGGCCATGCCCGGGCGATTCTCGATGCGCTGGGCCCGGACGGGCGCCTGATCGCGCTGGACCGCGACCCGGCGGCGATTGCCGCCGGCGACGCGCTGGCGGACCCGCGCTTCCGCCTGGTTCATGCGGCTTTCAGCGAATTCGACGGCGTGCTGGACAAACTCGACGTGGCGCAGGTGGATGGCGTGCTGCTGGATATCGGCGTGTCATCGCCGCAACTGAATACGCCCGAACGGGGCATGAGTTTTCGTTTCGATGCGCCGCTGGACATGCGCATGGACACGACGCAGGGGGAGACCGCCGCCGAATTCCTGGCGCGGGCATCGCAGTCTGAAATAGAAAGGGTGGTCAGAGACTATGGCGAAGAACGGTTTGCTCATGCGATTGCAAAGGCGCTTGTTGCTGCTCGGGGCGAGCACGGTATTTCAAGGACAGGAGAGCTTGCCACGCTCGTGGCGCAAGTCGTCCGCACGCGGGAACCGGGTCAGCACCCGGCGACGCGGACCTTTCAGGCTCTACGGATTCACGTCAATCGGGAGCTTGAGGAACTGTCGTTAATCCTGCCCCGGGCAGTTGAACGACTGGCTCCGGGCGGGCGTCTCGCCGTGATCTGCTTTCATTCGCTGGAAGACCGCATCGTCAAGCGTTTCATGCGCGATGCGGCCAATCCGCCGCAGCCGCCCAAGGGCGTGCCGGTGCGCGCGGTCGATCTGCCGCAGCCTATCGTCAAACTGGTGGGCAAGGCGATGTTTCCGTCCGATGCCGAAATTGTCGCCAATCCGCGCTGCCGCAGCGCGGTGCTGCGCGTGGCACAGAAGATCTGACCGTGGCGAGGCTCAATCTGGTCCTGATACTGATCGCCCTGGCTTGCGCTTTGTCGGTTGTCAGCGCCAATCATCGCGCGCGAAAGCTGTTTACCGAATTGGAAGCCGCGCAGAAGCGCATGCGTGATCTGGATGTCGAATGGGGACAATTGCAGCTCGAGCAAAGCACCCTGGCCGCTCATGTCCGGGTCGAAAAGTCTGCCCGCGAGAAGCTGGGCATGAAACCGCCTGCGCCGGGACAGAACATTTCTGTCGACGCGGTGCCGGGGAACTGATCCCGCGATGAAGGCGATCAAATTTTCCAGAAGCCCGCTGCTCTCCGAGCGCCTGCCGCCCTGGCGCCAGCGCCTCGTGCTGGTGGTGCTGCTGGGCGCCTTCGTCGCGCTGATCGGGCGCGCGCTCTATCTGCAGGGATTCAAGAACGAGTTCCTCGGCGACAAGGGGCGCGCCCGTTTCGAACGCGTGATCGACATTTCGGCCACCCGCGGCCGCATCACCGACCGCCATGGCGACGTGCTGGCGGTTTCCACCCCCGTGCGCTCGATCTGGGCGATTCCCGAAGATGCCCAGCTGGCGCCCGCGCAGTCGCGCAGCCTGGCCGCCATGCTCGACATGGATGTGCGCGAGGTGACACGCAAGCTGGCCTCCGATCGCGAGTTCATCTACGTCAAGCGCCAGTTGCCGCCGGAACTCGCCGACCGGGTGACGGCGCTGAAGCTGCCGGGCATCCACCAGAAGGACGAGTACCGCCGCTACTACCCGTCGGGCGAGGTGGCGGCGCACATGCTGGGCTTTACCGGCATCGACGACGCCGGCCAGGAAGGCATCGAACTGGCTTTCAACAGCGAGTTGACGGGCAAGCCCGGCTCGCGCCGCGTCATCAAGGACAGGCGCGGCAACGTCGTCGAGGACGTCGAAAGCGTCCATCCGCCGCTGGAGGGCCGCGACATCATTCTGGCGCTCGACTCGAAGCTGCAGTATCTCGCCTACAGCCATCTCAAGCAGGCGCTCGAGCAGCACCGGGCCAAGGCGGGGGGCGTGGTCGTGCTCGACGCCAGGAGCGGCGAAATCCTGGCGCTGGCCAATCTGCCGACCTACAACCCGAACAACCGCGTCAAGCTGAGCGGCGCCCAGTTGCGCAATCGGGCGCTGACCGACAGCTTCGAACCGGGCTCGACCCTGAAGCCCTTCACCGCGGCGCTGGCGCTGGAGAAGGGCAAGGTGCGCTTCGACTCGCCGATCCAGACGGCGCCCGGGAAACTGACCATCGGCACGGCCACGATCCACGACGCGCACACGCATGGCGTGCTGACCGTGGCGCAGGTGATCCAGAAGTCCTCCAACGTCGGCGCCGCCAAGCTGGCCCTGTCGCTGAAGCCGGAAGAAATGTGGAACATGTTCGACAGCCTGGGCTTCGGTGCGCCGCTGAAGCTCGGCTTCCCGGGCGAGGTCGGCGGCCGGCTGCGTCCGGCCAAGACCTGGCGGCCGATCGAGCAGGCCACCATGTCCTATGGCCATGGCATCTCGGTGACGCTGATCCAGCTGGCGCGCGCCTATCAGGCCTTTGCCCGTGACGGCGACCTGGTGCCGATTTCGCTGGCGCGCCTGGATGCGCCGCCGCAGACCGGCAAGCAGGTGTTCACGGCGCAGACGGCGCGCGAGGTCCGCGCCATGCTGGAAATGGCCGTGCAACCCGGCGGCACCGCTCCCCGGGCGCAGATTCCCGGCTATCGCGTGGCGGGCAAGACCGGCACGGCGCACAAGATCGAAGGCGGCGCCTACGCCAACAAGTATGTCGCGTCCTTCGTCGGCTTCGCCCCGGTCTCCGATCCCCGACTGATCATCGCCGTGATGGTCGATGAACCGTCCAACGGCAAGTACTACGGCGGCGAGGTGGCGGCTCCAGTATTCGCCCAGGTCATGGCCGCGAGCCTGCGTACTCTGGGCGTGGCGCCGGATGCGCCCCTGAAGCCCTTGCTGATGACCGCCGCCGAGCAGGTTCGGGAAGAGATGTGAGCACGGCCATGTCCATCCTCGAACAACTCGAACGAAAAGGCGTCGTTGCGAAGCGTCTCACCGCCGACTCGCGCCGCGTGCTGCCGGGCGATGTCTTCGTCGCCTTTCCCGGCGCGCAGGTCGACGGCCGCGATTTCATCGCGCAGGCGGTGGCCAGGGGGGCGGCGGCCGTGATCGCCGAGGCGGGAGGCGAGGCAGTTGCAGGAGTCGACGCTGGCGCTACGGCAATTGTCGAAGTGACGGGACTTGCAGCGCTCTCCGGCGACATCGCGCACCTGGTGTACGGTCGTCCCTCGGAACATCTGTGGCTCGCCGGGGTGACTGGCACCAATGGCAAGACCTCGGTATCGCAATGGATCGCGCAGGCGATGAATGCCTTGCAGCATCGCTGCGCCATGATCGGCACGCTGGGCAACGGCTTCCTCGACTCGCTCGACGAAAGCCCCAACACCACGCCCGATGCCATCACCCTGCATGCGGCGCTGGCCGGTTTCCTCGCGCGCGGTGCGGACGCCTGCGCCATGGAGGTTTCCTCGATCGGTTTGGACCAGGGACGGGTCAATGGCGCTGCTTTCGATGTCGCGGTATTCACCAACCTGACGCGCGACCATCTCGAATACCACGGCACCATGGCAGCATATGCGGCCGCCAAGGAAAAGCTGTTCCGGGTTCCCGGTCTCGCCGCCGCGGTAGTGAACCTTGACGATGCCTTTGGTGTCGAACTCATCAGCAGGCTGGACGCCGACCTGCACGTCATCGGCTATACGCTGAGCGGCGCAGGCAGCCAGCGCTGCGAAACCCTGCAGGCAGAGAATCTGACCATGAGCGCCGCCGGCATCGAGTTCGACCTGCGCGGAGTGCGTTTCGCCGCCCCCGTGGTGGGCCGCTTCAACGTCTCCAATCTGCTGGCCGTGATCGGCGCGTTGCTGGCACGCAACGAACGTCTCGAGGACATCGCCGTCGCGCTGCGGGCGCTGCAGCCGCCGCCGGGACGCATGCAGGCGGTCGGCGGCAAGAACGAGCCGCTGATCGTGGTGGATTACGCCCATACGCCGGATGCGCTGGAAAAGGCGCTCGGCGTACTGCGCGAAACGGCTGCCGCGCGCGGCGGCCGGCTGGTCTGCGTGTTCGGCTGCGGCGGCGAGCGCGACCCCGGCAAGCGGCCGCAGATGGGCGCAATCGCCGAGCGCCTGGCCGATCGCGTGGTCGTCACCAGCGACAACCCGCGCATGGAGGATCCTCAAGCCATCATCGCCGACATCCTCGCCGGGCTGCAGCGCGCGCCGGTCGTCGAGATCGATCGCGGCCGCGCCATCGCCGCCGCGGTGGCGGACGCGGAGCCGCGCGACGTGGTCCTGCTCGCCGGCAAGGGCCACGAGCCCTATCAGGAAATCGCCGGGGTGCGGCATGCATTCTCCGACCTCGATGCCGCAAAATCGGCGCTGGCGGGACGGCGCTCATGATGATGACCCTGCACGAGGCCGCCGCCGCCATCGCCGCCCGCGCGCAGGGCGGCGATGCCGGCTTCAGCGGCGTCTCCACCGATTCGCGCAGCATCGCCGCCGGCGAACTCTTTGTCGCCTTGATCGGCGACACGTTCGACGGTCACGCCTACGTCGCCGACGTCCTCGCGCGCGGTGCGGCCGGAGCGGTGGTGAGCGAAGAGTTCGCCGCCGCCCATCCCGAGCTGCCGCTGATCTGCGTCGCCGATACGCGCCTGGCGCTCGGCGCCCTGGCGGCCCAGTGGCGCGGGCGATTCGCGATTCCGCTGCTGGGCATCACCGGCAGCAACGGCAAGACGACGGTGAAGGAAATGTGCGCGGCGATTCTGCGGGCGCAGTTCGGCAGCGCCGATTCGGTGCTGGCCACCATCGGCAACCTCAACAACGACATCGGCTTGCCGCTGACCCTGCTCAGGCTGCGCGCCTCGCACCGCGCCGCGGTGATCGAGATGGGCATGAATCATGTCGGGGAGATCGACTACCTGACGCGGCTGGCGCAGCCGTCCGTGGCGCTGGTGAACAACGCCCATCGCGCCCATCTGGAAGGTCTCGGCACGGTGCAGGATGTCGCGCTGGCGAAAGGTGAAATATTCGCCGGGCTGGCCGCCGACGGCGTTGCCGTGTTCAATGCCGACGACGCGCACGCCGGCATCTGGCGCGAGCTTTCGCGCGACCGGCGTCAGCTGAGCTTCGGTCTCGACCCGTCCGCCGATGTGCATGGCGAATTCACCAGCCACGGCCTCGGCGGGGAGTTGCGCCTGGGCACGCCCTGGGGCGCGCTCACTGTGACGCTGGCGGTGCCTGGCCGCCACAACGCCCGCAATGCCTGCGCGGCAGCGGCGGCGACGCTGGCCGCAGGAGCCCCGCTCGCCGCTGTCGAACGGGGCCTGGCGGGCTATGACGGCATCAAGGGCCGTCTGCAGCAGCGCACCGGCCGCGAGGGCGCGCGCGTGGTGGATGACAGTTACAACGCCAATCCCGATTCGATGCGCGCCGCGATCGATGTGCTGGCCTCGGTGCCGGGCCGGCGCATCCTGGTCATGGGCGACATGGGCGAGGCGGGGGCTGCCGCCGGGCAGTTCCACGACGAGATCGGCGGCTACGCCAAGAGCCACGGCATCGACCGCCTGCTCTGCCTGGGCGAATTGTCAGCCGCGGCGGCCCACAACTTCGGCGAAGGTGGCCAGCACTTTCCGCGCGTCGAGGACTTGATCAAGACCCTGCTGGCCGAGCTCGAACCGCAAACCACGGTGCTGGTCAAGGGCTCGCGCTTCATGCGCATGGAGCGCGTCGTCGACGCGATAGTGGACAGCGCCGACGCCGGGCCGTCCCAAGACGGCGCAAGCCATCAACCGGAGCGGGCGCAGCCCGCGAACAGCCGTCGCCCCCTTCCCGGGGAAGGGGGCGGGGGAAAGGTAAATGAATAATGCTGCTTGAACTCGCTCAATGGCTGGCGAAGGACCTGCGCGCCTTCAATGTCTTCGGCTACATCACGCTGCGCGCGGTGCTGGCGACCATGACGGCGCTGGCGATTTCCTTCGTCTTCGGCCCGGCGGTGATCCGCTGGCTGACGGCGAAGAAGATCGGCCAGTCGGTGCGCAGCGACGGACCGCAAACCCATCTGGTCAAGGCCGGCACGCCGACCATGGGCGGCGCGCTGATCCTGATCTCGCTCGGCGTGTCCACGCTGCTGTGGGCCGATCTTTCCAATCGCTTCATCTGGATCGTGTTGATCGTCACCCTCGGCTTCGGCGCGATCGGCTGGGTCGATGACTGGCGCAAGGTGGTCTATCGCAATCCCGACGGGCTCTCGGCCCGGGCCAAGTTCTTCTGGCAGTCGGCGGTGGGCCTGGTCGCCGCGATCTACCTCGCGTTCTCCATCTCGGCGCCCAACAACGAAAAGGTGGTGCAGCTGTTCTTCCAGTGGGTTTCCTCCGGCTTTACGCTGGAGCTGCCGCAGCAGACGGCCCTGATCGTGCCCTTCTTCAAGAGCGTGACCTACCCGCTCGGCATGTTCGGCTTCATCCTGCTGACCTATCTGGTGATCGTCGGCAGCAGCAATGCGGTGAACCTGACCGACGGCCTCGACGGCCTCGCGATCATGCCGACGGTGCTGGTCGGCGCCGCGCTGGGCATCTTCACTTATGTTGCGGGCAACTCGGTGTTTTCGAAATACCTGCTGCTGCCCTACATTCCGGGCGCCGGCGAACTGACGGTGTTCTGCGGCGCGCTGGCCGGCGCCGGGCTGGGCTTCCTGTGGTTCAACGCCTATCCGGCGGAGGTGTTCATGGGCGACGTCGGCGCCCTGGCACTCGGCGCGGCGCTCGGCGCGGTGGCCGTGGTCGCGCGCCAGGAGATCGTGCTGTTCATCATGGGCGGCGTGTTCGTCGCCGAGACCCTGTCGGTGATGCTCCAGGTCGGCTATTTCAAGTACACCAAGAAGCGCTACGGCGAGGGGCGGCGGATTCTGCGCATGGCGCCGCTGCATCATCACTTCGAACAGACCGGCTGGAAGGAGACTCAAGTCGTGGTGCGCTTCTGGATCATCACCATCCTGCTGGTGCTGTTCGGCCTGTCGACCTTGAAGATCAGATGAACCTGCAAGACAAACACGTTCTCGTTCTCGGCCTCGGTGAATCGGGGCTGGCCTCCGCGCTCTGGTGCCTGCGCCAGGGCGCGCGGGTTCGGGTAGCCGACACCCGCGCCGCGCCACCCTGGCTGGACGAGCTGAATCGCCGTGCCACCAGCGTCGACTCCCGGGTCGAATTCATTGCCGGTGAATTCGGCAAGGCGCTGCTCGACGGCATCGACCTGCTGGTGCTTTCGCCGGGACTCTCGGGCGGGCTGATGGTAGTGATCCATGCGCGCGCCGCCGGGATTCCCGTGGTCGGCGAAATCGAATTGTTCGCCCAGAGCTTGCGCCGCCTGAACTCCGGTGCGGCAGCCCCGGCTCCGGTGCTGGCGATTACCGGGACCAACGGCAAGACCACCACCACCGCGCTGACCGGACATCTGCTGCGCACCGCGGGCAAGACGGTCGGCGTCGCCGGCAATATTTCTCCCGCGGCGCTCACGGCATTGATGGATGCGCTGGATGCGGATGCCCTGCCGCAGATCTGGGTGCTGGAACTGTCCAGCTTCCAGCTCGAAACCACCGAGACGCTGAATGCCGCCGCGGCAACGGTGCTCAACATTTCCGACGACCATCTCGATCGCTACATCGATCTCGACGAATACGCGTCGGCCAAGGCCAGGGTGTTTCAAAGCGCCGAAGGCGCGCCCGGCGCTCAGGTGCTGAATCGTGACGATCCGCGCGTCTGCCGCATGACGCTGCCCGATCGCCAGATCATCAGCTTCGGCCTCGGCGCACCCGCCGGCGAGGAGGACTTCGGCCTGCGCCAGCATCAGGGCGAAGTCTGGCTGGCGCAGGGTCGGCACCCGCTGCTGCCGGTCGCCGAATTGCCGCTGGCCGGCTTGCACAATGCGGCCAATGCGATGGCCGCGCTGGCGCTGTGCAGCGCGCTGGGCTTCAATGCCGAAGACTTGCTGCCGGCCTTGCGCAGTTTTCGCGGCCTGCCGCACCGGGTCGAGCGGGTGGCCGAGACCGGCGGCGTGACCTGGTATGACGATTCCAAGGGCACCAACGTCGGCGCCACTGTCGCCGCACTGAATGGCATTGGCGGCCAACTGGCCGCCCGGAACAGTCACCTCCCTTCCTCGGGAAGGGAGGCCGGGAGGGATGACGAGTCAGCTCGGCTCGCCGAGGATCACCACGATCGAAAGATCGTGGTGATCCTCGGCGGCGATGGCAAAGGCCAGGATTTCTCTCCGCTCGAATCTGCCGTAGCGCAGCACGCACGGGCCGTGGTGCTGATCGGGCGCGACGGGCCGCTGATCGGCAGGGCCATCGCCGGCGCCGGCGTGGCGATCGAGAGCGCGGCCGACATGGACGACGCCGTGCGCCGGGCCGCGCGCCGCGCGCAACCGGGCGATGCGGTGCTGCTGTCGCCGGCCTGCGCCAGCTTCGACATGTTCCGCAACTACGAGCACCGGGCGCAGGTATTCATCGCCGCCGTGCGGTCGCTGGAGGGCGCGGCGTGACCAGGGCCTACGCCGCGCCGGCGCAACATGCGCCCGCCGAACTCGACGCCTTCCTGCTGTGGCCGGCGGTCGGCCTGCTGCTGCTGGGGTTGGTGATGGTCTATTCGTCGTCGATTGCGATGGCCGAGGGCAGCCGCTTCACCGGCAACCAGTCGACGTATTTCCTGTTCCGCCACGCCGTATTTCTCGCCGTCGGACTGGTCGCCGGCGTGATGGCTTTCCAGATCCCGCTGCGTTTGTGGCAGCAGGCGGCGCCCTGGCTGTTCCTGGCCGGCGTCACCCTGCTGCTGCTGGTGCTGATTCCCCATGTCGGCCGCTCGGTCAACGGTGCCCAGCGCTGGATCGGCCTCGGCCCGATCAACCTGCAGCCCTCCGAGCTGATGAAACTGTTCGCCGTGCTCTACGCCGCCGACTACACCGCGCGCAAGCTCGACGACATGGGCAGCTTCCTGCGCGGCTTCGGGCCGATGGCGCTGGTCATGGTACTGGTCGGCTTCCTGTTGTTGAAGGAGCCGGATTTCGGCGCGCTGGTGGTGATCCTCTGCATCGCCACCGGCATCCTGTTCCTCGGCGGCATCAACGCGCGGGTGTTCGGCGTGCTGGTGGTGGTGCTGGCGGTCAGCTTCGTCATCATGATCTGGGTCTCGCCCTACCGGCGCGAGCGCATCTTCGGTTTCATGGACCCATGGCAGGACGCCTTTGGCAAGGGCTACCAGCTCTCGCACGCGCTGATCGCCTTCGGCCGCGGCGAATGGTTCGGCGTCGGGCTCGGCGCCAGCGTCGAGAAGCTGTTCTATCTGCCCGAGGCGCACACCGACTTTCTGCTGGCGGTGATCGCCGAAGAACTCGGCTTTGTCGGCGTCTGCGTCGTGGTCAGCCTGTTCGCGCTGCTGGTGCAGCGCTCCTTCGTCATCGGGCGCCAGGCGCTGGTGCTCGGCCGCGTGCATTCCGGCCTCGTCGCGCAGGGCATCGGCATCTGGCTCGGCGTGCAGGGCTTCATCAACATGGGCGTGAACATGGGCCTGTTGCCGACCAAGGGCCTGACGCTGCCGCTGATGAGCTTCGGCGGTTCGGGCATCGTCGCCAACTGTCTTGCGCTCGGAATACTCCTGAGAGTTGATTGGGAAAACAGGCAGATGATGAGGGGGCAGCAGGCATGAGCGCTCCCCGCCCAGCCGTCCCAAGGGGGGCGCAGTCAAACTACGGGGCCGCGCAGCGGCGAACCACCGTTACCCCTTGCCTTGGGCAGGGGGCTGGGGGGAGGGTAGTTCAGTGACCAAAACTCTTCTCGTCATGGCCGGCGGCACGGGCGGGCACATCATGCCGGGGCTGGCGGTGGCCGAGCAGTTGCGCGCGCAGGGCTGGAAGATCGCCTGGATGGGCAATCCGGACGGCATGGAGGCGAAGCTGACCACGGGGCGCGGCTACGAAATGGCCTGGGTACACTTCACGGCGCTGCGCGGCAAGGGCCTGCTGCGCAAACTGCTGCTGCCCTTCAACCTGCTGCGCGGCTTCAGCCAGGCGTGGTCGCAGCTCAAGCGCATCCAGCCCGACGTCGTACTCGGCATGGGCGGCTACGTCAGCTTTCCCGGCGGCATGATGGCCGCGCTGCGCGGTATTCCGCTGGTGCTGCACGAACAGAATTCGGTGGCTGGCCTGGCCAACCGGGTGCTGGCGGGCGTTGCCGATCGTATTCTGAGCGGCTTTCCCGAGGTGCTGGGGAAGGCTGACTGGGTAGGTAATCCGGTGCGCCCGGAAATTGCCGCTCTGCCGGCGCCGGCTGTTCGCTATACGCAGCACGGCGGGCCGTTGCGTCTGCTGGTAGTGGGCGGCAGTCTCGGCGCGCAGGCCTTGAACGAAGTCCTGCCGAAAGCGCTGGCGCTGATTGCGGAAGACGAGCGACCGGCGGTTCTGCATCAGGCGGGCGAGAAGCATCTGCCACTGCTGAAAAGCCACTACATCTCGGCGGGTGTTCAGGCCGACTGCGTGGCTTTCATCAACGACATGGCTGCGGCTTACGACTGGGCCGATCTGGTGATCTGCCGCGCCGGCGCGCTGACGGTGGCCGAACTGGCGGCGGCCGGGGTGGCGAGTCTGCTGGTGCCCTTCCCTCACGCGGTGGATGACCACCAGACATCGAATGCCCGCTTTCTCAGTACCGCCGGCGCCGCGATCCTGCTGCCGCAGGACGAGATGACGCCGGCGCGGCTGGCTGAGATCGGGAATCTGTCGCGGAGCCAGCTCGCGCAAATGGCCGAAAGGGCTCGCGAGCTGGCGCGGCCCGAGGCCACGGCCGCCGTGGCGCAGGTTTGCGCGGAACTGGCCAAATGAAAGGCATGCCATGAAACATAAGGTCAAACGCATTCACTTCGTCGGAATCGGCGGTTCCGGCATGTCCGGCATCGCCGAGGTGCTGGCGAATCAGGGCTTCGAGGTCAGCGGCTCCGATCTCGGCGAGAGCGCGACGACGCGGCGCCTGGAGGCGCGGGGCATCCGCATTGCGATCGGCCACAGCGCGCAGAACGCCGCCACCGCCGACGCCGTCGTGGTGTCCACCGCCGTGCGCGAAGACAATCCGGAAGTGCAAATGGCGCGCGAGCGCCGCGTGCCGGTGGTGCCGCGCGCGCAGATGCTGGCCGAGCTGATGCGCCTCAAGCAGGGCATCGCGATCGCCGGCACCCATGGCAAGACGACCACCACCAGCCTGGTCGCCAGCCTGCTGGCCGAGGGCGGTCTCGATCCGACTTTCGTCATCGGCGGCCGGTTGAATTCCGCGGGAGCCAATGCCAGGCTGGGCAGCGGCGAATTCCTGGTGGCCGAGGCCGACGAGTCGGATGCCTCGTTCCTGTTCCTGTCACCCGTGGTTTCCGTGGTCACCAACATCGATGCCGACCACATGGAAACCTACGGTCATGATTTCGGCCGGCTGAAGCAGGCCTTTGTCGACTTCCTGCATCGCCTGCCCTTCTACGGCGTCGCCGTGGTCTGCGGCGACGACCCGAATGTGCGCGAAATCATCCCCCGCGTGGCGAAGCAGATCGTCACCTACGGCATCGACAGCGAGTCCAATTTCCGTGCCGAAGACGTGGTGGCCGACGGCGGCACGATGCGCTTCACCTGCGTGCGGACCAACGGCGGCGTCAGCCGTTTGCCCATCGTGCTCAACCTGCCGGGGCGGCACAATGTGCTCAACGCGCTGGCCGCCATTGCGGTGGCGACGGAAGTCGGCGTCGGCGACACGGCGATCATCCGGGCCCTGGCCGAGTTTCGGGGGGTCGGCCGCCGCTTCCAGCGTTACGGCGAGCTTGCCTGTCCCGCCGGCGGCAGCTTCACCCTGGTCGACGACTACGGCCATCATCCGGTGGAAATGGCGGCGACGCTGGCCGCGGCGCGCGGCGCATTCCCTGGCCGCCGCCTGCTGCTGGCCTTCCAGCCGCATCGCTACACGCGCACCCGCGACTGCTTCGAGGATTTCGTCAAGGTGCTGTCCGGCGTCGATGTCCTCGTACTCGGCGAAGTGTATGCCGCCGGCGAGGCGCCGATCATCGCCGCCGACGCCCGCGCGCTGGTGCGCGCCCTGCGCGTGGCCGGCAAGGTGGAGCCGATCTTCGTCGAGGACATCGCCGCCATGCCGGCGGCGATTCTCGCCGCGGTGCGCGACGGCGACGTGGTGATCACCATGGGCGCCGGTTCCATCGGCGGCGTGCCCGGAAAGCTGGCCGATGGCTGAACTGCGCGGCGTTCTCAGGGAGAACGAGGCCATGAGCGGGCACGCCTCGTGGCGCGCGGGCGGCCCCGTGGCGCGTGCCTTTTTCCCGGCCGACTTGGCGGATCTCGCCGCCTTCCTGCACGCGATGCGCCACGACGAACCGCTACTGATGGTCGGTCTCGGCAGCAACCTGCTGGTGCGCGACGGCGGGTTCGACGGCACGGCGATCTTCACCCATGGCGTGCTCGATGTCCTGCGCCGCGAAGCGGACGGCAGCTTCTACGCCGAAGCCGGCGTCGCCTCGCCGAAGCTGGCGCGTTTTGCCGGCAGGCAGGGCTGCGCCGAAGCCGAGTTTCTGGCCGGCATTCCGGGCACGGTGGGCGGCGCGCTGGCGATGAACGCCGGCTGCCATGGCGGCGAGACCTGGCGTTACGTGGAGCGGGTGCTGATGCTGGATCGCAACGGCGAGCAGATCATCCGTCGTCCCGAGGATTTCGCCGTCGGCTACCGCCATGTCGGACTCAGGAACGCCACCGATGAAATCTTCGCCGCCGCCTGGTTTCGCTTTCCGGCCGGCGACGCCGAGGTCGCCGCGGCGCGCCTGCGCGAACTGCTGGAACGGCGCATCGCCACCCAGCCGCTGCAATTGCCCAACGCCGGTTCGGTGTTCCGGAATCCGCCCGGCGATCACGCCGCGCGACTGATCGAGGCGGCCGGTCTCAAGGGCACACACATCGACGGCGCGCAGGTTTCCGAAAAGCATGCGAATTTCATCGTTAATCCAGAGGGCAGGGCCAGCGCGAGTGCGATAGAAATGCTAATTGGCCGAATTCAGGCGGAAGTCGCGGAAAAGTTCGGTGTCTCCCTGGTGCGCGAGGTGCGCATCGTGGGCCTAAGAGGCGAGCAGCCGGCGCAGGGCGGAGAAGGAGTTTGATGGATTTCGGCAAGGTGGCGGTGATGATGGGCGGCAAGTCGGCCGAGCGCGAGGTTTCGCTGAAAAGCGGCGCCGCGGTGCTGGCCGCGCTGCGCTCTTCCGGAGTCGATGCGCACGGTTTCGATCCGCAGGGCAAGGCGCTCGAGGCGCTGCACGCCGAAGGCTACCAGCGCGTCTTCATCGCCCTGCATGGCCGTGGCGGTGAAGACGGCACGCTGCAGGGCGCGCTCGATCTGCTGGGCATTCCCTACACCGGCAGCGGCGTGCTCGCCTCGGCGCTGGCGATGGACAAATGGCGCTCCAAGCTGGTCTGGCAGGCGGCGGGCCTGCCGGTGCCGGATTATGTCGTGCTCGACGCCGCCAGCGACTTCGCTGCCGCGGAGACTCGCCTCGGGCTGCCGCTGTTCGTCAAGCCGTCCAACGAAGGCTCCAGCATCGGCATCAGCAAGGTCAAGCAGGCGGGCGGCTTGCGCGCCGCCTATGAAGCGGCGGCCCGCTACGACAGCTGCGTGATCGCCGAGCAATTCCTCGGCGGCGGCGAGTTCACCGTCGGCATTCTTGCCGGCCAGGCCTTGCCCGTGATCCGTATCGTGCCGGCCACCGAGTTCTACGACTACGACGCCAAGTATCTGCGCGACGACACCGAGTACCGCATTCCGAGCGGCCTCGGCGAAGCGCGCGAAGACGAGATGCGGGATCTGGCACTGCGCGCCTTCGCCGTGCTCGGCGGGCGCGGCTGGGGGCGCATGGACCTGATGCTGGACGCGGCGGGGCGCATCTATTGCCTCGAGGCGAACACGTCGCCCGGCATGACCGACCATTCGCTGGTGCCGATGGCGGCACGGGCCGCCGGGATTCCGTTTGCGCAACTCGTGCTCAAATTGCTGGCGGAGGCCCGCTGTGGCTAAGGCGCGCGGAAACCCGGCGGGCAAGGGCCGGGGCAACGGCAGGGTGGAGAACGGCGGCGAAGGCTTCTGGGATCGCCCGATGCTGATCAATCTGCTGGCCGACGTGCTGCTGCTGGCGGGCGGCGTTCTGCTGGCATGGGCGGGCGCCCTCGCGTTGCAGCGCCTGCCGGTGTTTCCCTTGAAGCAGCTGGTGGTGGCGACGCCGCTCGATCAGGTGTCGCGGGCGCAGATCGAACAAACCGCGCGCAATGTCCTGACCGGAAACTTTTTCACGGTGAATCTGGAAACGGCGCAGGCCGCTTTCGAGCGCATGCCCTGGGTACGTTCGGCCTCGCTGCGCCGCAGCTGGCCGGACGGGATCGAACTGGAAATCGAAGAACATGTCGCTGCCGCCCGCTGGACCCCGAAGGAAGGCGAATCGCAGCTGGTCAGTGCGCGTGGCGAAGTATTCGCGGCGACCTTGTCCGACAAGGGGCTGCCCGCCTTTGCCGGCCCCGAGGGTTCGGCAGGCCGTGTGCTGGCGCGCTACCGGGAGTTCGACGACAGCCTCGCGGCGATCGGTCGCAAGCCGGTCGCCGTCCATCTTTCGGCGCGAGAGGCTTGGCAAATCAAGCTCGACGACGGCGTGCTGCTGGAACTGGGCCGCGACCAGCCCAAGCATCCGCTGCTCGACCGCCTGAATCGATTCACGACCCACTATGCCGCGGTGAGCAGTTCGGCCAGAAATCGCCTGCAAACCATCGGTGTGGTGGATATGCGTTACCCCAATGGATTCGCCCTCAGGGCGAGCAAAAGTTGATGGCTAAAGAAGCAAAACGCGACCTGATCGTCGGCCTCGACATCGGCACATCGAAGATCGTCGCCATCGTCGGCGAACTCGATGCCGAAGGGCGGCTGGGCATACTCGGGCTGGGCACGCAGGAGTCCAGCGGCCTCAAGCGCGGCATGGTGATCAATATCGAGTCCACCGTGCATTCGATCTCGAAGGCGATCGCCGAAGTCGAAATGATGGCCGGCTGCAAGGTGCGCGAGGTGTATACGGGCATCGCCGGCAGTCACATCAAGAGCAAGGATTCGACCGGCATGGCGGTGGTGCGCGACAAGGAAGTCACCCAGTTCGATGTCGAGCGCGCGATCGAGGCGGCCAATGCGACCTCGATTTCGGCGGACGACCAGATTCTGCATACGCTGGTGCAGGAATTCATCGTCGATGGCCAGGACGGCGTCAAGGAGCCGATCGGCATGGATGCCAAGCGGCTCGACGTCAAGGTGCATCTGGTCACCGGCGCCGTCACCGCCGTGCAGAACATCGTCAAGTGCGTGCATCGCTGCGGCCTCGAAGTGGTCGACCTGGTGCTGCAGCCGCTGGCTTCCGGCTATGCCGTGCTCACCGAGGACGAAAAGGACGTCGGTGTCTGCCTGGTCGACATCGGCGGCGGCACGACCGATGTCGCCGTCTTCGTGCATGGCGCGATCCGTCACACCGCGGTGATTCCGATTGCCGGCGACCAGCTGACCAATGACATCGCCATCGCCCTGCGCACATCCACCCAGGATGCCGAGGAAATCAAGATCCGCTACGGCGTCGCGCTGCAGCAACTGGCCGATCCGGAAGACATGATCGAAGTGCCCGGCGTCGGCGATCGCCCGGCGACCCAGTTGTCGCGCCAGACCCTGGCCGGCTTCATCCAGCCGCGCGTCGAGGAGATCTTCCAGAAGGTGCAGGAGGAACTGCACCGCAGCGGCAAGGAGCGCCTGTTGCGCGCCGGCATCGTGTTGACCGGCGGGGCGGCGCAAATGCCCGGCATGGCCGAACTGGGCGAAGAGATTTTTCACAATACCGTGAAGCTGTCGATGCCGCACTACGACGGCAACTTGCGCGATTACGTGCGCAATCCGCGCTACTCGACGGCGATGGGTTTGTTGTTGGAAGGGGTGGCGCAGCGCCATCGTGGCATGAAGGCGCATAGCCCCAAGAGTCTCGGCCAGATTCTGGCCCGGATGCGGGCGTGGTTTACCAAGAATTTTTGATTCAGTGGGTCTAAAAGGAGGCGAATATGTTTGAACTTGAGGAAGTAGTGAACGCGGAGACGGGGGCGACGGTCATCAAGGTGGTCGGCGTCGGCGGCGCGGGCGGCAATGCGGTCGAGCACATGATTCGCGAAGGCGTCGGCGGCGTCGAATTCATCTGCTGCAACACCGATGCGCAGGCGCTGAACAAGAGCAACGCCCACGTCAAGCTGCAGCTCGGCCCGGGCCTCGGCGCCGGCGGCAAACCGGAAAAGGCCAGGGAACTGGCCGTGCAGGATCGCGAACGCATCGCCGATGCGCTGCGCGGTGCGCACATGGTCTTCATCACCGCCGGCATGGGCGGCGGCACAGGCACCGGGGCCGGTCCGGTGGTTGCCGAGGTCGCGCGCGAGCTCGGCATCCTGACCGTGGCGGTGGTGACCAAGCCCTTCGAGTACGAGGGCAAGCGCAAGCGCCTGGCCGAAGAAGGCGTGGCGGAGCTGGCGCTGCACGTGGATTCGCTGATCGTCATCCTCAACGAGAAACTCGAAGAAGTGCTCGGCGACGAGGTCAGCATGCTGGAAGCCTTCCAGGCGGCCGACAACGTGCTGCGCAACGCGGTCGGCGGCATCGCCGAAATCATCAACGTGCCGGGCCTGGTCAACGTCGACTTCGAAGACGTGCGCACCGTGATGGGCGAGATGGGCAAGGCCATGATGGGTTCCGCCGCCGCGGCCGGCGTCGATCGCGCCCGCGTCGCGGCCGAAGAGGCCGTGGCCAGCCCGCTGCTCGAAGGCATCGAACTTTCGGGCGCGCGCGGCGTGCTGGTCAACATCACCGCCAGCACCACGCTGGGCCTCAAGGAATACAAGGAGGTGATGAAGACCATCCGCCAATACACGGCGCCCGAAGCCACCGTAATCTGCGGCGCGGTGTTCGACGAAGCCATGGAAGATCAGCTGCGGGTCACCGTGGTCGCCACCGGCCTCGGCGTCGTCGGCACGCGCGAAGCGGCCAAGCCGAGCATGCGCGTGGTCGAGACCATCGGTCTGCGCACCGGAACCGACAATCTGCAGGTCTTCGATGTCGGGACCGGCCAGGTCGATCTTTCCAGCGTCACCAGCAGCGCGCGCGGCAGCCTGCCGCGCAACGCCCAGGCGGATGCCATGGCGGCCTCCGGGGTGGACAAGTACGACATTCCCGCTTTTCTGCGCCGCCAGTCGGACTGAACGGCCGGCCGCAGAACGGGTCCGACGGGGCGCCTCCCCCCGCCGGGCCGGGCTGGCATGGTAGAATTATCGCTTTGCACCATTCCATTTAGATCGCACCCAGATGCTTCGTCAGCGCACCCTCAGATCCGTCGTCAAGGCCACCGGCGTGGGTCTCCACTCCGGGGTCAAGGTGTCGCTCGTGCTGCGTCCGGCTCAGCCCGATACGGGTGTGGTGTTCCGCCGCGTCGATCTGACGCCGCCGGTCGACCTCAAGGCGGATCCCTTCGGTGTCGGCGATACGCGGCTGGCCTCCTGTCTGGAACAGGACGGTGTCAAGGTCGCCACGGTCGAGCACCTGATGTCGGCGCTGGCCGGGCTCGGGATCGACAATATCTACGTCGATGTCGACGCCGCGGAACTGCCGATCATGGATGGATCGGCCGCGCCGTTCGTGTTCCTGCTGCAATCGGCCGGCATCGAGGAGCAGCGAGTCGCGAAGAAGTTCCTCCGCGTGAAGAAGACCGTGGAGGTGAAGGATGGCGACAAATGGGCCAGACTCTCGCCTTACGACGGCTTCAGCCTCGATTTTTCGATCGTCTTCAATCACCCGGCCGTCGATCGCGCCGCCTCGCGCGCGCGCATCGATTTCGCCGACCAGTCCTATTTGCGTGAAGTGGCGAGGGCGCGCACCTTCGGCTTCATGCAGGATGTCGAAAACCTGCGCGACCAGGGCCTGGCGCTGGGCGGCAGCCTGGAAAACGCCATCGTGATGGACGAATACCGGGTTCTGAACACGGAAGGCCTGCGTTACGCCGACGAGTTCGTCAAGCACAAGATCCTCGATGCGATAGGGGATCTCTATCTCGCCGGCCATCCCCTGTTGGGGGCGTTCTCCGCGCACAAGTCGGGCCACGCGCTGAACAATCAGCTGCTGCGCGCGTTGCTGGCCGACGCCTCCGCTTGGGAACTGGTCAGCTTCCAGCGCGCCGAGGAAGCGCCGGGAAGCATCGCCCGGCTCTATCCGAAACTGGTCTAGAGATGCTCCTGCTGCGGATCGTCGGCATACTCACGGCGATCACCATTGGCAGCGGAATCGTCGCCTGGTTGTTCACCCGTGATCGGCGCTATCTTGTTCTGTCTGGTCGCGTCGCAAAATGGGCGCTGATTTTTACGCTGGTCGTCCTGGTTCTGATGGCCGCCGAACGCCTGATTATTCTTTGACGCTGCGGAGCAGATGTTCCAGTGCGCCCTTTAGCGGAGACTCAGCGGGCAGGGCTTGAGCCAAGGCAGTAAGTCCTTGCTTTTGTTTTAAGCCAGGCAGTGCGGGCCTTTCATGATGAGGCTTGGGCGGAGAAGGGTTGCGGGCTTGCACTCGTACCTCGATTTGAGTAACCTTCACCTCCTTGTTCGATAAATCGCTGGCGAGACTAGGTCCGAATTGACGGATTTTCGCGGCGACCGCGCCATTGGCGGCGTGGATAAAAAGTTTCCCCAGACGGAAGTTGGCAACCCGGACATGAGGTCTCAGCGCCGCCGGCAAAGCAGCTTCCAGAAGACGCTGGAATTGGAGCAGGCGATGGGCGTGGATAGCAAGCCGCGCCATGCTGTCACCGGAGGCGAGATGTTCCTGGAGACTGCGCGCTGTCATCGATAACGAAATTATAGGGAGGGAAGGGATGCATATTATTCTCGTCTCCGACCGGCTGGCAACTGCCAGAAGCATCACGCTGACCTGGCGCCATGCCGCATTCTTCGCGGGTGCCCTGTTTGGCTCGGTCCTTTTGCTGTCTTCGCTGTTTTCCTATGTCACCGTCCGCCATGCGGCGGAAATCCGCTTGCCCTTCCTGCAGGATCTGGTCCGGGCCGTGAATGCGGAGGAGACTCGGCGCTCCAAGGACTTTGTCCGCGAAAACCTCAACGCCATGGCGGTCAAGCTGGGCGAGATGCAGGCGCAACTGATGCGTCTCGATACCATCGGCGAGCGGCTTGCCGGCATGGCGGGCGTCAAGACGCAGGAACTCAAGGCCTTCGAGGCGAAAACCGGCGGCCGCGGCGGCCCGCTGGTGTTGCCCGCAGCGATGTCTTCCACCGATCTGCAGCGCGCGGTGGATGCACTGGCGAACCAGCTCGAAGCGAAGTCCGATGCAATTTCCATGATCGAGTCCCAGATGCTGGAAGACCGGATCAGGAAGAGCCTGTTGCCGACCAGCCTGCCGGTCGAAGCGCAATGGAACGCGTCGACCTACGGCTGGCGCGTCGATCCCTTCACCGGCGAGCGGGCCATGCACGAGGGCGTCGATTTCGTGGCGAACCCGGGCACCGGCATCCGTGCCGCGGCGGCGGGCGTCGTGATCAGCGCCGAGCGTCATCCGCAATACGGCAACATGGTGGAAATCGATCATGGCAAGGACCTGACCACGCGTTACGCCCATGCCTCGAAGCTTCTCGTTACGGCCGGACAACTGGTCAAGCGCGGACAGAAGATCGCCGAAGTGGGCACCACCGGCCGTTCCACCGGGCCGCATCTGCATTTCGAAGTGCGCATCCGCGGTCTGGCGCAGAATCCGGATCGCTTCCTGCGCATGGCGCAGGCAACGCAGCGGCCGGCTGCGCACCGTCACTGAGCTTCCGGGGAGGGCTACCTCCCCGCATGCTAAAATTCCCTCCTTGTTTTCGCGGCCAATTTGTGCGGCCGCGCACCCCTCGATCTCCGGTTCTGGTTCCGGCCGAGGCTCGCTTGCGCGGGCGTCGGCTTTCTCTGAATTCTGACTGACAAAAAATGATAACTGGGCTTCTCAAGAAGATTTTCGGTAGCCGCAATGACCGGCTGATCAAGCAGTACTCGCAGACCGTCGCCCGCATCAATGCGCTGGAATCCGCCATTGCGCAGCTTTCCGACGAAGCCCTGCGCGCCAAGACGGAAGAATTCCGCGCCCGCCACGCCAAGGGGGAGTCCCTCGACGCACTACTGCCGGAAGCCTTTGCCGTGGTGCGCGAGGCCGGCAAGCGGGTGCTCGGCATGCGGCATTTCGACATGCAGATGATCGGCGGCATGGTGCTGCATTACGGCAAGATCGCCGAAATGCGCACCGGCGAGGGCAAGACGCTGACGGCGACGCTGGCCGTGTATCTCAATGCGATTCCCGGCAAGGGCGTGCACCTGATCACGGTCAACGACTATCTGGCGCGCCGCGATGCCGACTGGATGGGGCGCATCTACCGCTTCCTCGGCCTGACCGTCGGCGTCAATCTGTCGCAGATGCCGCACGACGAAAAGCAGGCGGCCTACGCCGCCGACATCACTTACGGCACCAACAACGAATTCGGTTTCGACTACCTGCGCGACAACATGGTGTACTCGGCCGGCGAGCGCGTCCAGCGCGGTCTCGCCTATGCCATCGTCGACGAGGTCGACTCGATCCTGATCGACGAGGCGCGCACGCCGCTGATCATTTCCGGCCAGGCCGAAGACCATACCGAGCTGTATGTCCGCATGAACGCGGTGCCACCCCTGCTGACCAAGGGCGAGGCGGCGGCGACCCAGGGCGAGGTCGATACCGGCGATTACACGGTCGACCTCAAGTCGCATCAGGTGCTGCTGACCGAAGCGGGGCACGAAAAGGCCGAGGAGATTCTTGCCCGCCTGGGCATGCTGGCAGAGGGCAGCAGCCTTTACGAGCCGGCCAACATCCTGCTGATTCACCATCTGTATGCCGCGCTGCGTGCGCACAACCTGTTCCTGCGCGATCAGCAGTACGTGGTGCAGAACGGCGAAGTCGTCATCGTCGACGAATTCACCGGACGCCTGATGGCAGGCCGGCGCTGGTCGGACGGACTGCATCAGGCCGTCGAGGCCAAGGAAGGCGTGGCGATCCAGGCCGAGAACCAGACCCTCGCCTCGATCACCTTCCAGAATTATTTCCGCATGTACGGCAAGCTCGCGGGCATGACGGGCACGGCCGACACCGAAGCCTACGAATTCCACCAGATCTATGGCCTGGAAACCGTGGTGATACCGACCAACAAGCCGATGATCCGCAAGGACGAGAACGACCAGATCTTCCGCACCGCGCCGGAAAAACACGCGGCGATCATCGCCGACATCCGCGCCTGCCATCAGCGCGGGCAGCCGGTGCTGGTCGGCACCACCTCGATCGAAAATTCCGAGCTGCTGTCCGATCTGCTCGACAAGGAGAAGCTGCCGCATCAGGTGCTCAACGCCAAGCAGCACGCGCGCGAAGCCGAAATCGTGGCCGAGGCCGGGCGTCCCGGCATGATCACCATCGCCACCAACATGGCGGGCCGCGGCACGGACATCGTGCTGGGCGGCAATATCGAAAAGCCGACCAGCGCCATCCGCGACGACGAGTCCCTGAGCGCAGACGAGAAGGCGAGCCGCACGGCCGCGCTCAAGGCCGACTGGCAGAAGGTGCATGAGCAGGTGCTCGCCGCCGGCGGACTGCACATCATCGGTTCCGAGCGCCACGAGTCGCGCCGCATCGACAACCAGCTGCGCGGCCGTTCCGGCCGCCAGGGCGATCCGGGCTCCTCGCGTTTCTATCTGGCCCTGGACGATCCGCTGCTCAAGATATTCGCCGGCGAACGCCTCAACGCCATCATGGTCCGCCTCAAGATGCCCGAGGGCGAGGCCATCGAACATCCGCTGGTCAGCCGTTCGCTCGAGTCGGCGCAGCGCAAGGTCGAGCAGCGCAACTTCGATATCCGCAAGCAGCTGCTCGAATACGACGACGTATCCAACGACCAGCGCAAGGTGATCTACCAGCAGCGCAACGAGCTGCTCGACAGCGAAGACATTGCCGAGACCATCACGGCCATGCGCCAGGGCCAGATCCACGATACCTTCCGCCTCTATGTGCCGGCCGAAAGCGTCGAGGAGCAGTGGGATATCGCCGGTCTCGAAACC
This sequence comes from Sulfuritalea sp., assembly GCA_030247575.1. Lineage (GTDB taxonomy): Bacteria > Pseudomonadota > Gammaproteobacteria > Burkholderiales > Rhodocyclaceae > Sulfuritalea. The sequence goes on from JAOTRV010000003.1 coordinate 47,620, forward strand.
GCGCTGGCAGCCGAGTTGCACCTCAAGCTGCCGGTGGGCGAATGGGTCAAGGCGGAGCCGCAACTCGGCGACGACGAGATCCTGAAACGCCTGCTCGATGCCGGCGATGCCGTCTACGCGGAAAAGATCGCCCGGGTCGATCCCGCCGCCTGGGCCGGCTTCGAGCGCAATGTCATGCTGCAAAGCCTCGACACGCATTGGCGCGAGCACCTTTCGGCGCTCGACCATCTGCGGCAGGGCATCCATCTGCGCGGCTACGCGCAGAAGAATCCGAAACAGGAATACAAGCGCGAGGCCTTCGAGCTCTTCGAAGGTTTGCTGCAGACGGTGCGCAGCGAAGTCTCCAAGCTGCTGCTGACGGTGGAAGTCCGCAGCGAAGAGCAGATCGAGGAAGCCGAAGCTCCGCCGCAGCTCGAGAACGTGCAGTACCACCACGCCGACTACGACGAAGCGCTGGGTGCGGCAGCCGAACCCAAGGCCGCGCAGCCCGTCGAGCGGCATACTCCAAAGGTCGGCCGCAACGATCCCTGTCCTTGCGGCAGCGGCAAGAAATACAAGCACTGCCACGGCAAGCTGAATTGAGCCGGGAGCGGTATCCGACGCTGCTGGAGAACGACGGGGCTGTGCTCATCCTCGACCAGACGCGCTTGCCGCGCGAAGCCGCGATGTTGCGGCTGGCCACGCTGGAAGACGCGGCCCACGCGATTCGTGCCATGCAGGTGCGCGGCGCGCCGCTGATCGGCGCCACCGCCGCCTACGGCGTGGCGCTCGGGCTGGCGGATGATGCCGGCGATGCCCGCCTCGCCCGGGTGATCGAGACCCTGGGCGCGACGCGGCCCACCGCCGTCAATCTGCACTGGGCGCTGGCGCGCATGCAGCGCGTGCTGCAAGAGTCGACGCCGGCGGCACGGCGCGAACTGGCCTGGAACGAGGCCCGCGCGATTGCGACCGAGGACGAAGCCGCCAACGCTGCCATCGGGCAGAATGGATTGCCGCTGATAGCGGCAATCCATTCTGCCTTCGGGGAAAATAGGGACAATCCCCCCAGCCCCCGTCCCACGGCCGGCTTTGCACAGCCGGCCGGCTACGGCGGCGCGGAGCAGTGCTCCGCGAAACCCCGCCTGCGCCCCCGGGAAGGGGGTGACTATTTCAGGCAGGCTGCGCCTGCAATCGTGAACGTCATGACCCACTGCAACGCCGGACGTCTCGCCACGGTCGAGCATGGCACGGCGCTGGCGCCGGTGTATGCCGCGCATGCCGCCGGCCTGCCGGTGCATGTCTGGGTTTCCGAAACGCGGCCGCGCAACCAGGGCCTGCTCACCGCCTGGGAGCTGCGCGAGGCCGGCGTGCCGCATACGCTGATTGCCGACAATGCCGCGGGCCTGCTGATGATGCGGGGCAAGGTCGATCTGGTGATCGTCGGCGCCGACCGCATCGCCGCCAACGGCGACACCGCGAACAAGGTCGGCACCTATCTCAAGGCCCTCGCCGCGCGCGCCAACGGCGTGCCGTTCTATGTCGCGGCGCCGCTGTCGACCATCGATTTCGCCTGCGCTTCGGGCGCGCAGATACCCATCGAAGAACGCGCCGCGGATGAACTCGGCGCCGGCGACATACCGGTCGCGAATCCGGCTTTCGACGTGACGCCGGCGGTCTTGATCAGCGGCATCATTTCCGAGCGCGGCATTGCCGCGGCCGGCGCACTGGGGCAGTGGAAATCATGAGCGACGCCACGACAGATCTTGCTGCCGCGATCCTTGCCACGGCGCGGGCGATGAATGCCTCGGGCATCAATCGCGGCAGCGCGGGCAATGTCAGCGCGCGCTGCGACGGCGGCTTTCTGATCACGCCGACCGGCATGGCCTATGACGACTGCGAGCCCGCCGACATGGTGAGAGTAGACGCCGACGGGACGGCTGCCGCCTCGCAAAATCGCCGCAAACCCTCATCCGAATGGCGTTTCCATCGCGACATCTATGCCGCACGGCCCGAGGCCGGCGCCGTGGTGCATGCCCATTCGCCCTTCGCCACCGCGCTGGCCTGCCAGGAACAGGGCGTGCCGGCGTTTCATTACATGGTGGCGCGCTTCGGCGGGGCCGACGTGCGCTGCGCGGCCTACGCGACCTTCGGCAGCCAGGAACTGTCGGCTGCGATCGTCAGCGCGCTGGACGGACGCTGCGCCTGCCTGATGGCGCATCACGGCATGGTGGTGTTCGGCCGCGACCTGGCCCACGCCCTGGCCCTGGCGGTCGAGCTGGAAACCTTGTGCGAGCAATACTGGCGCGTGCTGCAACTGGGCGCGCCCAGACTGTTGCCGGCCGATGAAATGACGCGCGTGATCGCGAAGTTCGCCACCTATGGACAACAAGGCGGACAACAAGGCGGTCAACAAGGCTGACCGCGGCGGCCGCCAGCCGGTTACTGCGCGTGGTAGCGCGTAACGCGCTCGACTTCCTGTTTCGACCCGAGGATCACCGGGACGCGCTGATGCAGCCGCTCCGGCAGGATATCGAGGATGCGCCGGCGGCCGTCGGTGGCCGCGCCCCCCGCCTGTTCGACGATCATCGCCATGGGATTCGCTTCGTACATCAGCCGCAGCTTGCCGCCCTGGGCGCGTGTCTTGCTGTCGATCGGATACATGAAGATGCCGCCGCGGCTCAGGATGCGGTGCACGTCGGCGACCATCGATGCCACCCAGCGCATGTTGAAATCCTGCCCGCGCGGACCCTCCTTGCCGGCCAGGAGTTCATCGACATAGCGCTTGACCGGCTCTTCCCAGTAGCGGGCGTTGGAAGCGTTGATGGCGAATTCGCGCGTTTCCTCGGGAATCCGAACATTGTCCTGCGTCAGCACGAAGCGGCCGAACTCGCGGTCGAGCGTGAATACATTCACGCCATCGCCCAGCGTCAGCACCAGCAGGGTTGTCGGCCCATACACGGCATAGCCGGCACAGACCTGGCGCGTGCCCGGCTGCAGAAAGGCCTGCTCGTTCGGGTCCATGCCCTCGGGACATTGCAGAACCGAAAAAATGGTGCCGACCGAGACATTCACGTCGATGTTCGACGAGCCGTCGAGCGGATCGAACAGCAGCAGATATTCGCCCTTCGGGTAGCGGTTGGGAATGGCGTGCGGCAGTTCCATTTCTTCCGACGCCATGCCTGCCAGATGACCGCCCCATTCGTTGGCCTCGAGCAGGATTTCGTTGGAAATCACGTCGAGCTTCTTCTGCACCTCGCCCTGCACGTTGTCGCTGCCGGCGCTGCCCAGCACATCGGCCAGGCTGCCCTTGCCGATGGCAATGGAAATCGCCTTGCAGGCGCGCGAAACGACCTCGATCAGCAGTCGCAGATCAGGGGAAATGACCTCCCTGCTGCGTTGTTCTTCGATGAGGAACCGGGACAGGGTCATGGAGCGCATGGGTGATTTCCGCTGATGAACGAAGAAGTGGAAATTATACCGGTCGGGTGCGTTCTCTTGCGGCACGGCGAGCATGCCGCACCGTCGGCCTTTGCTGCTATTCTGGATGCCATGTCCGCGACCGGATGATCGTGTGAACGCGCTTTCGCTGAAATCGATTCTCACTACCGATGTAGTGACCTGCGGCACCGAAGAGGCGCTGGGCGAGGTGCTGCGCGTCATGGAGCGCAAGCGGATCAGCTGCATTGTGGTGATCGACGGGGAACGGCGTCCCTGCGGCATTTTCACCGAACGCGACGCGGTGGCGCTGCTGGCCGCCGACGGATTTGCTCCTGCCAGTCCCGTGCGCGAGGCGATGAGCCGGCCCGTGGTGAGCTTCCCCCTGGCGTCCGATTTTCGCGATGCCTACCAGCTCATGCTGGTCAACGAGGTGCACCATCTGGTGGCCGTGGATGCCGAGGGCCGGGTGGCAGGCGTGCTGACCGAAGCGGATCTTCTCGCCGACCCCGGCGACGAATACCTGGTTGCGCCGAAGACTGTCGCTGCGGCGATGACCCGGGACGTCACTACCCTCGACGCCGGGGCATCGCTGCAGGATGCCCTGCGCCTGATGCACAAGCGCCACAGCGACCACGTGGTGGTGACCGAGGCCAATGCGCCGGTGGGCATGGTGACCGATCGCGATGTGGTGCGCTTCGCCGCCGGCGGCACGCGCGGGCAGACGCCGCTGGCGGATCTGATCGCGCGCCGTGTGCACTCCATAGCGCCCGGCCAGACGCTGCAGCAGGCAGCGGAGCGCATGGCCGGGCTCGGCGTGCGCCGCCTGCTGGTCATCGAACGGGACCGCATGCTCGGCGTGCTGACGCGGCACGACATCGTGCGCGCGATGCAGGGGCGCCATGTCGAGTTCCTGCGCGAAACGATTGCCCGCCTGCGTCGCGAACTGGCCAGGCCCGGCGGGCGCCACGGCGAGTTCGGCCGCCACATGATTCTCGGCAGCGTGTTCGACCGCATCGCCGACGGCGTGGTCCTGGCGGACGCGACGAGCGGCGCCTATGTCGAAGCCAACGACCGGGCCTGCGAACTGCTCGGCTTTTCGCGCGAGGAAATTCTTTCTCGCCACGTCTGGGAAATTTCCAACAGTTTTGCCGATGCCACGGCGTGGCGTGTCTGGAGTGCCGGCCTGACGGAACAGGTGCGCGTGGTCAATACCGACTACCGCCGCGGCGACGGCAGCCTGCTTCCGGTAGAGGTGCGCGTCTATCAGGTACACGATGGCGAGCGACAGCTGCACGTGGCGATCCTTCGCGACTTCTCGGCCACGCGCCAGATCGAAGCCGCGCTGCGCGAAGGCGAGCGCTATTACCGGCACGTGATCGACAGCGCGGTCGACGGCTACTTCGCCATGGACCCCCAGCGCCGCTTCATCGAAGTCAATGACACGCTGTGCAATCTGTTCGGCTATCCGCGCGAGGAGTGGCTGGGACAAACGCCGATCGGCTTCATCGCCGAGGAGAGCCGCGCCGAGCTGATCGCCCAGATGCAGCGCATCGATACCACCGATCGCCGGCGCTATCAGCTGATCGCCCGGCGCAAGGACGGCACCACCTTCCCCATCCTGCTCAACAACACCACGCATCGCAACGAGAAGGGCGGGATCGTCGGCTCCTTCGGCTTCATCACCGACTTGACGCCGATTGTCGAAGCGCAGCGTGCCGTGGCCGAATCCGAGCGCGAGCTGCGCGGCATCCTCGACGACCTGCAGGACACCTACTACCGCACCGACCAGACCGGAACGATCGTGCGCGCCTCGCGTTCCGTCGAACAACTGCTCGGCTATACGGCGGAGGAGATGCTGGGCCGCAAGCTGACCGATTTTTACTGCTCGCAGGCCGACCGCGACGAGTTTCTTGCCAAGATGCAGGCCAACGGCGGCCATATCGTCGGCGGCGAGTCGCGTTTGCGGCACCGGGACGGGCATGAGCTGTGGGTGATTACCACGGCGCATTTCATTCGCGATGCCGCCGGCAATGTCGTCGGCGTCGAGGGCACCACGCGCGACAACACCCGGCAGCGCCGTGCCGAAGAGGAGTTGCGGCTTGCGGCCAAGGTGTTCGAGAGCAGCGGCGAAGCGATCATGATCACCGACGCCGAAGGCTGCATCATCTCGGTCAATCAGGCGTTTTCAAGAATTACCGGCCATGCCGCGGCCGAGGTGGTCGGTCGCAACGCGAGCATGCTGGCCTCGGGCAGGCACGGCCGCGAGTTTTTTGCCGACATGTGGCGCGCCATGCTCGATAGCGGATACTGGCACGGCGAGATATGGAACCGGCGGCGCAATGGCGAGATCTTTCCGGAATGGCTGGGCATTTCGTCGGTGCGCGACGGGCAGGGAAAGATCACGCATTTTGTCGGGATTTTCGCCGACATCAGCGAACGAAAGGCGGCCGAAGCCAAGATCGCCTTCCTCGCCCATCACGATCCGCTGACGGGACTGCCCAACCGGCTGCTGCTGAAGGACCGCATGGAGCAGGCCATGGTTCATGGCGAGCGCAACGGCAACAGGGTGGCGCTGCTGTTCGTCGACCTGGACCGCTTCAAGGCGGTGAACGATGCCTTCGGCCATCCGGTGGGCGATGCGCTGCTGCGCGATGCGGCGCAGCGGCTGCTGGATTGCGTGCGCGACTCCGACACGATCAGCCGTCACGGCGGCGACGAATTCCTCGTGGTGCTCACCGATCTGCAGAATTCCGAGGTGCCGGCCCGGATTGCGGCCAAGATCATGGCGGTGCTCGGCGAACCCTTCCACATCGACGACCACGAAGCGACCATCTCCGCCTCGGTCGGCATTGCGGTGTATCCGGAAGACGGCGCGGTCTTCGACGAGTTGCTGAAGAAGGCCGACATCGCCATGTATCACGCCAAGGAAGCCGGTCGCAACGCCTTCCGCTTCTACACCGAACGCATGAATGCCGATGCGCAGGAAAGGATCGACCTGCACAGCCGCCTGCGCCGCGCGCTCGACCGCGGCGAGTTCGTGCTGCATTACCAGCCGCTGATCGATCTGAAAAGCGGCCGCATCGTCGGCGGCGAAGCGCTGCTGCGCTGGCAGAGCCCCGAACGCGGACTCATTGAGCCCGAGCAGTTCATAACCGCGGCGGAGCACAGCGGCCTGATCGTGCCGCTCGGCGAATGGGTGCTGCAGGAAGCCTGCCGCGAACTGGCGCACTGGCATGCGCAGGGCTACCTGGATCTGTCAATGGCGGTGAATATCTCCGCCATCCAGTTTCGCCGCGGCGACGTCGAGGAGACGGTGCTGCGCGCGCTGGCCGCCGCCGGCGCAACACCGGCGGCGCTGGAGCTGGAACTCACCGAATCGATCCTGATCGACGGCGCCGAACAGGTGCTGGCTGCCATCAGGAGGCTGCAGGCGATTGGCGTGCGGCTGGCGATCGACGATTTCGGCAGCGGCTATTCCAGCCTTGCCTACCTCAAGCGCTTCGCCGTGGACAAGCTGAAGATCGACCAGTCCTTCGTGCGCGACATCGTGAGTGACCAGGATGACGCGGCGATCGTGCGTGCCGTGATCCAGATGGCGCGCAGCCTCAATCTGAAGGTGCTCGCCGAGGGCGTCGAGAGCGAGGCCGTGGCCGAGCAATTGCGCGCCATGGATTGCGATCTGGTGCAGGGCTACCATTTCGGCCGGCCGATGCCGGCGGCGGAATTCCGCGACCTGATCGGCGCGGAACCGGGCTGACCGGCTATTTCCCCTTCGCCCACGAATCCTTCAGCGTTACCGCGCGGTTGAACACCGGCGCGCCGGGCATCGAGTCGACGCGGTCGGCGACGAAGTAGCCGTGGCGCTCGAACTGGAAGCGGGCATCGCGTGCCGCTTCCTGCAACGAGGCTTCGAGTTGCGCGGTGATGACGATCTTCGAATTCGGGTTGAGATCGGCGATGAAGTCGCCTCCGTCGGCGCCCGGCGCCTCGACGGCGAACAGGCGGTCATACAACCGTACTTCGGCCGCATAGGCATGTCTGGCCGAGACCCAGTGGATGTTGCCCTTGACCTTGTAGGTGTCCGCACCCGGCGTGCCGGATTTGGAATCGGGCATGTATTCGCAATGCACGGCCGTGATCATGCCCGCAGCATCCTTGTCGCAACCGATGCATTTGACGACGAAGCCGTAGCGCAGGCGCACGGTATTGCCCGGGAACAAGCGGAAGTAGCCCTTGGGCGGCGCTTCCATGAAGTCCTCGCGCTCGATCCACAGCTCCTTCGAAAACGGCACCGGGCGCTTGCCCCACTCGGGCTTTTGCGGATGGTTGGGAGCCAGGCATTCCTCTTCCTGTCCCGCCGGGTAGTTGTCGATGATCAGCTTGACCGGATCGAGCACGGCGATGCGGCGCGGCGCGGTTTCGTTCAGGTGTTCGCGCTGGCATTCCTCCAGCACGCCGATGTCGATCCATGAGTCCGACTTGGTGACGCCGATCATTTCGTTGAAGCGGCGGAATGCCTCCGGCGTATAACCGCGGCGACGCGCGCCGACCAGGGTCGGCAGGCGCGGATCGTCCCAGCCATCGACGTAGCCTTCTTCGACCAGCTGGATCAGCTTGCGCTTGGAGAGCACGACATAGGACAGGTTGAGCCGGGCGAATTCGATCTGCTGCGGCAGCGGCGTATTGACGCAATCCAGCTCGGCCAGCCGCGTCAGCAGCCAGTCGTAGAAGGGGCGCTGATCCTCGAATTCGAGGGTGCAGATCGAGTGGGTGATGTTCTCCAGCGCATCCTCGATCGGATGGGCGTAGGTGTACATCGGGTAGATGCACCAGACGTCGCCGGTGGCGTGGTGCGTGGCGTGGCGGATGCGGTAGATGGCCGGATCGCGCAGGTTGATGTTGCCCGAGGCCATGTCCACCTTGGCGCGCAGGATGTGCGCGCCATCGGCGAATTCGCCGGCCTTCATGCGGCGGAACAGGTCGAGGTTCTCGGCCGGCGTGCGGTCGCGGTAGGGAGAGTTCTTTCCCGCTTCGGTCAGTGTGCCGCGGCTGGCGCGCATTTCTTCGGCGGACTGCGAATCGACGTAGGCGTGGCCGGCTTCGATCAGCTTCTCGGCAAAGTCGTACATCCACTGGAAGTAGTCGGACGCGAAATACTGGTTGATCGTGCCCGCATTTTCCCAACTGAAGCCCAGCCAGTGCACGGCATCGATGATGGAATCGACATACTCCTGTTCTTCCTTTTCCGGATTGGTGTCGTCGAAACGCAGGTGGCAGGCGCCCTGGTAATCCAGCGCCAGGCCGAAATTCAGGCAGATCGACTTGGCGTGCCCGAAGTGCAGGTAGCCGTTGGGTTCCGGCGGGAAGCGGGTGCGAATCCTTGCCGTGTCGCCGGCGTCTACTCTCTGCTGTGCGGCAGGGCCGGGCTTGCCGGACCAGCGGCGCGCGGCATAGGCATCGGCGGCGAGGTCGGCGTCGATGATGTGGCGGATGAAATTGGAGGGTTTGTCGTTGTCGGCCATGGCGGCGGTGGGCTTTGCGGCGAAGCTGCAATTCTACCGGCAGGCGTAAAATGACGACAATGAATTGGACAAGTCTTCTGGCCATAGGCGGCGGTGCGGTGCTTGGCGCCTGGCTGCGCTACGGGCTGGGGCTCTGGCTGAACCCGGTCTTCGTCGCGGTGCCGATGGGCACGCTCGCTGCCAACCTGATCGGCGGCTATCTGGTCGGTGCGGCCGTGATGGTGTTCCACCTCAATGCCGAGATGCCGCCCGAGCTCAAGCTGTTCTTCATCACCGGCTTCCTGGGTGCGCTGACGACCTTCTCGACTTTTTCCGCCGAGGTGGTGCACCTGATCCAGAGCACACGCTACGGCTGGGCGGCGGGCGCCGCGGCCCTGCACCTGTTCGGCTCGTTGTTGATGACCGGACTGGGCATTTTCACCATCCACAAGCTGGCGCAATGAGGTTCGACCCCGAGGCGCGGCGGGCGGCGCGGCCCGCGCTGAGCTATGACGAAGCCTTGCCGGTCAATGTGCGGCGGGCCGAGATCGGCGCGGCCATACTCAAGCACCAGGTGGTGGTGATCTGCGGCGAGACCGGCTCGGGCAAGACCACGCAGTTGCCGAAAATCTGCCTCGAAATCGGACGCGGGCTGAATGGCCTGATCGGTCATACCCAGCCCCGCCGCATTGCCGCGCGCGCCACGGCGACGCGCATCGCGCAGGAGCTGAAGTCCGAACTGGGTCGCCACGTCGGCTTCAAGATCCGCTTTACCGACAAGAGCACGTCGTCCTCCTACATCAAGCTGATGACCGACGGCATCCTGCTCGCCGAAACCCAGACCGACCCGCTCTTGCGCCAGTACGACACGATACTGATCGACGAGGCGCACGAGCGCAGCCTCAACATCGATTTCCTGCTCGGCTACCTGCGGCAACTGCTGCCGAAGCGGCCCGACCTGAAAGTCATCGTCACCTCGGCCACGCTCGATGCCGAGCGCTTCAGCAAACACTTCACCCTTGACGGAAATGCGGCGCCGGTGATCGAGGTTTCCGGCCGGCTCTATCCGATCGAGACACGCTTCCGGCCGTTCGACGAGAAGAAGGACACGGATATCAACGACGCCATCGTCGATGCCGTCGACGAAGCGCATCGCACCGGGCCGGGCGACGTGCTGGTGTTCCTGCCCGGCGAGCGCGAGATACGCGAGGCGGCCGAGGCGCTGCGCAAACACCATCCACCAGGGCTCGAAGTCCTGCCGCTGTTCGCGCGCCAGACCGCTGCCGAGCAGGGTCGCGTTTTCGCCTCGCATCAGGGCCAGCGCGTGGTGCTGGCGACCAACGTCGCCGAGACCTCGCTGACCGTGCCCGGCATCCGCTACGTGATCGATTCGGGGCTGGCGCGCGTCAAGCGCTACTCGCATCGCAACAAGGTCGAGCAATTGCAGGTCGAACCGATCTCGCGCGCGGCGGCCAGCCAGCGCGCCGGGCGTTGCGGCCGCGTCTCGGCCGGCGTTTGCTTCAAGCTTTACGACGAAGAGGATTTCAACCAGCGCCCGGCCTACACCGAGCCCGAGATCCTGCGCTCCAGTCTGGCCGGCGTCATCCTGCGCATGAAGTCGCTGCACCTGGGCGATGTCGAGGACTTCCCCTTCCTCGAAGCGCCGCTGCCGCGCATGATCGCCGACGGCTACCAGTTGCTCGCCGAGCTGGGCGCTATCGACGAGACGACGAAAGAGCTGACCCAGGTTGGTTTCGAACTGGCCAAGCTGCCGCTGGACCCGAAGATCGGACGCATGATATTGGCGGCGCGGGAACACAACTGCCTGCGCGAAGTGCTGGTCATCGCCGCCGCGCTGGGCACCCAGGACCCGCGCGACAGGCCGCAGGAACATGCCGCGGCCGCCGACCAGGCCCATGCCAAGTGGAAGGACGAGAAATCCGAGTTCCTTTCCTATCTCAAGCTCTGGGCCGCCGGCGACGAAATCTGGAAGCACGAAACCTCGAACAAGCAGCGCCAGTGGTGCCGGCAGAACTTCATCAACTGGCTGCGCTTGCGCGAGTGGCGCGACGTGCATGGCCAGCTGATGACCCTGTGTCACGAACATGGCTGGAAGGAGAACCAGATTCCCGCTTCCTACGAGGCGATCCACAAGGCGCTGCTGACCGGCCTGCTCGGGCACATCGGCCTCGTCAGCGAAGAAGACAAAAACTATCTCGGTGCGCGCGGCATCCGCTTCTACATCCACCCCGGTTCGAGCCTCGTCAAGAAAGCCGGACGCTGGATCGTCGCCGCCGAACTGGTGGAAACCTCGCGATTGTTTGCCAGATGCGTCGCGCGCATCGAGCCGGAATGGCTGGAGCAGGTCGGCGGCCACCTGATCCGCAAGCATGTCTATGAGCCGCACTGGGAGAAGGGCCCGGGCCAGGTCGTGGCCTGGGAGCGCGTCACGCTGCATGGCCTGATGATCCATGCCAAGCGCCGCGTGCACTACGGACCGACGGATCCGAAACTGGCGCGCGAAATCCTGATCCGCGAAGCGCTGGTCGAAGGCCAGGTCGGCGAGGACTGGGTGCGCAAGTGGCGCTTCTTCCAGCACAACGCCAAGCTCATGAAGGAAATCCTGGCGCTGGAACACAAGTCGCGGCGGCCCGACGTGCTGGTCGACGACGAGCTGATATACGCCTTCTACGACGACAAGATTCCCGAGGGCATCATCACGCTGGCAGCCTTCGACCACTGGCGGCGCGAGGCCGAGGCGGCCAACCCGAAACTGCTCTGCCTGGAAAAGGAGCAGTTGATGCGCCACGAGGCGGCCGGCATCACCACCGACGCCTTTCCGCCGGCGCTGACCCATCGCGGCCAGAGCTTCAAGCTGAGTTACCACCATGACCCCGGCGCGGCGGACGACGGCGTCACGTTGACGCTGCCGCTGACGGCGCTCAACCAGTTGCCGGCCAATCGCTGCGAATGGCTGGTGCCGGGGCTGCTCAAGGAAAAAATCCTGGCGCTGCTGAAGACCCTGCAGCAGAAATATCGCCATCGCCTGCAGCCGCTCGATGAGTTTGCGAGCGACTTCTGCGACGCCGATCATGATCGCGACGAGCCGCTGGTGCGTGCGCTGACGCGGGCGGCGGAGGAACATCTGGCCATGAAGCTGCCGCTCGATGCCTTCCGCAGCGGCGAGTTGCGCCCCCATCTGTTCATGAATTTCCGCCTGGTCGACGAACACGGCGGCACGTTGGCCATTTCGCGCAATCTTGCCGAATTGCGCGCCGACTATCGCGACCGCGTCGAGCAGGTCTATGCTGCGGCCGAAGTCACACACGAGGCCGCCGGCGAAGCATCGGGCGTCACGGCGTGGACCTTCGGTACTTTGCCCGAACTCATGGAAGTGAGAGTCGGCGCTGGCACCACGGTGGGTTTTCCGGCACTGGTGGATATGGGCGAGAGCGTGCGCCTGATCGCCTTCGACACCGAGGACAAGGCACGTGCCGAGCACCGCCGCGGCATAGCGCGACTCTTCGCGCTGCAGCTCGCGGCGCAGGTCAAGGCCATCGAGAAGCTGCCGGGGCTGCGCGAACTCGCGCTGCAATTCATTTCGCTGGGCACCGAGAAGGAGCTGCGCGAGCAGCTGGTCGCCGTGATGCTGGAGCGCACCTGCCTGATGGACCCGCTGCCGGCCGAAGAGTCGACGTTCGCGACACGGCGCGAGGCGGCGCGCGGCCGCATCCTGCTGGTGGCGCAGGAGATTCTGCGCCTGATCGGGACCATTCTGGCCGAGCATGCCGTGCTGGCAAAGAAACTCGCCGCGATGCAGAAGGCATACCCGCAGGCCTGCGCCGACATCGGCGCGCAACTGGCCGAACTCATGCCCAGGAGGTTCATCGCTGCCACCGCCTTCGAGCGGCTGCAGCACTATCCGCGCTACCTCAAGGCCGCCAGCCTGCGGCTGGAAAAGGCGCGCAGCGATCCGGCGCGCGACACGCGCCTCATGGCAGACTGGCAGGCGCTGGGCCGGCCCTGGGAGCGCGAGCGCAACGCGATGCTGAAATCCGGACAACAGGGCGACGCCTTCCTCGACGAGTTCCGCTGGCTGCTCGAAGAGCTGCGCGTCGCGCTGTTTGCGCAGGAACTGAAGACTTCGTCGCCCGTTTCGGTGAAGCGATTGCAGAAGATGTGGGATAGTCGGCTACACAAATGAGTTGCCTGCGTGAGGGATCGTGATGATTGAGGTGTTTGCGGCATTCGGCAAATCGCTGCGCGACCTGACGCGCGCCGAGGTGCTGTGGCAGGCGATCTGGCCACCGCTGCTGGCGCTGGTGTTGTGGACCGCGGTCGCCTTCGCGGTCTGGACACACGGCGTGGCGCTGATGGCCGGCGTCGTACCCGAACTGCGCTGGTCGGGCTGGGAATGGGTGACGCAGTGGGCGGCGGTCATCCTGTTGCTGGCGGCCTTCGCGGCGCTGATCTATTTCACGGCAATCTTCCTGGTGGCGGTGTTCGCCCTGCCGCGCCTGGTCGATCTGGTGGCGGCTTCCGACTATCCCGATCTCGGCCGCCACGGCGAAAACGTGTTCCGGGGCAGTCTGGGCAATACCGTGGCGGTCGGCGCGATCTTCGTCGTGGGGAGCCTGGCGACGCTGCCCCTGCTGCTGGTTCCCGGCCTGCTGCTGGTGCTGCCGCTGCTGTGGGCGAGCTGGCTGAACCAGCGCACCTTCCGTTTCGACGCACTGGCCGAACATGCGACGCGGGCTGAAATGCGGCGTCTGGTGGCGGAAAATCGCAGCCGCTTCTACCTTGCCGGCGTCGGTACGGCCGCAGCGGCGCATCTGCCGCTGGTCAATCTGCTGGTGCCGGCTTTCACCGCGCTGGTTTTCGTGCATCTCGGTCTGGCGGCGTTGCGGCGCCAGCGTCATGAAGGGGGAATCGAGCTATGAAGGGCATCGGCGCCATCATCATCGGTGACGAGATCACGCGCGGCAAGCGCGAGGACAAGCATTTCCCCAAGCTCATCGGGCTCCTGTCGGCGCGCGGCCTGGTGCTCGACTGGGCGCTGCACATCGGCGATGACCGCGAGCGCCTGACCGAAACCTTGCGCCGCACGCTGGCGAGCGAAGACATCGTGTTCAGTTTCGGCGGTATCGGCAACACGCCGGACGATCACACGCGGCAGGCGGCGGCCGCCGCGGCGGGCGTCGATCTGGTGCTGCATCCGGACGCCGAACGCGAGATCAAGGCACGTTTTGCCGAACTCAAGTTCGAGCTCACGGACATGCAGCTGGCGCTGGGCAATTTTCCCAAGGGCAGCCGCATCATCCCCAATCCCTTCAATCGCATTCCGGGTTTTTCCCTGGGCGACCATCATTTCGTGCCGGGCTTCCCGCAGATGGCCTGGCCGATGATCGAGTGGGTGCTCGACAGCTACTACTCCTGGCGCTTCCACCAGCATCCCAGCGACGAGGCCGCCATTCTGGTGTGGAAGGGCAGCGAGGGCGCGCTGATTCCCCTGATGCGGCGCGTAGAAGCCGATTTTCGCGGCGTCAAGGTGTTCAGCCTGCCCTTCCTGGGTTCCAAGGAAGTCCAGCGCCATATCGAACTCGGCGTGCGCGGCGAACCGGAGCAGGTACCGGCCGCGATGGCGGCCATCCGGCGCGGGGTGGCGGAACTGGGCTACAGCTTCAGTGAGAAGTAATTCCGCCGGGGTCCGGGCGCATTGATTTATGCTGGTGACCTTGGCAACTGACAAATCAGGTGAGCCCATGCTCGATTTCAAAGACCATCAACAACTCCAGCGCGCCAATCTGTTCATCAACGTCAGTCTGGAAAGCGTCGAGCACGTGTTCGAACGCTGCTATCACATGACGCTGCAGCGCGGCGAACACCTGCTGGAACCCGGCGTGCCCAACAACAATCTGTATGTGATTCTCGAGGGCGAACTGCGCGTCTACCTGAGCGATCGCGACCTGCCTCCGCATGCGGTGCTGCGTGCCGGCGATTGCGCCGGCGAGATGTCGCTGGTGGATGGCCGGACGGCATCCGCCCTGGTGCTGGCGGCCATGGAAACGCGCCTGCTGGCGGTGCCGCGCGACGTGCTCTGGTCGCTGGTCGATTGTTCCCACGGCGTGGCGCGCAACCTGCTGGCGATTCTTTCCGGACGCATGCGCGACAACAACGAGGCGCTGGTCGCCTCGCAGAGCCAGAGCCTCGAATTCGAACAGGCCACCAGCGTCGATGCGCTGACCGGCATCCACAACCGGCGCTGGGCACTCGACACATTTCCGCGCGCCATTTCCCGCTGCGACCGCGACCACGACCCGCTTTGCCTGGTCATCGCCGACATCGATTTGTTCAAGCATTTCAACGAGCGCTTCGGCCACCTCGCCGGCGATGTCGTATTGCGTCGCATGGCGCGCCGCCTGGCCGACGGTTTGCGTCCCGGGGATCTGATCGCGCGCTACGGCGGCGAGGAGTTCCTGATCCTGCTGCCGCACACGACCGTGGATGAAGCGCTGCCGATCGCCGAGCGTCTGCGCGGCCAGGTGGCGATCGGCTGCGGGCTGCAGACGGGCGAGGGCGTGACGGTCAGTTGCGGCATCGCCCAGATGTTCCGCGGCGAATCGCTCGAGGAACTGCTGGCCCGAGTCGATGCGGCCTTGCTGCGCGCCAAGGAAGACGGCCGCGACCGGGTCGAAATCGCCGGCTAACCCGTTCCGCCGACGGTCAGTCCGTCGATGCGCACCGTCGGCTGGCCGACGCCGACCGGCACGCTCTGGCCTTCCTTGCCGCAGGTGCCGACGCCCGAATCGAGGGCCATGTCGTTGCCGATCATGGAGACGCGGTTCATCGCCTCGGGACCGTTGCCGATCAGCGTGGCGCCCTTGACCGGCGTGGTGATTTTGCCGTTCTCGATCAGGTAGGCCTCGGCGGTGGAGAAGACGAATTTGCCGCTGGTGATATCGACCTGGCCGCCGCCGAAGTTGGCCGCATAGATGCCCTTCTTCACCGACTTGATGATTTCCGCCGGATCGTGGCTGCCGTTGAGCATCGTGGTGTTGGTCATGCGCGGCAGCGGCAGGTGGGCGAAGGACTCGCGGCGCGCGTTGCCCGTGATCGGAACGCCCATCAGGCGGGCATTCAGCGTGTCCTGCAGATAGCCAACGAGAATGCCGTCTTCGATCAGCACGGTGCGCTGCGTCGGATTGCCTTCGTCGTCGATGGTCAGCGAGCCGCGCCGGTCGGCAATGGTGCCGTCATCGACCACGGTGACGCCCCTGGCGGCGACGCGCTGGCCGATGCGCCCGGCGAAGGTCGAACTGCCCTTGCGGTTGAAGTCGCCTTCGAGGCCGTGGCCGACCGCTTCGTGCAGCAGGATGCCGGGCCAGCCGGGGCCCAGCACTACCGTCATCTCTCCGGCCGGGGCAGGTTTCGCGGCAAGGTTGACGCTGGCCTGATGCACGGCGCGTCGCGCGTAGTCGCCCAGCACCGCGTCGGTGAAATAGGCGTAATCGAAGCGCCCGCCGCCGCCGGAGGAACCCTGCTCGCGCCTGCGACCGGTGCCAGCCCCGTCCTCCATGATCACCGAAATCGAAACGCGCACCAGCGGCCGCACGTCGGCCGCCATCTGGCCGTCGGCGCGGGCCACCAGCACCACTTCCCAGGTGCCGGCAATGCTGGCCATGACTTCCTTGACGCGCGGATCGGCGGCGCGTGCCATGGCTTCGAGGCGCTCCAGCAGCCTGACCTTGGCCGCATCGTCCAGCGAGGCGATCGGATCGTTGCCGGCATACAGCGCTGCCGGCTGCCTACCGCGCTTCAGCAGTGGCGCCAGGTGTCGGGCGCCTGCCGCGGCAATTGCGCGGGTGGTGTTGGCGGCGGACTTCAGCGCCTCCAGGCTGATGTCGTCGGAATAGGCGAAGGCGGTCTTCTCGCCGGCGATCGCGCGTACGCCGACACCCTGCTCGATGTTGAAGCTGCCCGACTTGACGATGCCTTCTTCGAGGCTCCAGGCTTCGGAACGCGAGTATTGGAAATACAGGTCGGCGTAGTCGACCTGATTGCCGAGGAGCTGGCCGAACACGCGTTCGAGCATGTGCGGCGCCAGGCCGTGCGGCTTGAGCAGGACTTGTTCGGCGACATCGAAGTGGGGAATGGGGCTGGCGGGAGCGTTCATGGCGGTCCTTGATGGGTTCCTACAGTATGCGGTGTTTCAGGGCGGGCAGGCTGGTCCTGATGTCGACCAGGCGTTGCCGGTTCAGTTCGGCGACGACCACGCCTTCGCCTTTGTCCATGCGCGCCAGCACCTCGCCCCAGGGGTCGATGACCATGCTGTTGCCATGGGTCATGCGTCCGTTCGGATGCTGGCCGCCCTGCGCCGAAGCCAGAACATAGCACTGGTTTTCCACGGCGCGGGCGCGCAGCAGCATCTCCCAGTGGGCGCGGCCGGTGGTCTCGGTGAAGGCGGCGGGCAGCACCAGCAGATCAAGCTCGCCCATAGCGCGAAAAAGTTCCGGAAAGCGCAGGTCGTAGCAGATGGCGACGCCGATGCGGCCGAACGGCGAGTCGAAGGCCACGATCTGGTCGCCGCGTTCGATGGTGGCGGCTTCGTCGTAGGCTTCGTCGCCCTTCCTGAAACCGAACAGATGGATCTTGTCGTAGCGCGCCACGCGCTCGCCTCGCGGATCGAACACGAGGCAGCTGTTGCGCAGCTTGGCCGGGTCGTTGGCCATCAGCGGAATCGAGCCGCCGACCAGCCACAGGCCGTGCTTTTTCGCCGCGGCCGCGAGAAAGTCCTGGATCGGGCCGCCGCCATCGGTCTCGCGTGCCGCGAGCCGGTCCGCGTCGGCAGCCCCTATCAGCGGGAAGTATTCGGGCAGCGCGACGAGTCCCGCGCCCGCTGCCGCTGCCTCGGCGATCAGGTGGCCGGCGGTGGCCAGATTCGGCGCCACGTCGGGCCCCGAAATCATCTGTATTGCGGCGATTTTCATTTTTTTTCCTCGATAGCCTTCTGCGGCGTCTGTCCCAGCTTCTCCACTTTCGGATCGACCCAGCTGCCGGTCACGCCGTATTCGAAGGCGAAGGCCTGATCGAGGGGGTCTTTGAGAATCTTCTGTGCGGCCCAGACCACCGCTCCCGCCAGCGGGTTGGCAATCATGGTGCCGACCGCAAGCGATTCGCCCACGGCGGGTTGCACGCGCACCTTGAGGTTCTGTGTTTCGGCGCCGAGATTGACCGAGCCGCTCATCAGCACTTTCGCCGACGGGCCCTGGATCTGGAGCTCCCTGGTTTCCATGACGCCGCGCGCGACGGCAAACTGGCCGCCGATGCTGTCGAAGGCGAAGCCTTCGCTGAAGACATCGCGGAAATCCAGCGTGATCCGGCGCGGCAGGGATTGCAGGCTGAGTATCCCGAGCAGGCGGCCGACGCCGGGTTCGAGCTTGACGAACTGGCCGCCGGACGCGGCAAGGCTGAAGCTGCCGCCGAGCGTCGGGTAGTCGATGGTGAATGGCGAACCGCTCCATGACAGATTGCCGGCGAGGTTGGCGCTGCCGCGCCGCACGGCGTCCGGGTAGCCGATGCGCGTCAGCAGCTTCTCGACGTTCTTCGCCACGAGCTTGAACTCGACGCGCGTGTCGGGCTGGGCCGGGCCGGGCCGCCAGCGCCCCGAGGCCTCCAGCGTGCCGTCGTCGTTCTTCACGTCGACCCTGGTGTTCCAGTAGCCCTCGCGGTTTTCGGCGGCGATGCGCACGGCGCCGAGCGCACGGTCCTTGAACGAAAGCTGGTCGACCGTGATGTCGAGTGCGGGAATCTTGTCTATGACTTCGCTGGTCTTCGCCTGCAGGGCCGCCGGCGTCGCTTCGGCTTCCGGAATCGCTAACTGGCCGATGCGCCCGGTCAGCTTGCCGCCGCCGCCGCTGTTCCATTCGAAGTTGCCGGCCAGTTCGCGGCTCTTCAGGTCGAAGCGCGTGGCGGGCGCGCCTTCGGGCCGGGTGCCGCCGATGCGCACGTCGTGAAAGTGCTTGTCGAGCAGGATCAACTCGGTCGTCCGCAGGTCGAACTGCACGGCGGGCAGGGACGGCAGCGCCGATTCGCCTTGAGTCGCGCCGTTGTTTTGCAGCTTGCGCCAGAAATCGGCATTGATGCGCGGCAGGTTCACCGCCACCAGCAGGTTGCGTTCGGGCAGGGTGGCGGCGACATCGCCGACGGCCAGCAGGCCGCGCGTGACGGCCGGCGGGCTGACGTCGTGACGGCGCACCAGTTGAAAGCGCACGGCGCGGCCGAGACCGAGGTCGAGCATGTCCTGCACCGCGCCCGGGTTTGCCACAGTCGACGCCCGCGCCACGGCGGTCTTGGCGGCCGGGCGTGCCGCGGCATCGGGCGGCGGCTTGCGTTCGAAGCTGAAGGCCAGTGCATCGGTGGCCGATTTGTTGAAGGGCTCGGGCAGACTCGATGAAAGTCCGACCAGGTTCGAGCTCAGCTTCACTTCCGCGGATTTCTTCCTTACCCGCACGTTGCCGGTCCATTTCGCGCCGCCCGCCAGATGATCGAACACGGGATGGGCAATCTGCCGCCGCAGCGCGGCGACGCTGACTTCGCCGCTGGCATTGACCTGGACCGTGCCGTCGCCCGCCGTGCGCAGATCGACGCTCAGCGGCGTGCCGAGCAGGGTGCCGCGAATGCCGCGCGCCTCGAGATGGCTGGCGGAAAAGCGCAAGCTGCCGCGCACGTCGGCCAGCGGCGCCAGATCGCTGTCGACCGTGAGGCGGTTGCCGTCGAAACGATAGCTGCCGTCGACCCTGGAGTCGGTCAATTGGCGCAGCGGCAGGCTGAGCTTGAGATCGAGTTCGCCGCTGCCTTCCGCCTTCATCTCGTCGGTGAAATGATCGATGCGCTCGCCGACCGGGCTGGCCTCGATGAAGCGCAGGAAATCCGCGGTCGGTCCGGCGGCCTTGCCGGTCACCGTCAGCAGTTCCTCGGTCTGTTCGATGTCGGCGATCTCGGCGCGCACCTCGCGCAGGCCGACACCGAAAATTTTCCCGCTCCTGCCGGTGATCAGCATGCGCTGGCCGGCGAACAGCAGTTCGCCCTCGATATTGGTGATTTCCGGCCAGCTGCCGGCATATTTCAGGTTGGCGTCGTGGAACTTGCCGCGCACTTCGAACACGCCGCCCTTGCCGTCGCGGAACGGAAACTGGCGCAGGTCGCCGCGCAGCTTCAGCGTCGCTTCGCTGGCCTTGCCGCCGATGATGGCGACGCGCAGCCAGTCGCGCACATTCTTGCCGACGGCCAGCGGCATGTAGCGCCATACGCTCTGCCCGCTGCCGCGCGTGAGGCGCGCGTCGAGCTCGATCTCGCCCGGTCCTTCGGGCAGGGCATGCCAGTTGCCGCTGCCTTCCCCCGCGGCATCCTTGTTCTGGAACGTGGCCTTGCGCAGGTTCACCCGCAAGCCATCGCCGGCGCCATTGCGCCAGCCGACGTCGGCGGCGAAGCTTTCCAGGTCCAGCTTCGGATCGGCGAACACGGTGGGCAGCGCCAGGCTTGCGCGCTGCCCGTCGAGCTTCAGGGTGCCGCCTTTTTCGTTGCCGTCGATCTGGCCGTTGATGCCGGAAATGCCCGGCACCGGTCCCAGGGCCGTGAGTCCGAGGCCTTCGAAGCGGCTCTTGATGGTCCAGCTCGCAAACGCGCCGGGATTGTCGGCGCTGCCTTTCCAGTCCAGCTTCAGGTCGAAGACGCGGCCGTGCGGCGCGTGGCGCGCCAGGCGGTCGCGGTTGGCATCGTCGAGCGGCAAATGAGCGGCGAGACGCGCCAGAGCGTCGAGGTCGAGTCCATTGGCGCTGACCGTGCCCTGCGGCGCGCGGTTGGCGGCAGAGTGCCAGGCCACTTTCAGGTCCGTCGGCGGCAGCGCCAGACCGTCCCGCGTCGCCAGCGTCAGGTGCTTCAACTCGGCCTCGAAGCCGCCTTCGAGGCGGCGTCCGGCGAGGCGCCCGTCGAGGCGGACCAGGTCCAGTTCCGGCAGGTCGGGGCGCAGTTGCAGGCGCAGGTCGGCCAACCGGACATCGGCGGTGGCCGAGGTCAATTGTTTCCGGGCAAACCCCAGCCACAGCCGCAGGGCGCCGCTGCCTTGCGGCAGGGCGACCGGATAGTCGACCCAGGCGCGCCAGCCGGCGAGGTCGGCATAGTCCAGTTCGGCGTAGACCTCGCCTTTCCACGCTTCCAGTTGATCCAGGTCGCGTCCCTTGAAATCGCCGCGAATATCGATCCGCGCCGCCAGTTGGCGCGGCGGTTCGGCGGTGAAGCCGAAGCGATGACGGCTGCCTCCGTTGTCGAGCTGGAAGTTCAGGCGCTTCAGTTCCAGCGGCGGCGCACCGCGCAACTCGTCGTGCCAGGCAATCCCCGCATCGCGGACGACGACGCGCTCCTGCGCCAGCAGCCAGTCGGCGAAGTCGGCTTCGTCGTCCGGCCGCGGCGTGATTTCCAGTCCGGCGGCGAACAGGCGCCCTTCGCGGTCACGGCGCAGCAGCAGCGTCGGCGCGTTCAGTTCGAGCCGTGCCAGGCGCAGCTGGAAGTGCCACAGCGAACTCCACGACAGCTCGGCCCCCACCTGATCGAACGCCAGCGCGGAACGGCCCTGGGTGTCGCGAATTTCGAAGCCTTCGAGATTCAGCGCGGGGCGCAGGCCGGCCCAATGCGCCTCGATGCGGCGAATGCCGACCGGACGGTTGATGGCGCTGCCGATCATCTGCTCGACATCGCCGCGATAGCTTTCGATCTGCGGCAGGATCGCGTAGCGCAAGGCCAGCAGCAGCAGGGCGAAGACGAAGTAGCCCAGCGTCAGCGCCCACAGCAGCACGCGCAGCAGGACGCCCAGCCGCGGGTAGGCTAGTGGCAGCTGGCGCAGACGGGAAAGCGGCTGGGAAATGATGGGCTTGGCGGTTCTTGACGCTGACATTGAGGGAGGCTGCGCCCGCCCCAGTTAAAATGGGCGCAATCACAGCGCTTTAGCCATAAATTCTAACCGATGCCCCCCCTCGCCGATATCGCTGAAACATCCCGTTACCTCGGGCGTCTGCTGGAGGCGAGGCCGGCTTTGGCGGCCGATGTCGAAGCGTCCCTGGATCAGCCGGTGAGCATCGACGAGCTGGCGGCGTGGCTGGCCGCCCGGCCGGTGACCGAAGCCAATCTCAAGCCCGTGCTGCGGCAGCTCAAGCAGCGGGCCTACGCCCGCATCGCCGCGCGCGATCTGGCCGGCCTGGCGCCCCTGTCCGAGGTCACGGAATGCATGACCCTGATCGCCGAACTGGCCATCGGGAAGGCGGTGGAGGTGCTCGGCCAGGGCCTGGTCGAGCGCTACGGCACGCCGCGCGGCGCCGATGGCCGGACGCAGGAACTGATCGTGATCGGCATGGGCAAGCTCGGCGGGCGCGAGTTGAACGTGTCGTCCGACATCGACCTGATTTTCGTCTTCCCGGAAGACGGCGATACCGATGGCGCTCGTTCCGTATCGAACTTCGAGTTCTTCACCCGCCTCGGCCGCAGCCTGATCAATGCGATTGCCGACGCGACCGAGGACGGCCAGGTGTTCCGCGTCGACATGCGCCTGCGGCCGAACGGCGATTCCGGGCCGCTGGTGTGCTCCTTCGAAATGCTGGAGAACTACCTGATCACCCAGGGCCGCGAATGGGAGCGCTACGCCTGGATCAAGGCGCGGCCGCTGACGGGCAGCCGTCACGACGAGCTGGAGCAGATCCGGCAGCCTTTCGTCTTCCGCAAGTACTTCGACTTCGGCGCCATCAATGCGATGCGCGAACTGCATGCGCAGATCCGGCGCGAGGTGGCGAAGAAGGACATGGCCGACAACGTCAAGCTCGGCCCCGGCGGCATCCGCGAAATCGAGTTTATCGCCCAGGTGTTCCAGCTGATTCGCGGCGGGCGCGACACCCCCTTGCAGATCAAGCCGACGCAGGAGGTGCTGAAGCTGCTGGCCGCGCGCGGCACCTTGACGCCGGAGGCGGCGGCGGAGCTGGCGGCGGCCTACGTCTTCCTGCGCCGCCTCGAACATCGGCTGCAATATCTCGACGATGCCCAGACGCACAGCCTGCCGGTGCCCGCCGAGGATCGCCAGCGCGTGGCCAGGGCGATGGGCTTTGCCAGTTTCGAGGCCTTGCTGGAAGAACTGGACGATCACCGCGCCACCGTGTCGCGCCACTTCGAACAGGTGTTCGCCGATCCGAATCATGGCGAGCATGCCCTGGCCGGGCTTTGGCACGACGCCGGCGGCGAGGCGCAGGAAGAGGGCTTCGAAAACCTCGGCTACCGAGATCCGCCGGCCGCCGCCCGGCGGATCTCGGCGCTGCGCGCGGGGCCGCTCTACCAGCAGATGTCGCAGGAAATCCGCAGCCGCTTCGACGTGCTGGTGCCGCGCCTGATCGAGGCCGCGGCCGCGCTGCCGAATCCCGATGAAACCCTGTCGCGCGGCGTCGACCTGCTCGAATCGATTTCACGGCGCGCGGCCTATCTGGCGCTGCTGCAGCAGTATCCGCAGGCACTGCAAAAAGTCGCGCAACTGGTCGGCAGTTCGAGCTGGGCCGCGAACTACCTGCAGCGCCATCCGATCCTGCTCGACGAACTGCTCGATCCGCGCCTGCTCGAGGTCGTTCCCGACTGGGCGGGCTTTCGCGTCCAGTTGTCGGCGCGCCTGGAGGAGCTGGAGCCCGACACCGAGCGCCAGATGGATACCCTGCGTGAAGTGCATCACGCCCAGGTCTTCCGTTTGCTGACGCAGGACATCGCCGGCCTGCTGACGGTGGAGAAGCTGGCCGACCACCTCTCGGAGCTGGCCGACATCCTGCTCGCCGCCGCCATCCAGCGGGCATGGCTGAAGATGCCGAAGCGTCATTGCGAGACGCCGAAATTCGCCGTCATCAGCTACGGCAAGCTGGGCGGCAAGGAACTCGGTTACGCCTCCGATCTCGATCTTGTGTTCCTGTTCGACGATGCGGCGCCCGAGGCCGGCGAAAACTACGGGCGCCTCGGCACCCGGCTCAATACCTGGCTGTCGGCGCAGACCTCGGCCGGGCAGTTGTTCGAGACCGACCTGCGGCTGCGGCCCAACGGCGACTCGGGCCTGGCGGTGAGTTCCATGGAATCCTTCCGCAAGTACCAGCTCGAATCGGCCTGGGTCTGGGAACATCAGGCCCTGACCCGTGCCCGCTTTTCGGCCGGCGATCGCGCCGTGGGCGACGCCTTCGAACGCATCCGTTGCGAAGTGCTGCGCCAGCAGCGCGACCTCGCCAAACTGCGCGAGGAAGTGCTGGCGATGCGGCAGAAGATGCTCGATGCCCACGGCACCAGGGGCGAAGAGCGCGAACGCGTGTTCGACCTCAAGCACGATTCCGGCGGCCTGGTCGATGTCGAGTTCATCGTGCAGTACCTGGTGCTCGGCTATTCCCACCGGCACGCGGAACTGACCGGCAACCTCGGCAACATCGCGCTGCTGAAAATCGCCGCCGGCCTCGGCCTGATTCCGCCGGACCTCGCCGAGCAGGTGCGCGACGCCTATCGCGACTACCGCCGCATGCAGCACGCACTGCGCCTCAACGCCGCCCGGGCCCGCGTTGCGCCCGACCTCGTGCAACAGCGCGTCGATGCGGTGCGCGAGCTGTGGCGCATAGTTTTTGAACCATGATCGTATTCCAGGAGTGATCCATGCCCGTCAATTACGCCACCCCCGCCCCCGAAGCCCTGTTCCCCGTTGCCGGCGTCCGCCTCGGCACGGCGGAAGCGGGCATCCGCAAGAAGAACCGGCGCGATCTGACGCTGATCGAGTTCGCGCCCGGCAGCATGGCCGCCGGCGTGTTCACGCAGAATCGCTGCTGCGCGGCGCCGGTCACGGTTTGCCGCGAGCATCTGGCGGTCGACAGCCGCATCCGCGCGCTGGTGATCAACACCGGCATCGCCAATGCGGCGACCGGTGAGCAGGGCATGCGGGCCGCGCGCGATACCTGCGCCGCGGTGGCGAAGCTGCTGGGCTGCGCAGCCGCCGACGTGCTGCCATTCTCGACCGGGGTGATCCTCGAACATCTGCCGGTGGAGCGCCTGATCGCCGGCCTGCCGGCGGCGCAGGCCGACCTCGCGGCCGACCACTGGCATGCCGCGGCGCATGCAATCATGACCACGGACACGGTCGCCAAGGCCGCCAGCCGCCGTGTCGTCAGCGTCGACTCTCAATTCACGGTGACCGGCATCAGCAAGGGTGCCGGCATGATCCGTCCCAACATGGCGACCATGCTCGGCTTCGTCGCCACCGATGCCGGCATCGCTCCGGCCCTGCTGCAGAAGCTGGCGAAGGATGCGGCCGATGCGTCGTTCAACTGCATCACCGTCGATGGCGACACGTCGACCAACGATTCATTCGTCGTCATCGCCACCGGCGCCTCGGGCTGCATGATCGACAGCGAAGCCTCGCCGCACTGGCCGGCGCTGCGCGATGCGGTGACCGGCGTGGCGCGGGAACTGGCGCAGGCCATCGTGCGCGACGGCGAGGGCGCGACGAAGTTCATCACCGTGAGAGTAGACGGTGGCGGCACGGCGGCCGAGTGCCGCCAAGTGGCCTATGCCATCGGCCACTCGCCGCTGGTGAAGACGGCCTTCTTCGCCTCCGATCCGAATCTCGGCCGCATCCTCGCCGCCATCGGCTACGCCGGCATCGCCGACCTCGATGCGGCGGGCGTGCGCGTCTGGCTCGGTTCGGGCGACGAGGAAGTGCTGGTTTCGGAGCACGGCGGCCGCGCCGCCGGTTATCGCGAGGAGGACGGCTCGCGCATCATGAAGAATGCCGAAATCACGGTGCGCATCGATCTTGGCCGCGGCGCCGCCGGCGCGACGGTGTGGACCTGCGATTTCTCCTATGATTATGTGAAGATCAACGCCGATTACCGTTCCTGATTTTCTGCCCCAAAGAGACACCATGACCATTCAAGACCGGCAACGCTTCGACCGCGCCATCGCCCTGTTCGACGCCGCCAATGCGCAGGACCCCAACCTGGACGAAGGCCGGCCCAAGGAGCTGCTCTATGCGCAGCGCATGACCGGGATGATCGGCCGCTATGCGCCGGATGCCAGCGAGGTTGCGCAGCTCGCCGTGCGCGCCCAGCACATCAAGCGCTGGACCGTGCCGCGCAGCAACTATCCGATGACCAAGGAAGGCTATTACGCGTGGCGCACCGGGCTCTACAAGTTCCACGCCGAAACGGCCGGCGAACTGATGCAGCAGGCCGGTTACGACGCCGCCATGATCGACCAGGTCAAGGCCGCCGTGGGCAAGCGCGGCCTCAAGGTCAATCCGGACACGCAGATGCTGGAGGACGTCACGGACCTGGTCTTCATCGAGTATTACATGCTGGGCTTTGCCGGCCAGCATGGCGACTACAGCGAGGAAAAGTGGCTGGACATCATCCGCAAGACATGGCGAAAAATGTCGGATCGCGCCCACGCCTTTGCCACCGGCGGCGGCCTCAAGCTGCCGGAGCCTTTGGTGCCGCTGATCCTCAAGGCGATCGGCACCTGACAAGAAGCACAACATAACAATCCCCGAGGAGACAACATCATGAAAGTCGGATTTATCGGTCTTGGCCTGATGGGCCGCCCGATGGCCCTGCATCTGGAAAAGGCCGGCCACGAACTGCATCTGTGGGCGCGCCGGCCGGAATCGCTGGCGCCCTTTGCCGCCGTGAACGCCAAGACGCATGCGAGCCCCGCCGAGGTGGCGAAGCATGCCGAGGTGGTCATCGTCATGGTGGCCGACGCGCCCGACGTGGAAGCGGTCTGCCTCGGTGCGGACGGTCTTGCGGCCGGCGGCAAGCCGGGCCTGATCGTGGTCGACATGTCGACCATCAACCCGAATGCGGCGCGCAGCATCGGCCTGCGCCTGGCGGACAAGGGCATCGACTTCGTCGATGCGCCGGTGTCGGGCGGCGAAACCGGGGCGATCAACGCGGCGCTGACCGTAATGGCCGGCGGCGAGGCCGCGGCCTTCGAGAAGGTCAAGCCGCTCTTGGAGAAGATGGGCAAGTCGGTGACGCTGATCGGCGATTCCGGCGCCGGGCAGGTGGCCAAGGCCTGCAACCAGATTCTCACCGGCGTCGGCGTCCTCGCCGTGGCCGAGGCCTTCAACTTCGCCACCCGCAGCGGGGTCGATGCGGGCAAGGTGCGTGAAGCCCTGCTGGGCGGTTTCGCCTATTCGAAGATTCTGGAAAACCACGGCCAGCGCATGCTCGACCGGAATTTCAAACCCGGATTCAAGGCCTGGATGCACCAGAAGGACCTGCGCATCGTCATGGAAGAGGCGCACCGCATGGGCCTCATGCTGCCTTCTGCGGCGGCCACGGCACAGGTCTTCAACGCCATCGTCGGCAGCGGCATGGGCGAGAACGACTCGATCTCGGCGCTGATGCTGCTGGAGAAAGTGTCCACGCCGGCGACATGAAAATCGGCTTCATCGGCCTTGGCGCCATGGGTGCGCCGATGGCCGGACATCTGCTGCGGGCGGGGCACGCCGTGAGCGTGTGGAGCCGCCGTGCCGCCAGCGCCGACTCTTTGCTTGCCATGGGCGCGACGCGGTGCGCGTCGCCGGCCGAGGTGGCGGCGGCGAGCGAGATCGTCTGCACCAACGTCACCGGCAGCGCCGATGTGGAGGAGCTGGCCTTCGGCCCGCAAGGCCTGGCCCAGGGCTTTGCGGCGGGCGGATTGCATGTCGATTTTTCCACCATTGCGCCGTCTGCCGCGCGCCGCATCGCGGCGCGCCACGCCGAACGCGGCGTCGGCTTCGTCGATGCGCCGGTGTCCGGCGGCAGCGTCGGCGCACGGGCGGCGACGCTGGCCATCATGTGGGGCGGCGAGCCGGCGCTGGCGACACGCCTGCAGCCGGTCTTCGAGGTGCTCGGCAAGACCGTCGTGCATGTCGGACCGACCGGTGCCGGGCAGGTGGCCAAGGCCTGCAACCAGATGGTGATGGTGGCCGCGATCGAAGCGGCGGCGGAAGCGGCGCGGCTGGCGGCTGCTTCCGGCATCGACTTCGCCAAGGTGCGCGCCGCGATGCTGCATGGCTCGGCGGGTTCGCGAGTGCTGGAGGTGTTCGGCGAGCGAATGGCGACACGCGAGTTCGCGGCGGGCGTCGAAGCGCGGCTGCATCACAAGGACTACGCACTGTTGCTCGACGAGGCAACGCGGCTCGGCGTGTCCTTGCCGGTATCGGCCGTCGTCGGGCAGCAATTGAACGCCTTGATGGCCATGGGCTGGGGGCGCGACGACACCTCGTCGCTGCTGCGCGTGCTCGAAGCAGGCGACCCACCGGACCCGGCGCAATGAGCAGCGGGCCGGTTGCGCGGCCACCCAAGAAGGCCGTACTCGAACTCAATGCGATTTTCGAGAACGCCACCGTCGGCATTCTGTTCACCCACAACCGGCGGCTGATCCAGGCCAATCGCCTCTGTGCGGAGATGTTCGGCTACACGCTGGAGGAATTCATCGACCAGTCGGCGCT
This sequence comes from Sulfuritalea sp., assembly GCA_030247575.1. GTDB lineage: Bacteria > Pseudomonadota > Gammaproteobacteria > Burkholderiales > Rhodocyclaceae > Sulfuritalea. Next base: position 76,078 of record JAOTRV010000003.1, read on the forward strand.
GATTCTCTATGCCGACCAGGAAGCCTACTCGGCGCTCGGGCGCGAGGCCGGGCCGGTACTGGCCGCGGGGCGTGCCTTCCGCACCGAAACTCGGCTCAAGCGCAAGGACGGCAGCCGGTTCTGGTGCCGCGTCTCGGCCAAGGCGGTCGATCCCGAACATCCGCGGGACGGCACGCTGTGGATCATCGAGGACATCGCCGAAGACCGCCTGATGATCGATGCGCTGGAGAACAGCATGCGCGAACTGTCGGCCATCCTCGACACGGCGTCGGTGGGTATCGGCGTGGTGCGCAACCGTGTTTTCGTGCGCTGCAATCGCCGTTTCGAAGAATTGTTCGATCTACCCGCCGGGTCCCTTGCCGGCCAGTCTTCGCGCCGGCTGTTCAACAGCCAGGAGGAATTCGAGCGGATCGGCGAGCAGGTCTATGCCGAGTTCGCCGCCGGCGCGGTGCATCGGCGCGAACAGATGTTCGTGCGTCGTGACGGCAAGCAGACATGGTTGCGCGTCAGCGGCAGCGCCTTCGATGCGGCGAGCCCCCATGCCGGTTCGGTTTGGGTGACCGAGGATTTCACCGCCACGCGGGAGGCCGAAGGCCTCGCGCGGCAGGCCTTCGACGAGCAGCAGCTGATTTTCGACAATGCCGCCGTGGGCATTATGTTCGTGCGGGACCGGAGGGTGCAGCGCTGCAATCGTCGGCTGGCCGAGATTTTCGGCTACCGCCCGGAAGAGCTCGTGGGGTGCTCGACCCGCGTTTTCTATCTCAACGAGGCTGATTATCTGCACCAGTACAACCTGGTTCTGCCGGTGGTGATGGCCGGCGAGACGTTTGTCGGCGAGAGCCGCGCACGGCACAAGGACGGTCATGCCTTCTGGGTACGTGTCACCGGGCGTCGCGCCGCTGGCGAGACCGACAGCGTCGACTTGACCTGGATCTTCGAGGATGTCACCGAACGCCACCAGGCGGAGGAGGCGCTGCTGCGCGCACGCGACGAACTCGAGCAGCGCGTGGTCGAGCGCACCGCCGAGCTGGCCAACGCCAATTCGCTGTTGCAGGAGGAGGTGTTCGAGCGGATGCAGGCGGAGCAGCGCATCTGGCATGTCGCCCACCACGACAGCCTCACCGGCCTGCCCAATCGCACCCTGTTGCATGACCGCATGCAGCAGGCACTGATGCAGGCGCAGCGCGGCCGGCATCGCGTGGCGGTGATGTTTCTCGATCTCGACCGCTTCAAGAGCATCAACGATACCCTCGGCCATGCCGTCGGCGACGAGTTGCTGAAGCAGGTCGCCGTGCGCCTGGGCAGCGTGGTGCGGGCCGTCGATACCGTGTCGCGCCTGGGCGGCGACGAGTTCGTGATCGTCCTCCACGAGATGGCCACGCCCGACGACGTGGTGCAGGTCGCGGAAAAGATTCTCCACGCGCTGTCGGCCGTGGTGAGCGTCGACGGCCACCAGTTGCGCGCCACCTCGTCGATCGGCATCAGCATTTTTCCCGACGACGGCGACGAGGTGTTCGCCCTCATGAAGAGCGCCGATACGGCGATGTACCACGCCAAGGCGGCCGGGCGAAACAACTTCCAGTTCTTTGCGCGCAAGATGAACGAGCAGGCCGCGCACTTCTTCACTCTTGAAAACAGGCTGCGCGAGGCCATCGGCACGCGCCAGCTGCTGCTGCACTATCAGCCCCTGATCGACTGGCCGCGGCGCGCCGTCTGCGGCATGGAGGCCCTGGTGCGCTGGGACGACGCGGAGCAGGGACTGATCGAACCGGCCGAATTCATTGCGGTCGCCGAGGAAACCGGACTGATCGTGCCGCTCGGCGAATGGGTGCTGGCCGAGGCGCTGCGGCAGAATCGCATCTGGCAGCAGCAGGGGCGGCCGCACGTGCCGGTCTCGGTCAACCTCTCGCCGCGCCAGTTCCGGCAGAAGGATCTGGTCGACAATCTGCGCCGCATCCTGGCCGACACCGGCCAGCCGGCCCGGCTGCTGGAACTCGAAATCACCGAGACGACGCTGATGCACGACATCGAAGAGACCCAGGCCAGGCTGCAGGAAATTGCCGCCATGGGTGTGCGGCTGGTCATCGACGACTTCGGCACGGGTTATTCGAGCCTGAGCTACCTCAAGCGTTTTCCGGTGCATAAGCTGAAGATCGACCAGAGTTTCGTGCACGACCTCAACGTCGACCCCGAGGATGCGGCGATCGTCACGGCAATCATCGGACTGGCCAGGAGCCTGGATCTGGAAACCCTGGCCGAGGGGGTGGAAACCCGCGAGCAGCGCGACGCCCTGCTGCGCCTCGGCTGCGAAAAGTACCAGGGTTTTCTGTTCTCGCGCCCGTTGCCGCCGGCCGAGGCCGATCGAATCTTCAGGCCGGCGTTGAGGCCGGGCTCTCGGGCATAATGGGCGCATCGACACTTCACCCACACGGAGCGGCACAATGAGTCAGACCACCACGGCCAGCGGCCTAGTCATCGAAGAACTGATTGTCGGCGACGGCGCCGAAGCTCGCGCCGGGCAAACGGTCAGCGTGCATTACACGGGCTGGCTTACCAACGGTTCGAAGTTCGATTCGAGCAAGGATCGCAACGAGCCTTTCGAATTTCCGCTCGGCGCGCGGCATGTCATCGCCGGCTGGGATGAAGGCGTGCAGGGCATGAAGATCGGCGGCAGGCGCAAGCTGACGATACCGCCGCAGCTCGGTTACGGCGCGCGCGGCGCCGGCGGCGTGATCCCGCCCAATGCGACGCTGGTGTTCGAGGTGGAACTGCTCGGACTGAACTGAGTTTCAGCAGGGAGGGCGGCACGCCCAGGTCCTCTCCCCCGTCATGGCCTTCTATCTTCCTTCCCGTCTGCCGAACGTCGGCACCACGATTTTCACCGTCATGTCGCGGCTCGCCGCGGAGCACGGCGCGATCAACCTGTCGCAGGGTTTTCCCGACTTTTCGCCGTCGCCGGCGCTGCTGGAACGCGTGACGCACCACATGGCGGCCGGCGCCAACCAGTATCCGCCCATGGCCGGCGTACCTTCGCTGCGCGAGGCCATCGCGGAAAAGGTCGCCCGGCTCTACCTCGCCAGCTATGACCCGGAAACCGAAGTGACGGTGACGGCCGGGGCGACCCAGGCGATCTACACGGCGATTGCCGCCTGCGTCCGGCCCGGCGACGAGGTGATCGTGTTTGCCCCGGTGTACGACTCCTACGTGCCCGGCATCGAACTCAACGGCGGCCACGCGGTGTTCGCCCACTTGCGCTTTCCCGGGTTCAAGCCCGACTGGGACGAAGTCCGTGCGCTGATCACGCCCCGCACGCGCATGATCATCATCAATTCGCCGCACAATCCGAGCGGCTCGGTGTGGTCGGCCGACGACATGGCGACGCTGGAAGCCCTGGTCTGCGACACGAAGATCGTCGTCGTCAGCGACGAGGTCTATGAGCACGTGGTGTTCGACCAGAAGGACGGCAACGGGGCGCTGGGGCATCACAGCGTGACCCGCTACCCCGGTTTGCGCGAGCGCAGCTTCGTCGTTTCGAGTTTCGGCAAGACCTATCACGTCACCGGCTGGAAGGTCGCCTACTGCCTGGCCCCGCGCGCCCTGATGAACGAATTTCGCAAGGCGCACCAGTTCATCGTGTTCACCGTGCATCATCCGGCGCAGCTCGCGCTCGCCGATTTCATGCGCGGGCATCCCGAATTCGCCGACCAGCTGGCCGCCTTCTATCAGGCCAAGCGCGATTTTTTCCGCCGGCAGATCGAAGGTTCGCGCTTCGTCCTGCTGCCCTGCGCCGGCACGTATTTCCAGCTGGCGACCTATGCGGCGATCAGCGACGAGCCGGATGCGAGCTTCGTCCGGCGCCTGACCACGGAACACGGCGTCGCGGCGATTCCGGTCTCGGCCTTCAATCCGGATGGGGAGGATCAGCGCGTGATCCGTTTTTGCTTCGCCAAGAACGAGACCACCCTGGCGGCCGCCGGCGAACGCCTGCGCGCACTTTAATCGCCCCGTCCCGCCAGCGTCGACTCTTGTTTCGACGATAAGTATCAATCCCGCGGAGACGAAAAAAACCCGATGCTTTTTGGGGCATCGGGTCTGAAACCAGCCCCTTTGCGGGGCCGGAGGAGGAGACGTTACAGTGTTACTTAGGCGGCCTTCTTGGCCTTCGGTGCGGCGGCGCCGGTGCCGACAGCCTTGACGGTCGCGGTGGTGGCGGCGGCGACGTTGGCTTCAGCGATTTCGGCGACTTGCTTGGCCGCCTTGGTCATGCTGTCGTAGGCCGAGTTGGCGGCGGCAATCGCCGACTTCACGGCAGCCACGGCGACATCGGAACCGGCCGGAGCGTTCTTGGCGGCCTTGTCGAGGGCGGTAGCGACATTCTTGTTGATTTCGGAGAACTGGCCTTCGACGACCTTGGACAGCTCTTCCTGGGTCTGGGTGGCGATCTCATACACGCTACGCGAATAGGCGACGGCCTTTTCGACGGCGGGTTGCGCCAGCGTGGCTTGCATGGCGATCAGTTGCTGAACGTCCTTGACGCCGAGCAGGGCCTTGGCGTTGGCGACGCTGTCTTCCAGCATGGCGCGGGCGGTGTTGAGGTTCAGGGCGGCAAGGCGCTCGGCGCTGGCGAAAGCCGTGTTGGCAATGGTCAGCATGGTTTCTACGTTGGCCTTGTTGGCGCTGGCGAATTGTTCGGTGGTGGCGTTCATGGCGATCTCCTGAGAATAGGTTTGAAACGGGCTTTGGGTTTCGTATTCAGTATGCTCACCCTATCCATCCGGGCGATGTTGCAGTGCATCATGGTTCGTATTATAGGGATCGAATTCGCCAAGTCAACACTTTTTTGGTGCAATGCACAAAAAAATCTTCGACGGGAAAGAGTACCGTTAAAACAGTATGTTAAAAAAACAAAAAAGGCCCCGAAGGGCCTTTGATGTTGCGCTGCGACAGCGGATTTAGCGGTCGCGGAAGGCGGGTTTCCGCTTTTCGACGAAGGCCGTCATGCCTTCCTTCTGGTCGGCCAGGGCGAAGGCCGAGTGGAACGTGCGGCGCTCGAACAGCAGGCCTTCCTGCAGGCCCGATTCGTAGGCGCGATTGACCGATTCCTTGATCATCATGACCACCGGCAGGGAGAAGCCCGCAATCGTTTCCGCAGCCGCCAGGGTTTCGTCGAGCAGCTTGTCGGCGGCGATGATGCGTGCCACCAGGCCCGCGCGCTCGGCCTCCTGGGCGTCGATGAAGCGTGCCGTGAGGCACATGTCCATCGCCTTGGCCTTGCTCACGGCGCGCGGCAGGCGCTGGGTGCCTCCGGCGCCGGGAATGATGCCGAGCTTGATCTCGGGTTGGCCGAACTTTGCCGTGTCGGCGGCGTAGATCATGTCGCACATCATGGCCAGCTCGCAACCGCCGCCCAGCGCGAAGCCTGCAACCGCGGCGATGATCGGTTTGCGGCAGCGGGCGATGCGGTCCCAGTTGCGGCTGATGTAGTTGGCCTTATAAACGTCCATGAAGTCCCAGCCGGCCATGGCGCCGATGTCGGCGCCGGCGGCGAAGGCCTTGTCCGAGCCGGTGATGACGATGCAGCCGATGTTCGCGTTGGCCTCGAAACCGTCCAGCGCGGCGCCGACCTCGTCGATCAGCGTGTCGTTCAGCGCGTTCATGGCCTTGGGCCGGTTGAGGGTGATGAGTCCGACCTTGCCGCGGGTTTCGGTGATGATGTTTTCGTAGCTCACTGCGCTGTCTCCTGACGGGGGTTGCTGATGTTCGCTGCGCCTTTGAGCGGCGTCACCACGACGCCGGATGCGGGCGGTGCCACGGCGGCGCCGGCTTCCTTGTTCTTCGGCTGGATCACGGCACGGACGCGTTCGCCGCTTCCGGGCTTCGCGCGGGTGCCGTTGGGCCCGCTGGTGACGAAGTAGTTCTCGGTCCTGGCGTCATAGGAAATGAATTGCCCGCGCACCTCGTCGAGGCCGCTCTTGACCCAGGCGCGGTTGAAGAACTCGGTCTTTTCGCCCTTGGCGTCGTGTTCGATGCGCTCGGCTTCACCTTCGATGTACTCGTCGACGCCTTCGCGTTTCTGGCGGAAGCGCGCCGGCGTGCCGCCGCCGCCGGTGGCGACGCCGCGCTGGTAGCCATCGTCGTCCTGGGTGACGACGATGCGCTCGGCACGGATGGTCAGGGTGCCCTTGACCAGTTGCACGTTGCCTTCGAAGATCTGGACCTTCTTCACGTCATCGACGGAGACCCGGTCGGCTTCGAGATTGACCGGCTTGTCGCGGTCGGCTTTTTCCGCTCTTGCCGCCGTTGCGGCCAGCGTTGCGCCGGCGATGCCGGCAATGAAAGCGAGTCGAAGAAAAGGTTTCATGGTGTCTCGGTCCGGTTGCGATGGAGGGTGCCGGTAACGCGGCCGCGCAGGACCGTGACGCCGGACCTGTTGTCGATGTCGAGCCCGGTGCCGCGCAGGATGCTCTTGCCTTGGGAAACGACCACGGCATCGTTGGTGCTGCCTCTTTCCTCGTCGGGAAAGACCTTCAGGGTTCGGGTTTCCAGCGAGGTGGGCGGCGCATCGACTGTTGCGCCGTGGCGAATCACCCGCACCTCGTCGACCAGGTCGACCTGCTTGCCGTCCTTGCCGATGTAACCCATGCGTGAGGAAATCTCGGTCGGCGGCTGCTGATGGTAGGTGATGTGCGGTGCGGTGACGACCGTCGTGTCGTCGTCGGGGTAATGCATCAGCCGGGCGGCGATCAGGGTATGTTGCAGCTTGCCTTCGATGTCGAAGCGGCGCACCTCGAAACGCTCCACCCAGTAATCCGGATCATGGCGCTGCGGGCCGCGCGGATTGTCGGCCTGTATCACCCGGTTGAGCCAGAGGGTGAGGGCGGCCAGCAGCAGCAGCATGACCAGAGGGAAGAGTGAGGCGGCGCGGTCTTTCATGCGAGATATTCCGCCATGGCTTCGTCCCACTTGCCCCGGGCGCGAAGAATCAGGTCGCACACCTCGCGCACGGCGCCGCGGCCGCCGCCCCGGCTTGCGACGTAGTCGACCCGGGACACGACTTCGCCGTGTCCGTCGGCCACGGTGGCGGAAAAGCCGCAGGCCCTGAGGACCGGCAGATCCACCACGTCGTCGCCCATGTAGCCCGTCTGCGCGAGTCCGATCCCGCGCTGCCCTGCCAGTCCGGCGAGTACCGCGCGCTTGTCCGCGATGCCCATGTGCAGTTCTTCGATGCCGAGATTCCTGGCGCGCAGTTCGAGTGCGCGCGAACTGCGCCCGCTGATGATGGCCACTTCGATACCGGCCTGCTGCAACATCTTCAAGCCGTGGCCGTCGAGGCTGGAGAAGGCCTTCATCTCGTCGCCCTGCGAGCTGAAGTAGAGCGTGCCGTCGGTGAGCACGCCGTCCACGTCGAATCCCATCAGGGCGACCCCGGCGGCCTTGCGGGCGGCCGTGGTCATGCTCCCGGGCATCGCCTCGACCATCAGACGACTTTCGCCTGGAACAGGTCGTGCATGTTCAGCGCGCCGCACAGTTTGCCGGCGTCATCCGTCACCAGCAGCTGGTTGATCTTGCCGGCTTCCATCATTTCCACCGCCTCGACGGCCAGCCGCCGGGCGCCGATGCTGCGCGGTTGGCGCGTCATGACCTCGGCCACCGGCGTCGCGCGCAGGTCGCCGAGGCGCTCCATGGCGCGGCGCAGGTCGCCGTCGGTGAAGATCCCGGTGATCTGCCCCGCGGCATCGAGCACCACCGTCATGCCCATGCCGCCGCGCGTCATCGCCGCCAGCGCGGCGGGCACCGGGACGTCTTCGGCAAGCGTGGGCACGTCGATGCGCATCACGTCGCCGACATGGGTCAGCAGCTTGCGGCCCAGCGCGCCGCCGGGGTGCGAGCGGGCGAAATCCTCCGCGCCGAAGCCGCGCGCGTCGAGCAGCGCCACCGCCAATGCATCGCCGAGCGCCAGCGCTGCCGTGGTGCTGGCCGTCGGCGCCAGGTTCAGCGGGCAGGCTTCCTGATCGACGCGGGCGTCGAGATGGATGTCGGCTTCCTGCGCCAGGGAGGAAGTTTCGTTGCCGGTGACGGCGATCAGCTTGCCGCCCAGGCGCTTCACCAGCGGCACGATGGTCAGCAGTTCGTCGTTCTCGCCGGAATTGGAAATGGCGATCAGCACATCGTTGCGGGTGATCATGCCCAGGTCGCCATGCACGGCTTCGGCGGCGTGGACGAAATAGGCCGGAGTGCCGGTGCTGGCGAGAGTGGCGGCCAGCTTGCGCGCGATATGGCCCGACTTGCCGATGCCGCTGACGACCACGCGGCCGCGGCTTTCGAGTATCAGCGCCACGGCGGCGCCGAATTCGCCGTTCAGCCGTCGCGCCAGCGCCGCCACCGCCGCCGCTTCGACCTCCAGCACCTGGCGGCCCATGGCCACGGCACGATCATCGTCACGGGCGCGCACCGGTGACGAAGATTCGGGTGACTTGACGGCTTGGTTCATCGGGTTCGGGCGTTTAATATGATGGAGCCAAATTATAGCAACCGCATCCGTCCGGCTTCCCTTCTTATTCCGCCCCTGGCCATTCGATGACCGACACCCTGCCCCTGATCCTGTTGCTGCTCGCCGCCGCAGTGGTCGTCGTCGTGGTCTTCCGCATGCTGGGACTGCCGCCGATCATGGGCTACCTGCTGGTGGGAGCGGCACTGGGGCCGCATGCCGCGGGCTGGGTTCCCGATACCGAGCAGACGCGGCACCTGGCCGAATTCGGCGTGGTGTTCCTGATGTTCAGCATCGGCCTCGAATTCTCCCTGGCGCGGCTGTACGCCATGAAGCGCATCGTGTTCGGCCTGGGCCTGTTGCAGGTGCTGGTGACTGTGCTGGTGGCGACCTTGCTGGCACGGCTCGCCGGCATTCCCTGGCTGGCCGGCATCGCGCTGGGCGGCGCCCTGGCGATGTCATCGACGGCGATTCTGTCCAAGTTGCTCGCCGAGCGCGGCGAACTCGATGCGCCGCACGGTCGCGAGGTGATCGGCGTGCTGCTGTTTCAGGACATCGCCGTGGTGCCGCTGCTGGTGCTGATCCCGGCGCTGTCGCAGCCGCTCGATGCGATGGCCGGGGCCCTCCTGATGGCTGGTCTCAAGGCGGCAGTGCTGCTGACGCTGGTGCTGTTCGTCGGCCAGCGCGCGCTTTCCGCCTGGTTCTACATGGTGGCGCGCAGAAAGTCCGCCGAGCTGTTCATGCTCAATGTGCTGCTGATCACCCTCGGCCTGGCCTGGCTGACCGATCTCGCGGGCCTGTCGCTGGCGCTGGGCGCCTTCACCGCCGGCATGCTGATCGGCGAAACCGATTACCGCTATCAGGTGGAAGAGGACATCAAGCCCTTCCGCGACGTGCTGCTGGGCCTGTTCTTCGTCACCATCGGGATGCGCCTCGATGTGCCGCAGATCGCCGACCAGTGGTTGCTGGTAGCGGGCATCCTGGTGGCGCTGGTGGCGCTCAAGCTGCTGATCGTCGGCGCCGTCTCGCGGCTCCTCGGCAGTTTGCCGGGGACGGCGCTGCGCAGCGGCCTGTGGCTCTGCGCCGGCGGCGAGTTCGGCTTCGTCGTTCTCGCCCGCAGCGGCGACGTCAACCTGCTCAGCGCCGCGACGCTGCAGCCGGTGCTGGCGGCCATGGTGCTCTCGCTGCTTGCGGCGCCGCTGATCGTGCATTTCGCCGATCGCCTGGTGTTCCGTTTCGTCGCCTCGGAATGGCTGTTGCGTTCGATGCAACTGACGCAATTGGCCGCGCAGTCGCTGAGCACCGACAAGCATGCGATCCTCTGCGGCTACGGCCGCACCGGCCAGCATCTGGCGCGCTTTCTTGAAGCCGAGGGGGTTTCCTTCATGGCCCTCGACCTCGATCCCGAGCGCGTGCGCGAAGCCAGCATGGCCGCCGAGTCGGTCTCCTACGGCGATTCGTCGAAGAAGGAAACGCTGCTGGCGGCCGGCTTGTCGCGGGCCAGCGTGGTGATCATCACCTTTGCCGACATCGACGCCGCGCTGCGGGTGATTCATCGGGTCCGCGAATTGCGCCCCGATGTCGCCATCGTGTCGCGGGCCAAGGAGCAGGACGACGTCGAAAAGCTCTACGCCGCCGGCGCCGCCGAAGTGGTGCCGGAAGCACTCGAATCGAGCGTGATGCTGGCCACCCACGCCCTGGCGCTGTCGGGCATCCCGATGCACAAGGTGATCAAGCGTTTGCGCGAGATGCGCGAACAGCACTACGCGCTGCTGCGCGGCTTCTTTCACGGCGCTACCGATGCCGGCGCCCATCTGGCCGACGCCGACCAGCCTCGCCTGCACGCGGTGACGCTGACGCCGGGAGCATGGGCGATCGGACGGCGGGTCGGCGAGGTCGATCTGCAAGGAGTCGACGCCCGCGTCACGGCGATCCGGCGCCGTAGCCAGCGCGGCCTCAAGATGGAGCCCGGGCTCGAACTGATGGAAGGCGATGTGGTGGTGCTGATCGGAACCGCCGCGGCGGTCAGGACGGGCGAGGAGCTGCTGCTGAGGGCGCGGCCCTGAAGTCGACGCAACGATAGAGAAACCAGCGGGTCGAACTTGGCGAGTCGACCCATCGCGGCGCCTCCATTTCGTCGATGCGATGATTCACGATCACGCTGTCCAGGACAGGGTCCGAACATAGTTGGGTCAGGCCTGCCCGCGTTGCCTGGTGTCCCGCCTTGTTTCCTGTTGTCCATGCGGCATCGGTCGAGCCGAAGGCCATGAGCCGTTCAAGCCGCCGCGCCGATTCCATGGCTGTTGCGCGCGAGAAGACAACGCCGACACTTTGTTGCTTGGACGCGTAGTTCCCCTGCCGCAGCAAAAACCACGTGTAGAGGAAATTATTCTGCCAATAGACCGTTTCGTCGCGAGCAATCAGTTCGCCGAAGGGGCGCGGCGGCGAAGCGGAATACAACGCGGCCTGTAACGTGTCGTCGGCACGGTACCAGCCGGCAGCCGAGACTGCCAGACCAAGCGAGGCAGCCAGCACGGCTCCCCTCGGGCAGCGGCAATGGACCCGCAGCAGAAGTGCGATTCCCGCCGGGAGAAGGAGCGCCAGCGGCCCTTGCAGAAACGCTGCCGGATCGCCCGACGGCATCCGGCTGGCGGGGTTCGCCCATTCCTGCAGCCGCTCGGCCAGATAGGCCAATTGCTGTACGAGCGCAAGAGCCGATTCCAGGAGAACCAGCGCGAGTGCCGTGCCACCCGCCACCGGCAACCATCGCGGCAGTTCGGGCGGGGCACCGTTGCGCCAGGCGACGTGGGCGATGCCGGCCAGCAGCAGGGCTACCGGGCCGCCGAGGGTGTTGGCCGTCATCGCGGCGGCGGTCAGGCCGGCCAGCAGCCAGCGGTCGGCGTTGGATCGGCGCCAGCGCCCGGCAAGCATTTCCGTCAGCGCGAGCAGGCCGGCGACCTTGATCAGCCACAGGCAACGCCAGGGTTGCGCCTGTATCAGCAGCGTGGCATGGGTCGCCGTGCCGAGAAGGGCGAGATAAAACCCCGCTGTTCCGGTCAGCGCCAATGAGCGGCAGGCGCGATGAATCGGCGCGGTCGTCGACGTCCCTGCCGCCAGGAGAATCCCGATCCAGGCGAAGGGTTCGGCCAACTCGTTCCATTGCCAGCCATCGAGCAGGACAAACGGCGCCCGATAGCGGACGATGGCGAGCCAGTCCGCGTCCATGCCCGGCGGGGCAAAGGCCGCTGCAGCAGCGACGAGCGCAAGCACTCCCAGCGGGCGGGCACCGAGCTGCGCATGAAAAAATGCCAGGAAAAGCACCCCCGGCAGGGCGATGATCGGATGGCACAGAAATCCGCCTGCGACTGCCGCGAACGCCGTCCGGCGATGCCCGCCAAGGCTGGCGGCGACGCTCGCCAGTACCAGTGCTTCCGCCCAGCTGCGGGCGGTGAGAAAGCTCTCCGCGTAGCGCAGGATGTCGTGTGCGAAATTGCCTTGTGCGCCGTAGTGACCCGGCAGCGCGAAAACCAGCGCGAGACCGATCCACAGGGGCGGGCCGCTCAGCCACTGTCGCGCGATGGCATACGCGGCCAGCGCCCAGGCCAGATGCGCCGCCACCAGCAGCACGAGGGCGGCATGACCCAGTCCCAGCAGTCCGGTCAGCCAGGCATAGACCAGGCTGAACAGGCTGTAGTCGTCCTGCGAACCGAACTCGAAGAACAGGTCGTGGCGGAATGCCTGCGGATCGGTGCGGGCCAGGGCCTGGACGGCATAGAACATGCCGTCGTGCTGGATGCCGAAATAGCGATGGGTGAGCAGCCAGATCGCCGCCAGGGCAAGCGCGGCGCTCAGGCGCAAGGCGAGGGGCTGCATTGGAGCGGGCAGAAAAAAGCCCGCCGAAGCGGGCTTTCATCCATGGCGGCGTGGTTCAGAGTGCCATGCACATCGTGTACGACGTGGCGTCGTCGATCGCCGTGCTGGCCACTGCCGCCGCTGGGGTGGTAGTAGCGGCTAGTGCGGTGACATTGGCCATGGCACGCAAGGAACCGGTGCCCGTGTTGCCGTCGTCCATGGTGACATCGAGCTGCTTGGCGTATTTACCGAGAATGCTGGTGGAGCAGACCACATAGGTGCCCGTCAAGCCGGTGATCGGACTGGCAGTAGCCGACCCGCTGGTGATGCCTATGAAGCCGCCGTCTGCGTTCTTCGGCAAAAAGTCCAGAACCCCGGCGGCGGCGGGAGCCGTCGTCGGGCCGGCGGCCAGGCCGGCGAGGCGCACATGCTGCCAGAACAGGATAGTTTCGTCGGTTTGAACGCTCGAGTTCCATGCACCTTCGATGACGCCGTTGCCGCGGGCAGCCGGGCTGGCAGGGGTGGTTGCAAGGACAACGGTTACGCTGCCGACGGTGGCTCCCAGGTGGGTCGTTGCCACTGCGGAATCATCTCCCGGCAGCGCCTTGAACTTGTCCTGGTAGCCGTAGATGAACAGCGGAATATTGCGGAAGTCCGTGGCGAAGTTCTTCACCTTGGCGCTGTTGATGAGTTCCTGGCCCTTCAGCACGCCGCCCAGCAGCAGGCCGATGATGACCAGCACGATGGCGATTTCGACCAGGGTAAAACCGGATTGTTTGCTTCTCATGATCATCTCCCCCGTGGGGTGGTTATATGGTGCCCGAACTAATGCACAACTCATGCCAAGTTGAGTTTTATTAATTAAAACAACTGATTAAAGTTTTTATTTCCATTGATTCGAATGGCATCTGTCGATTATTGGACAGGTTCGTCAGCTATTTGGCAGATTGTCCGTTGCGCGGCGTGGCTACAATCAACGGGTTTCCCGCGGGTCTCGCCAAACCGGTAAATTATTCACGTGTCGATTTTCTCCCTTTCTTCAAGCCTGCCCGGCCGGCTGATCGCCCTGCGGCGCGGCTTGCTGCTGGCGCTGCTGGCGGTCTTGTATCTGGTTCTCTGGCAGGGACCGGGAACCCTGCTGGGCCGGACCTTCTTCGTTGCCCATCTCGGCCTGTTCATGCTCTGGCAGCCCTTCGTGCATGCCGAACAGCGCCTGTCGGTGACGTCGGTGCTCGCGCTGGGTGGCGTGGTTCTGGTTGCCGCCGTGTTTCTGGAAGGCTGGATGATCGCCTTGTGGATCATGATGCTGGCGGGCATTGTCGGCGGCAAGGTGGTGCTGTTCGGCGCGCGCGGCACCCGGCTTTTCTACCTGCTCGCGCTGGCCTTTCTGGTCGTTGCGCTGTTGCTGATGGCGGCGCCGCAGGCGCTGCCGATGGTCAAGGTGCCGGAGCAGATTCGCTGGCTGGGTTATGTGGGGCTGCCGCTGGTCCTGATGGTGATGGCCTTGCTGCCGCAGGAGCCGGAAGGCGACAGCCCGCATGAAATTGTCGATTTCGTCTACAGCCTGTTCGTGTTTCTGCTGCTGGCGGTGTTGATGCTGGGCGGCCTTTCGGCCATGCTGCTGCTGGGCAGCGGCTATGTCGAAGCCTTGCTGCAAACCTTGCTGCTGATGGGATCGGCGCTGTTGCTGCTCGGTTGGGCGTGGAATCCGAATTCGGGTTTTTCCGGTATCGGAGGACTGTTTTCGCGCTACTGGATGTCGATCGGCCTGCCCGTCGAACAATGGCTGCAGGCACTCTCCAACCTGGCGCTGCGCGAGGAAGATCCGCAGGCCTTTCTCGAACAGGCGTGCGCCCGAATCGGGCAGCGGCTGCCTTGGGTGACGGGCGGCGAATGGATTGCCGGCGGCAGCAGCGGACGTTTCGGTGCGACCAGCGAGCGGCGCTGGGAATTCAGCCACGGCGGCATGGTTCTGGTGCTCTATACCCTGCAGAATCTGTCGCCGACGCTGCTGTGGCATTTCAACCTGCTGGCGCAATTTCTGGCCCAACTCTTCGCCGACAAGCAGCGGGCGCTGGCCCTGAAGCAGTTGTCCTACATGCAGGCCATTCACGAGACCGGAGCGCGGCTGACGCACGACGTGAAGAACCTGCTGCAGTCGCTGAACGCCCTTTGTTCGGCGGGCCTCGAACCGGGCGCCGAGTCCTCGCTCGAATATCAGTCGCTGTTGCGGCGCCAGTTGCCGGCAATCACCGAGCGGCTGGCCGAGACCCTGGCGAAACTCAGCGCCCCGCAGAGCATATCGTCTGCCCGTCGCGTCGACGCGGCCGAGTGGTGGCGGGATCTCCGCCAGCGAATGGCAACCCTGGACTGGATGGATTTCAAGTCCGGCACGTCGATTGCCGGGGAGCTTCCCGCCGAAGTGTTCTCCGGCGTCGCCGACAACCTGATTCGCAACGCGGCCGAAAAGCACTTGCGCGAGCCGGATTTGCGGGTGCAGCTTGAACTGGTGCGCACGGCCGCCGGGTTCGAACTGATCGTTTGCGACAACGGCTCGGCCATGGCGCAAGATATCGTGTCCCACCTGTTTGTCGGCCCGGTGTCGTCCGATACCGGCTACGGGATCGGGCTCTATCACGCGGCGCGCTATGCGCAGGCCGCCGGGTATCGACTGGAACTCGCCGAGAACCGCGCCGGCAGCGTCTGCTTCCGGTTGTCGCTGGCGCCTTAGTCCTCGTCGCAGGGCGTGGCACCCTTGCGGCCGATCAGGCGATACACCGTCATGTTGCCCTTGCCCTTGAGGTAGATGGTTTGCGGCTCGTGAAAATCGAAGCTCCCCGCCAGGCGGTGGTACGTCGTGGTGTCGCACTGGATCATGCCCGGCACGCCTTCCGAGGTGATCCGGCTGGCGATGTTCACCGTGTCGCCCCAGAGGTCGTAGATGAACTTCTTCTTGCCCAGCACGCCGGCGACGATCGGGCCGGTACCGACCCCGATGCGGATTTCGAGCTGCGATGAATTGATGGAGAAGTCGCGCCGCAGCATGTCGCGCATCGCCACCGCCATGTCGGCGATCGCCGCCGAATAGTCGCCGGCATCTTCATTCAGCCCGCCGGCCACCATGTAGGCGTCGCCGATGGTCTTGATCTTCTCCAGCCCGAACTGTTCCGCCAGTTCGTCGAAGGCGGAGAATATGCGGTTCAACATCGAGAACACCTGCGACGGCGACATGTTGGCCGCCACCTGGGTGAAATTCACGATGTCGGCAAACATCACCGTGACGTCGGCAAAGCCGTCGGCGATGGTCTTGCTCGAGTGTTTGAGTCGCTCGGCGATGGGGCCGGGGAGGATGTTGAGCAGCAGCTTTTCGGAGCGTTCCTGTTCGATCTTGATCAGCTTGTGGGCTTCTTCGAGACTTTCCTGGGTCTTGCGCTTTTCCTCGATCGACAGGCGCAACAGCAGATAGATGATGGTCGCCACCGAGATGAAGTTGAGCGCAAAAAACACCACCGTGGTCCGGATCGGCACGTTGGATTTCATTGCCACCGGAGTGTCGGCAAGATAGAAATCGACGGCGCCGGACAATGCGGTCAGCACGACCCAGGCAATGAACCAGCCCACCGACTGCCGCACGCCGATGCAGAGGATGGCGCCGACGGGCGCGAGCAGGCCCCACAGCACCACGCCGCTGGTGGAGATGATGGTGCCGCCGGTCCACTGCGCGACGAAGGGAAGAAACAGGAACAGCCCCAGTTGGGTGACGCGGAACAAGTCGAAATTCCGCGACCTGATGTAGAGCACCATGTTGCCGACCAGCAGCAACTGGAAGGTGAAGGGTATGGTGGTCGAGAACTGGGGGCCGAGAATCGAGTAAATCCCCACCCAGACCATGATCCCCACGCTGACCAGGCCGGTGGCGAGCATCAGCAGCGACTTGTTCAGCCGCTGCTCCTCGCTGTCGTCGGGCTCGATGCCGGCGTTGTGCAGCCTTTCCAGGAATCGCGACGACTTGACCTTCGATTCGGGGGAGTTCATGAAGCGCCTTAGGGCTGGCGGCAGGGCGGCCAATGGGTTCGCATGGTTGAAGTGTCGCGGAATCGACAGCAATGGTCAAGAATGATGATCGGAAATTTCCGCTGTTGCTCCGCGGCCCGAATTGGTGTTGAATGCCCGCCCATGGCCGAGGCGAAGAAATATGAAATAGCGGTTGCGGTGGCGACCAGCTATGTGACGGAGCAATCCGATCCGGCGATCGATCGTCACGTCTTCGCCTATACCGTGACCATCAGCAACACCGGCAACGTGCCCGCGCAGCTGATATCCCGGCACTGGATCATCACCGACGCCGAAGGCCATGTGCAGGAAGTGCGGGGGTTGGGGGTCGTCGGCCACCAGCCCCTGCTGGCGCCCGGGCAGAGTTTCGAATACACCAGCGGCTGCCAGCTCGCCACTCCCGTCGGTACCATGAAAGGCAGCTACCAGATGACGGCCGAGGACGGCGTTCAGTTCGAGGCGCCGATCGCCGAATTCCTGCTTACCATGCCGCGCGTGCTGCATTGAGCCTCAAGCACAGCTATACGCTGGTTGCCCCGTTCTATGACGCCTTCCTGACGGCAGCCACGCGCGGTGCGCGCAAGCGCAGCCTGGCGGCACTGGCGGACCGCCCGCCGCGCGACGTGCTGCTGCTGGGGGTCGGCACCGGGCTCGACCTGCCGCATATGCCGGCACAGCACCGCTATGTCGGCCTTGACCTGACGGCTGCCATGCTGGCGCGCGCCAGACCGCGCGCTGCGGGCTTGCGCTTCGCTCCCTTGCGCGGCGATGTGCAGCGCCTGCCGTTCCATGACGCCAGCTTCGACGTCGCGGTGCTGCACCTGATTCTCGCCGTGGTGCCGGCGCCGACTCTCTGCCTGGCCGAGGCGGTGCGCGTATTGAGGCCCGGCGGCGAATTGCTGGTTTTCGACAAGTTCCTGCGGCGTGGCGAAGCCGGCTGGAAGCGCGTCCTCAATCCCCTGACGCGTCATGTCGCGACGCGCCTCGATGTGGTCTTCGAAGACGTGCTGGAAACCGTCGGCGGCCTCGATGTGACAGCCAACGAGGCGGCGCTCGCCGCGGGATGGTTTCGCCTTATCCGTCTGACGAAGCCGGCTTTTTGACGGCAATTGGAATGATGCGCCCGCGCGGTTTGGCCAGGTAGGCCCCGGCCAGTTGCCGCTTGCGCTCCTGCACTCGCCACCAGATTCGCAGTCCGAGCAGGACGCCGACGATGGCTGCATAGATCAGCGGCTTGCTGAGATCTGCCTTGACCATCCAGGAATAGTGCAGCACGGCCAGCAGGCCGATCAGGTAGACACTGCGATGCAGTTCCTGCCAGCGGCGGCCGCCGAGCTTGCGAATGGCGAAGGCATTCGAGGTCGCTGCCAGCGGCACCAGCAGCGCGAAGCTGATCACGCCGACGGTGATGAAGGGGCGCTTCAGGATGTCCTTGGCAATCGCCGGCCAGTCGAAGAACTGGTCGAACCACAGATACGTGCCCAGATGCAAGGCCGCGTAGAAGAAGGCGAACAAGCCCAGCATGCGACGCAGGCGGCCGAGCCAGGCCCATCCGGAATACTTGCGCAGCGGCGTCACGGTCAGCGTGATCAGCAGAAAATTCAGCGCCCATGTGCCCAGGCCGCGCGTCACGGCCTCGATAGGGTTGGCGCCCAGCGTGTCGGCCTGGGCGCCCCAGACGTACCAAGCCAGCGGCGTGAGACAGGCGATAAAGAGCGGCGGCTTGATCAGGAGCAGGTTCAAAACTGTTTTCTCAGATCCATGCCGGCGTAGAGCTGGCCGACCTGCTCGGCATAACCGTTGAACATCAGCGTCTTGCGCTTGCTGAATTCGCCGATGCGGCGCTCGGTGGCCTGGCTCCAGCGCGGATGATCGACCTCGGGGTTGACGTTGGAATAGAAGCCGTATTCGCGCGGTCCGGCTTTCATCCAGGAGGTGCGCGGTTCGCTGTCGGTGAGACGGATCCGGACGATCGACTTGCCGCTCTTGAAGCCGTATTTCCAAGGCACCACAAGGCGCAGCGGCGCGCCGTTCTGGTTCGGCAGCACGTCGCCATAGAGGCCGACGGCAATGATGGCCAGCGGATGCATGGCTTCATCCAGCCGCAGGCCTTCGACATAGGGCCAGTCGAGCACGCGGCTCCTGACGCCGGGCATGGTTTCCGGCTGCACCGCGGTGATGAACTCGACATACTTCGCGCTGCCCAGCGGTTCGGCTTGCTTCAGCAGGGTTGCCACCGGGAAGCCGAGCCAGGGAATCACCATGCTCCATCCCTCGACGCAGCGCATGCGATAGATGCGTTCTTCGAGCGGTGCCAGCTTCAGGATATCCTCGATGCCGAGCGTCTTCGGCTGCTTTACCAGTCCCTCGATGCTCAGCGTCCATGGCCGCACGCGCAGCGCGTGTGCCGTGCGCGCCGGGTCTTCCTTGTCGGTACCGAATTCGTAGTAATTGTTGTAGCCGGCGACATGCTTGAACGGCGTCGGCGCCTCGCTGATTGAAAGCGCGCTGGGACGGCCCGGTCCCAGCTTCGCCTGTGCCGCGGGCATCATGCCGGCCAGCGCGGCACCGGCGGACAGGCGCAGAAACTCGCGGCGGCGATCGAACAAGGCGCGCGGGGTAACGTCGGACGGGGCGATGTCGTGGGGGCGGCGGATCAGCATGATTGTTCTCGATCTCGGGGAAGTGTAGCGCTTTGACGCGCGAGCCCGGCGAACCTTACACGGGTCACTTGACCGGCAGGGCGTTGCGCCACTACAATAACTGACTTATTTACTCAACTATTTAGCAGGTCATTCCATGGACATCAAGCAGAAAATTCACGATACCGTTACCGGCAACCCGGTCGTGCTCTATATGAAGGGTACGCCCCAGATGCCGCAGTGCGGCTTTTCCGCGCGTGCGATCCAGATTCTGCAGGCATGCGGCGTGAAGAATCTCGTGGCGGTGAATGTGCTGGCCGATCCGGATGTCCGCCAGGGCGTCAAGGATTACTCCAACTGGCCGACGGTGCCGCAGCTCTACATCAACGGCGAGTTCATCGGCGGCAGCGACATCATGACCGAGATGTACCAGTCGGGCGAATTGCAGAAGCAGCTGGAACCCATCGTAAACGCTTCCTGATCTACCGCCTCAATTCCGCGAGCAGTCTGTCGATCATGCGCTGCGCCTGCCCGAGATAGGCGCCGCCGAAAAGGTTGAAGTGATTGAGGATGTGGTACAGGTTGTAGAGCGGCTTGCGCGTTTCATAACCTGAGTCGAGCGGCCACGCGGCGCGGTAGGCGGCATGGAAGCTGGTGGGAAAGCCGCCGAAAAGCTCCGTCATGGCGATGTCGGCTTCGCGGTCGCCGTAGTAGCAGGCCGGATCGAAGATCACCGGCGTGCCGTCGCGGAGCTGGGCTGCGTTGCCCGACCACAAGTCGCCGTGCAGCAGGCTCGGCGCCGGCCGGTAGTCGATGAAGAGGCCGCCGATGCGCTCGATGATGGCATAGCCTTTCGCCACCAGTGATTTATCCATGCCGTTTTGCAGCGCCAGCTGCAGCTGCGGGCGCAAGCGGCGTTCGCCGAAGAAATGCGGCCAGACCGGATGCGGCGCATTGTGCTGCGGCGTCGCGCCGATGAAGTTGTCGTCGTCCCAGCCGTAGCTGTTCCCGGTTACGCGATGCAGTTGTGCCAGCGCCGCACCCAGCCGGGTGCCGCCTGCCGGGTCCAGCGTTGTCAGTTCGAGGTATTCGAGCACCAGAAAGGCCTGAGTCGAGGTCCGGCCCAGGGTGACGACAGTCGACGCTGGTACGACGGCTGCTGCTGCCAGCGCCTGCAGTCCCTGAGCTTCCGCGGCAAACATCGGCACGGCCGCAAGCGCGTTGGTCTTTACGAAATAGTGGCGCCTGCCGTCATCGATGCGCCAGGCGCGATGGATCGAGCCGCCGCCGACGGAGGCGACCGTGCGTGGATGGAACGGTGTTCCCGTGAGCGCGGCGATCGCCGCCGCGATGGCGTCGAATTCGGCGCCGGATTCGGGCGCCAAGGCGTCCGGCGTCAAAGCGATGCCAGGCGGGCGTTGGCATCGGCCAGGCGTCCCGCGATGACGTCGAGGAAACCTTGATAGAAATGCATCCGGCAGACGTCCGACGCGTGCTGCAGGGCTTGCGCCGAAATCGTGACGACACGAGTGGCAGTCTGCGCCGTCACGTCCGCACCGCGGGTGTGTTCGCCGCGGCGGATGATCGCCATTTCGCCAAAGCATTCGCCGGCCGCCAGGGTTCCCAGCGAATGGCCGCTTTTCGAGACCGTCAGTTCGCCGTCCAGCACGAACGAAAAGAAATCGCCGCGTTCGCCGTCGCGCATGATCAGGGTATTGGCGGCGACTTCATCCCAGCGCGAGAAGCGCACCACTTCCCAGAGATGGACATCGGAAAACTCGTTGAAGAAACGCAGCGCGCGAAGTGCTTCGAATTTTTCGCTGTCCGGGAAGGCCTGGCGCTGCGCCAGGAGCTGCTTGTTGCGGAAGGATTGCGCCAGATCGTGGGAAAACTCCTCCCAGCTCTGGTAGCGCGCCGCGATTTCCTTCTGCATGGCGCGGGCAACCACGGCATCGAGACTCGCCGGAATGTCGGTGCGAAAGGTGGACGGGGGCGGCGGATCGGTGTTGCAGATCTGATAAATCATGCCGTAGTTGGAGGTGGACTGGAACGGCAAGCGCCCGGTGAGCAACTGGTACATCACCACCCCCAGAGAGTAGATGTCGGTCTGGTGGTTGAGGGCCATGTCGCGCACCTGCTGCGGCGACATGTAGGCCGGCGAGCCGACGCCCGACACCTGGGTGCGCGTCTGTTCCGATGTGGTCAGCATGGCCGCGCCGAAGTCGGAGATCTTGATGTCGCCTCTGGTCCGTTCGACGCTGTCGCCCGCGTTGACCAGCAGGATGTTCGCCGGCTTGATGTCGCGATGGGTAATGCCGGCGCGAAACGCGTAGTCGAGTGCGCGGGTGCATTTGAAGATCATCTCCACCACGCGATCGACCGGCAGCAGCGTGCTGGGAGTGCAGAACGGTTCCAGCGTGCCGCCCTTCACGTATTCCATGACGACGTAGCTCTGCTCATCGTCGATCACGGCGTCGAAGATCTGCACGATGTGCGGATGCGCGAGCTTTCCGGCGAGAGACGCCTCGGTCATCAGCAGATTGCGGTAGAGCTTGCCGCGTTCCTTGTCGCGCAGCACCTCGGGGAAGATCGCCTTGACCGCGACCTCGCGCTCGGCAAAGGGATCGAAGGCGAGGTAGACGATGGAGGTGGCACCCTCCCCGAGTTTCTTGCGAACCTCGTACTTGCCGATGCGCTCGGGAGTCGTCATCGGTCAGGGATCAGAGCCGCGCGCGGGAACGCGCAATTGCGGCCCGCACCTGTGCCGGCGCGGTGCCGCCGAGGTGATCGCGGGCAGCGAGGGAGCCGGCCACGGTCAGCACCGTGAAGGCATCCTCGCTTACCAGCGGGGAGAAGGAACGCAGTTCGTCGAGCGTCAGGTCCGGCAGGTCGCAACCGCGTGCTTCGCAGGCGCGCACGGCGCGGGCCACGGCTTCGTGCGCATCGCGGAAAGGCAGGCCCTTCTTCACCAGATAGTCGGCAAGGTCCGTCGCGGTGGCATAGCCCTGGCGCAGGGCCGCAGCCATGGCTTCGGGCTTGACCCGAATGCCGGGCACCAGATCGGCAAAGATGCGCAGGGTATCGATCAGCGTGTCGGCCGTATCGAACAAGGGCTCCTTGTCTTCCTGGTTGTCCTTGTTGTAGGCCAGCGGCTGGCCCTTCATCAGGGTCAGCAAGCCCATCAGATGGCCGAAGACACGCCCGGTCTTGCCCCGCGCCAGTTCCGGCACGTCGGGATTCTTCTTCTGCGGCATGATCGAGGAGCCGGTACAGAAGCGGTCGGCGAGGTCGATGAAGCCGACGCGCGGGCTCATCCACAGAATCAGTTCTTCCGAGAAGCGCGAGATGTGGGTCATCACCAGCGATGCGGCCGCACAGAATTCGATGGCGAAATCGCGGTCGGACACGGCGTCCAGCGAATTCTCGCAGACCGACTCGAAGCCGAGCTCGTGGGCCACGGATTCGCGGTCGATCGGGAAAGTGGTGCCGGCCAGCGCGGCGGCGCCCAGCGGCAGGCGATTGACGCGGCGGCGGCAGTCGGCGAAGCGCTCGCGGTCGCGGCGCAGCATCTCGAAATAGGCCAGCAGATGGTGGCCGAAGGTCACCGGTTGCGCCACCTGCAAATGCGTGAAGCCGGGCAGGGGAGTGTCGACGTGAGCCTCGGCCGTGTCGAGCAGCGCCTGCTGGAAGTTGCGCAGCAGGCCGTCGATGTCGTCAATGGTGTCGCGCAGCCAGAGCCGGATGTCGGTGGCCACCTGGTCGTTGCGCGAACGACCGGTGTGCAGGCGCTTGCCGGCATCGCCCACCAGCGCCGTGAGGCGCTTTTCGATGTTGAGATGCACATCCTCGTCGTCGAGATTCCAGTTGAAGCCGCCGGCTTCGATCTCGCTCGCAATCGTCGCCATGCCTTGCTCGATGGCCGTCAGGTCGGTGGCGGCGATGATGTCCTGGCGCGCCAGCATGCGCGCATGCGCGAGGGATGCGCGAATGTCCTGCCGCCACATGCGCCGATCAAAAAATACCGACGCCGTATAGCGTTTGACGAGGTCGGAAACCGGCTCGGAAAAGCGGCCGGACCACGCTGTCTGGCTTGCAGGAGGTTCTGGATGTTTAGGTTCGGTCATGTTCGGGTTGTCGCGTCGGCCGCCGGTGCGTTCCTGAAAAACACTGGAAAATCAACGGTAACGGGCAGTTGAGTGAAGGGCGAAGTATAAGGGAAAACGCGTCGCCGCCAACTCGCTGCCGAATTGTAAATGTCATCAGCCGTGCCGGCCTTTGCGCCTCGCTGCCTGCCCGTCGACGGCAGCCGGTGCAGACGTGCCGCGCTGTGCCTGCGATCGATGCCGCGTTGACGCCGGCACACGTGCCGCCTAACATCGCGCCTTTGCTTCGGTAACTTGACTCCACCGTGGACTTTGCAAGCCTGTATGCCCCCATTGATGCCGATATGCGCGCGGTTGACGCCGTTGTTCGGCAGCGACTGCATTCGGAAGTGGTGCTGGTTCGCCAGGTCGCCGAGTACATCATTTCCGCCGGCGGCAAGCGCATGCGCCCGGCGCTGGTGCTGCTTTCCGCAAGCGCTTGCGGTTACTCGGGAACCCGCCATCACGAGCTGGCCGCGGTGGTCGAGTTCATCCACACCGCTACGCTGCTGCACGATGATGTCGTCGATGAGTCCTCGTTGCGGCGCGGCCGCGAGACGGCCAATGCGGTGTTCGGCAATCCGGCCAGCGTGCTGGTGGGTGATTTTCTGTATTCGCGCGCCTTCCAGATCATGGTCGGTGTCGGCAGCATGCGCGTGATGCAGGTGCTCGCCGATGCGACCAACATCATCGCCGAGGGGGAAGTGCTGCAGCTGATGAATTGCCGCAACGCCGATATCGAGGTGGATGCCTACCTGCGCGTGATTCGCTACAAGACTGCCAAGCTGTTCGAGGCGGCCGGGCGGCTCGGCGCGATTCTCGGCAACGTGAGCCCCGAGATCGAGGAGGCGATGGCAGCCTATGGCACGCACATCGGTACCGCATTCCAGTTGATCGATGACGTGCTCGACTACTCGGGCAAGGAAGCGGAAACTGGCAAGCATCTCGGCGACGACCTGGCCGAAGGCAAACCGACGCTGCCCCTGATTCATGTGATCCAGCACGGCAATCCGCAGCAGGCCGCATTGGTGCGCAGTGCCATTGAGAATGCCAGCAGCGACAGCTTCGCCGAAGTCCTGGCGGCGGTGCGTTCCAGCGGTGCGCTCGATGCCGCACGCCGGCACGGCGTTGACGAGGCCGAGATGGCCAAGGCGGCATTGGCACCATTGCCGGATTCAAAGTTCAGGGAAACGCTGCTACAATTAGCAGACTTTGCGGTGCAACGAAGTTTTTGACCACCGCAATGTTTGCAAGGATGACCCCACGGGCCGAACTTTTCAGCCCGTTCCCGCAATGTCACTCCTTGCCACCAACTTGCCATCGGGGCGTAGCTCAGCCTGGTAGAGTACTGCGTTCGGGACGCAGGAGTCGGAGGTTCGAATCCTCTCGCCCCGACCAATTTGCTGCGGGAGGCTGAGCCGTGGCGAAATTCCTCCTGTTCATTGTCATCCTTGCCGTGGTCTATGCGCTGGTGCGCGCGTCGAACCGGCGCGGCAAGCCGCCCGCGGCGCCGCGCCCGCCCGAGGCAATGACGCAATGCGCGCATTGCGGGCTGCACTTTCCCAGCGCCGAGTCGGTGCGCGATGCGCAGCGCGACTATTGCTGCGAAGACCATCGGCGCCTGGGGGCGCGGTCTTGAGCGTGCAGGCTGCGGTGCGGCAGGAGGCCGACGCAACCGACTCGTTCTGGCGTTCGCTTCGCTTCTTTTCGCTCTATCGCTTGTCGATCGCCGTCCTGTTCCTGGTTGCGGCGCTTGTCTTCGGCGATACGGTGAGTCTTGGCACGCAAGATGCCCGCCTGTTCGACCGCGTCGCTGCGGTCTATCTTCTGCTGGCCATCGCCTTTCTGGTTGCCTTGCTGCGCAGGCCGCTGCGCTTCAATCTTCAGCTTTCGGTGCAGGTGGCCGTCGACATTGCGGCACTGACTCTGATGATGTTCGCCAGCGGCGGACAAAAAAGCGGGATCGCCGTCCTGTTGCTGGTGGTGGTCGCCGGCGCGGGTCTGGTCGGGCAGGGGCGGATGACGCTGTTTTACGCCGCACTGGCCTCGGTGGCCATGCTGCTTGAAGAGAGCTGGCGCGCCTTGACCCTGGAAGTCGATCCGGCAGACTTCGTGCGTACCGGACTCATCAGCATTGCCTTCTTCGGCACGGCGATCATCGCCCAGCTGCTGGCACGGCGGGTGGTTGCCAACGAAACACTGGCGCGAGAGCGGGGCCGGGAACTCAATGACCAGTTGCGGATCAGCGAGCGGATCATTCGCGACATGGAGGACGGCGTACTCGTGGTCGACGGCGACGGGCGGGTGCGCCTTCTCAATCCGCGCGCGGAGGCGCTACTGGAGGTGTCGGCGGCGGATGGTGCCGAGCTGGCGGCGCTTTCCTCGGGTCTGGCAGAGCGCTACAGGATCTGGAGCGCGCAGCCCGTCGAAATGGTGGAAATGCTGCGCCAGGAAGGCGGACGCCTGTTGCGGATTCGCTATCTGCCCGCGGCCGAGACCGGCGGGCATGCGCTGATCTATCTGGAAGACATGGAGCGGGTGCAGTCGCAGGCGCAACAGTTGAAGCTCGCCGCGCTCGGCCGGTTGACAGCCAACATGGCACACGAGATCCGCAATCCGCTGGCCGCCATCAGCCATGCCGCAGAATTGCTGGCGGAGGAGGAGACCGATCCTCTGCATCAGCGCCTGGCCCGGATCATTCATGACAACACGCATCGCCTAAATCGGCTGGTGACGGAGGTTCTGGAACTCGGGCGGCGCGACCGCGCCCAGCCGGAGACTCTGGGCTGGCGCGCTTTTCTTTCCGGATTTCTGGAGGAATTGGCATTGCACGACGCCTCGGCGGTCAGGCGCATACAGGTGGGCGAAGGTGACGTCGAACTGCGTTTCGACCGGAGCCATCTGTATCGTGTGCTCTGGAACCTCCTGGCAAATGCCCTGCGCCACGCCAGCGAAGCCGACGGCGCGGTGCGGTTGGAGGCAAGGGCCGCCGTTGTCGCCAATGGTGTGGAACTGCACATCATCGACGATGGTCCGGGGGTCGACGAGGCACAGCGCAACCAGGTGTTCGAGCCTTTCTTTACGACCCACGGCGCGGGTACCGGGCTGGGCCTTTATATTGCGCGGGAACTGTGCGAGGCGAACGGCGCCCATCTCGAATTGCTGGACGAGCGGCCGGGCGCCCATTTCCGTATCGCCGCCGAAGGAGTTCTATGTCGCTGAAGAATGAACGTCGTCCTCGCGGTCGGGGTGAAGCCAAGCGCGTCCTGGTCGTCGACGACGAGGCGGACATCCGCGAGCTTCTCGATCTCACCCTGGCGCGCATGGGGCTGCTGGCTGATTGCGTCGGATCTCTGGCCGAGGCGCGTTGCATGCTGGCAAGTGAGCAATACCAGCTCTGCCTGACCGACATGCGGCTGCCTGACGGCGAAGGCCTGGAACTGGTACGCCACATCTCCGAGGCCGTGGCCGACTTGCCGGTGGCGGTGATTACTGCGCATGGCAGCGCAGAGAACGCCGTGTCTGCGCTCAAGGCCGGTGCATTTGACTACATCGCCAAGCCGGTCTCCCTCGAGCAGTTGCGGGGCATGGTCAAGTCGGCGTTGGAGTTGCCCAGTTCCGATCCGACGGGCGACAGGGGCGGCTTGGGCGAGATGAACGGCCTGCTCGGCGAGTCGCCGGCAATCGAGCAGGTACGCAGACTGATCGATCGCGTGGCGCGCAGCCAGGCGCCGGTATACATCACGGGCGAGTCGGGGAGCGGCAAGGAACTGGCGGCGCGGCTGATCCATACCCTGGGCGCCCGCCGCAATCGCGCGTTTGTACCGGTGAACTGCGGGGCAATCCCGGAAAACCTGATGGAAAGCGAGTTTTTCGGTTACCGCAAAGGCGCCTTTACCGGCGCAAGCGATGATCGCGACGGCTTCTTTCACGTCGCCGACGGCGGCACCCTGTTTCTCGACGAAGTGGCCGAACTGCCGCTGACGATGCAGGTCAAGTTGTTGCGCGCGATTCAGGAAAAGCGGGTGCGCAAGGTTGGCGCCACCGGCGAGGAAGCCGTCGACGTGCGGGTGATCTGCGCGACGCACCAGGACCTGAAGATGCTGGTCGAACAGGGCCGCTTCCGTCAGGATCTGTTCTATCGACTCAATGTCATCGAGTTGCGGATGCCGGCCTTGCGCGAATGCCGCGAGGACATCCCCATGTTGGCGCGGAACATCCTGGACCGATTGGCGCGGGATGCCGGTTTGACCTCTCCGCCGTTGACAACGGCGGCTCTCGAAGCCCTGGAGAACTATAGCTTCCCGGGCAATGTGCGTGAACTCGAAAACGTGCTGGAAAGGGCGCTGGCATTGATGGCGGACGACCGCATCGATGTCGCTGACCTGAATCTGGCGCCTGCCCAGTTGCCGGGTCTGGCCGCCCCTGCTGCCGGCGGTTCCCTGCAGGACCATCTCGATCAGGTGGAGCGTCAGGCGATTCATGATGCCCTCAAGCAGTCGAACAACAATCGTACTGCCGCGGCGAGACTGCTCGGCGTCACCTTCCGTTCCCTGCGCTATCGGATGGCGAGACTCGGAATGAACGAGTGAAGCAGCCCAGGGCGGCTTGCGACGAAGCGGGCTGGCTGTCCACCGCGCGGAGGGTGCCTTCGCCGAATTGCGACGAGCGGCCTGCAGATGAAACGGTGCGGCTGGCCGTCATCCATGCGATCAGTTTGCCGCCGGACCAATTCGGCGGGCCGGGAATCATCCATCTGTTCACCAACTGCCTTGATCCGGAGGGGCATCCCTATTTTCGCGAGATACAGGGCTTGCGGGTATCGGCCCATTTCCTTGTCCGTCGCGACGGCGAACTGGTCCAGTTCGTGCCCTGCTCCCGCCGGGCCTGGCATGCCGGGGTTTCGAGTTGGCTGGGGCGGGAGAACTGCAACGACTTTTCCATCGGCATCGAACTTGAGGGTTGCGACCGGCTTCCCTTCGAGGATGCCCAGTACCGGACCCTCGACCGTTTGCTCGCAGACCTGAGCCGGCACTATTCGCTGGATGCGGTGGTCGGTCACAGCGACATCGCACCGGGGCGCAAGACCGACCCGGGTCCGTGCTTCGACTGGAGTCGAGTGCGCAAGCTGCGCAGATGAGTGTCGCAAAGCTGCAACGTCACTTCTTCTTGCGGCGTCAGAAAACCCTTGCAGTAAAAAAAAGCGACCACTACAATTAGTGCGAAATCCTTGATGACCTACTAGATATAGTAGGTCATTATGCAGAAGGGACGATCCGCTGCCATGGCGTCCCGATCATCACCGGCTTCATGAACGCAAAGACGGGAGATCTGAATGCAGGAAGGTCTGGGCACTGACATCACCGACTTCAATCGGTCCGCCCGACCGTCTTCGTCTCCTTCCGATCAACGCCTGCGTTCCTTTCCCCGTAGCTCATTCACCCCTCTGACGCATGCGACCGCCCGTCGTGCAAATGCGTCGGGCGGAGTTTTGTCTGTCCTGTCTTCGGCTGTGTCGCGCTCCCAAATGGGTTTGCGCCGCATTGAAGAATCGCGTCGCCGAAAGTTCGACATTGGCCAGTTGGCCGCAAGCACGCTCGGTCGAGCCGCGATGGCCGGTCTGTACCGCACGCATTCGAGCCGAGGCCGCGGTCGCCGTGCGGCAGAAGGCCGGCGCGATTCAGGCAGTTCCCGGGATATGATGATTGATTGTACGTGCGTTTGTCATCGGTCGCTTCAAAACGAAGTGATAGGCGGATAAACGTGAGGAATTCGTCGCTTTCGATTGCATCGGAGCGTTGGATAATCCGTGCTAGCCCAGACGGGTGGCAGTAAAAAGTAGTGGTGGTTCTTTCCTGTTAATTTGTTAAGGAGGTTCAACATGGCTGATACCAAGAAAGCCAAGAAGCCGGCCGCAAAGAAGGCTGCGGCTAAGCCCGCCGCTAAGAAGTCTGCGGCCCCGAAGAAGCCAGCTGCCAAAAAGCCGGCTGTGAAGAAGGCGGCTGCCAAGCCCGCTG
The DNA here is from genome assembly GCA_030247575.1 of Sulfuritalea sp. Classification (GTDB taxonomy): domain Bacteria; phylum Pseudomonadota; class Gammaproteobacteria; order Burkholderiales; family Rhodocyclaceae; genus Sulfuritalea. The sequence continues at coordinate 105,272 of JAOTRV010000003.1, forward strand.
CGAAGAAAGCTGCGCCGAAGAAGGCCGCTGCCAAACCCGCTGCGAAGAAGGCTGTCGCGAAGAAGCCGGCTGCCAAGAAGCCTGCTGCCAAGAAGGCTGCACCGAAGAAAGTCGCCGCCAAGAAACCGGCTGTCAAGAAGGTTGCTGCCAAGAAGCCTGCTGTGAAGAAGGTTGCTGCCAAGAAGCCTGCTGCGAAGAAGGCTGCACCGAAGAAGGCTGTTGCGAAAAAGCCTGCTGCCAAGAAGCCCGCCGCGAAGAAGCCGGCTGCCAAGAAGCCGGCTGCCAAGCCTGCTGCGAAGCCGGCCGCGAAGCCTGCTGCGAAGCCGGCCGCGAAGAAGGCCGCACCGAAGAAGGCTGCTGCGAAGCCCGCTGCTGCCGCTGCACCTTCGACCGCAGCTGCACCCGGCATCAAGTCCTCGCTGAATCCGGCGGCGGCTTGGCCGTTTCCCACCGGTTCCCGTCCCTGACGGTAGCAGCGGCCTGCGATTAGTCCTGCGGGGCTGATCGCGGCGCCCAGTGGATAGCAAGCGCGTGCTGTCAATTCAGCACGCGCTTTCTTTTTGTGTCTCGTCCGGGCCGGGCGAGACGGTATCCCCCGATGGGATATGTCGCCGGCCCGCACGTTGCATGCCGGGAATAGCGCTTCGCGCGCCGGCAAAACGGAATTGACGGCCCCCGAAGGGAAAACTCCGTTACGCAAAGCGAAGGCGCGCAAAGCCCGAGTCCCCTAAGGCGAGGACGGTTTTCCCGGGCTATCTGGATCTCAGAAACCCGGCCATGCGGGCGAGGCCTTCCCCGATGCGGGTCCGCTCGATGGTGTAGGCAAAGCGCACGTGGCGTTGCGGCGCGTTGCTGCCGAAGTCCAGTCCTGGCGTCGCTGCGACACCTGCCTCGGTCAGCAGTTGCTGGCAAAAGTCGAAGCTGTCATCGGCGAATCCACTGCAGTCGGCATATACATAAAATGCGCCGCGCGGCTCGGCGGCAATCTTGAAGCCAAGCTTGCACAGGCCGGGCAGGAGCATATCCCGGCGCAGGGAAAACTCATGGCGCCGGGCTTCGAGAATGGCCGTGGTTTCCGGGGTAAAGGCTGCCAGTGCGGCATGCTGGGCGATGGTCGACGGTGCAATGTAGAGGTTCTGCGCGAGCTTTTCGATCTCGCGCACGTAGCGCTGCGGCGCGACCAGCCAGCCCAGGCGCCAACCGGTCATGCCGAAATATTTGGAGAAACTGTTGATGACGAACACGTCGTCGCTGATGGCCAGCGCCGATCCGGCGTCGACGCCGTAGGTGAGCCCGTGATAGATCTCGTCGACCAGCAAGGCGCCCCCGCGTGTTGCGACGAACCCGGCCAGCGCTGCCAGGGTGTCCTGATCGAGCAAGGTTCCCGTCGGATTGGCAGGCGAAGCGACGAGCAGCCCGCGTGTCCTTGCCGTCCATGACCCGGCCAGCTGGTCCGCCGTGGGCTGGTAGTTCGACGTCGCCTCGACCGGGAGCGCCACCGGCTTGCCTTCGAGCAGACGGACGAAATGCCTGTTGCAGGGATAGCCGGGATCGGGCAGCAGCCATTCGTCGCCCGGATTGACCAGCACGCCGAGTGCGAGCAGCAGCGCACCGGAGGCGCCGGCTGTGACCATGATGCGTGCCGGCGGGATGTCCAGACCGTAGCGCGTGTGATACCAGCCGCTGATCGCTTCGCGCAGTTGCTGCAGTCCGAGCGCCGCCGTGTAATGCACATGCCCGCCGGCGAGAAAGCGCTGGGCCGCGGCGAGAATCGGGTCGGCGGTTGCAAAGTCGGGTTCGCCGACCTCCATGTGAATGACCGACTTGCCTTCGGCTTCGAGCGCCTGGGCGCGCGCCATCAATTCCATGACATGAAAGGGCGCGATCTGCGCCATCCGTGCGGCGATGTTCATTCAGTTCTCCATGAAAAATCGGCCGCCATGCGCGAAGCAGGCGGCCGATTCGTTCTTCGCCGTGACGCCAGCGTCGACTGTCAATCCACGAGAGCCAGTTCGAACAATTCGCGCTTGAGGGTCAGCGAACGCGGCAGGCGACTCTTGAGCTTGTCGAACCACTCGGCATGGAGCTTCAACTCCTCCCGCCATGCGGCGGCGTCGACTGCGGTGAGTTGCTCGAACTGCGCCTTGGAAACCTCCTCGCTGCCGCTCCAGTCAAGATCCTCGAAGCGCGGCATCCAGCCGAGTGCCGTCTGCCGGGCATCGGCCTTGCCGGAACAGCGGCCGACGACCCATTTCAGCACGCGCATGTTTTCGCCGAAGCCCGGCCACATGAAGTTGCCCTCGGCATCCTGACGGAACCAGTTCACCGTGAAGATGCGCGGCGCATGTTCGACCTGATGGCCGATGCGCAGCCAGTGGTTGAAGTAGTCGCCCATGTGGTAACCGCAGAACGGCAGCATGGCGAACGGGTCGCGACGCACGACGCCCTGCGCGCCGGCAGCGGCGGCCGTGGTTTCCGAACCCAGCGTGGCCGCCATATAGACGCCATAGTTCCAGTTGAAGGCTTCGAACACCAGCGGCACGGTGGTGGAGCGACGGCCGCCGAAAATGAAGGCCGAGATCGGCACGCCGGCGGGGCTTTCCCAGTCGGCATCAATCGACGGGCACTGACTGGCCGGCGCGGTGAAGCGCGAATTGGGGTGAGCCGCCTTGCGCCCGGTTTCCTTGCCGATCTGCGGCGTCCAGTCCTGGCCCTGCCAGTCGATGCAGTGCGCGGGTGGTTCCTTGCTCATGCCCTCCCACCAGACATCGCCGTCATCGGTCAGGGCGACGTTGGTGAAGATGATGTTTTCCTTCAGCGTCGCCATGGCGTTGAAATTGGTCTTTTCGCTGGTGCCCGGGGCAACCCCGAAAAATCCCGCTTCAGGATTGATTGCGTACAGGCGGCCATCCTTGCCGGGCTTGATCCAGGCGATGTCGTCGCCGACGGTGGTCACTTTCCAGCCGCCGAGGCTTTGCGGCGGAATCAGCATCGCGAAGTTGGTCTTACCGCAGGCCGAGGGGAAAGCGGCGGCGACATAGCTCTTCTCTCCCGCGGGCGATTCGACGCCGAGGATCAGCATGTGCTCGGCCAGCCAGCCTTCGTCGCGGGCCATGGTCGAGGCGATGCGCAGGGCGAAGCACTTCTTGCCCAGCAGCGCATTGCCGCCGTAGCCGGAACCGAAGGACCAGATCTCGCGGGTTTCCGGGAAGTGGCAGATGTACTTGGTCTTGTTGCAGGGCCAGCGGACATCGGCCTGGCCGGCTTCGAGCGGGTGCCCCACGCTGTGCAGGCAGGGCACGAAAAAGCCGTCGCTGCCGAGCTGGTCGAGCACCGCACGTCCCATGCGGGCCATGATGCGCATGTTGACCACCACGTAGGGGCTGTCGGAAAGCTCGACGCCGATGTGGGCGATCGGCGAACCGATGGGGCCCATCGAGAACGGAATCACGTACATGGTGCGCCCGCGCATGCAACCCTTGAACAGGCCGCGCAGCGTGGTCTTCATCTTGTCCGGATGTTCCCAGTTGTTGTTGGGGCCCGCATCCTCCGGGTCCGAGGTACAGACGTAGGTCCGGTCTTCGACACGGGCGACGTCCGACGGATCGGACAAGGCGAGGTAGGAGTTCTTGCGCTTCGCCGGATTGAGTTTGATCATGCTGCCGGACGCGACCATTTGGGCAAAGAGGCGATCGGCTTCTTCCGGCGAGCCGTCACACCAGACAACGTTGTCGGGCTCGGTGAGTGCCGCAACTTCGGCAACCCAGGCACTCAGCTTGGCGTGTTTGACGTAGGCGGGGGCCTGGATCTGCTTGGGCTGGTTCATGAGGCGAAAATCTCCACTTTGATTGTGAATCCGCGCCGGTCGGTCGCGCGATCGAAGGGGGCGTCGACGTGGCCTCCGGCAGTTCTCAGCGGCGGGCAGGTGGCCCGGGTCGCGGAGCTGAACGAGCCGGCGATTATCCCACAATCGACTGCGGCGCGCGGCGCTCTGGTGCGGGCACCGCGCTACAATCGTGGTCAAAGCACAAGGAGAAAATTCATGGACGAACGCATTCGCGCTGCGGCACTGGAATATCACCGCAGTCCCAAACCCGGCAAGATCGCCGTTACCCCGACCAAGGCGCTGACCAGCCAGGCCGACCTGTCGCTCGCCTATTCGCCGGGCGTCGCCGCGGCCTGCGACGAGATCGAGCGCGATCCCGCGACGGCGGCCTTGTATACCTCGCGCGCCAATCTCGTGGCGGTCATCACCAACGGCACGGCGGTGCTGGGACTGGGCAATATCGGGCCGCTGGCCGGCAAGCCGGTGATGGAAGGCAAGGGTGTGTTGTTCAAGAAGTTCGCCGGCGTCGACGTCTTCGACATCGAGGTTGCCGAGAACGATCCCGACAAGCTGGTGGACATCATCGCCTCGCTGGAGCCGACCTTCGGTGGCATCAATCTGGAAGACATCAAGGCGCCCGAGTGCTTCTATGTCGAGTCCAAGCTGCGCGAGCGGATGAAGATCCCGGTATTTCACGACGATCAGCACGGCACGGCCATCATTGCCAGTGCCGCCGTGCTGAACGGCATGCGCGTGGTCGGCAAGGACATCGCCAAAGTCAAGCTGGTCTGCTCGGGCGCGGGCGCGGCGGCGATCGCCTGCCTCGATCTGCTGGTCAGCCTCGGTCTCGATCCAAAGAATGTCTTCGCGGTCGACAGCAAGGGCGTGATCCACGCCGGGCGCGAGGGACTCGACCCTTCGAAGCAGCGCTATGCGCAGGCAACGGATGCCCGAACGCTCGGCGATGCGATCGTCGGCGCCGACATCTTCCTGGGCCTGTCTGCGGCCGGCGTGCTGAAACAGGAGATGGTCAAGACCATGGCGCGTGACCCGCTGATTCTGGCGATGGCCAATCCCGATCCCGAAATTCGTCCGGAAGACGCCAAGGCCGTGCGCCCCGATGCCATCATCGGCACCGGCCGTTCGGATTACCCCAACCAGGTCAACAATGTTCTTTGTTTTCCCTACATGTTCAGGGGCGCGCTGGACGTGGGCGCGACGACCATCAACGAGGCAATGAAAGTGGCGGCGGTAAGGGCGATTGCCGAACTCGCGCACGCCGAGCAGTCGGAAGTGGTGACCGCCGCCTATGGCACGGAGGAGCTTTCCTTCGGTCCGGAGTACCTGATTCCGAAACCCTTCGATCCCCGGCTCATCATCAAGGTGGCGCCGGCAGTGGCTCAGGCGGCGATGGATTCCGGCGTCGCCACGCGGCCGCTGGCCGACATGGATGCCTATGCCCAGCAACTGAACGATTTCGTCTATTCGACCGGGCTCCTGATGCGCCCGGTGTTTGCCGCCGCCAGGAAGAAGCCGGCGCGTGTGGTGTTCTGCGAAGGCGAGGACGAGCGCGTGCTGCGCGCAGTGCAGACCGTGTGCGACGAGGGCCTGGCGCTGCCGATACTCATCGGTCGTCCAGATGTGGTGGAAAAGAGCATCACCCGTCATGGCCTGCGGATCCGCGCCGGCGAGCATTTCGAACTGGTCAACCCGGATTTCGATCTGCGCTACAAGGAGCTATGGCAGGACTATTACAGCCTGATGTCACGCAAGGGCATCAGCGTCGAATACGCCAAGCGCGAGATGCGCCGGCGCACCACGCTGATCGGCGCCATGCTGGTACGTCACAACTATGCGGACGCGATGCTGTGCGGCACCTTCGGCAAGCATTCGCTGCATTTGCGCTATATCGAAACCGCGATCGGCAGGAAGCCGGGGATCGGGAATTTCTACGCCATGAACATGCTGGTGCTGCCGCGCCGCACGCTGTTCATCGGCGATACCTATGTCAATTACGATCCGACGGCCGAACAGCTCGCGGAGATGACCCGGTTGGCCGCCGACGAAGTCGCCCGCTTCGGCCTGACGCCCAAGGTGGCGCTGTTGTCGCATTCGAGTTTCGGCACCGAGGACACGCCGACGGCGATCAAGATGCGCCGTGCGCTGGAAATCCTGCGCAGCACGGCGCCGCAACTCGAAGTGGATGGCGAGATGCACGGCGACGCGGCGCTTTCCGAGGACATCCGGCGCCAGGTGTTTCCCGATTCGACGCTGAAAGGCCAGGCCAACCTGCTGATCATGCCGACGCTGGACGCTGCCAACATCTCCTTCAATCTGATCAAGACGTCCGCGGGTGACGGATTGACGGTGGGTCCGCTGCTGCTCGGCGCCGCGCGTCCGGTGCACATCCTGACGCCGACCGCGACCGTCAGGCGCATTGTGAATGTCACCGCGCTGCTGTCGGTGGAAGCGCAGCAGCAGGCCAAGGGCACCAGTTGAGTTCTTGGCACGGTATCCGGCGCGGTCGTTTCCGGCGGGCGGCGCCGGTGCCGGAAGCAGGTGAGCCGTTTCTTGATCTGAGTTAATGTTGTTGTCGAGAGATGGCGCTTAACTCGTTTATTCAAATGGAAAACTGTCTATAACGCTTATTTCGGAGGGGATATCCTCTGCTAGAATGCGTCGATCGCAGGAGGGGCATCTCCATGAAAAAAGCACTACTGATGTTGTTGCTGGCGGCAATAGTCGGCGCTGGCGCGACGCCGGTCCAGGCCGAGGCCGCTGCCAAGAAGAAGAAGGCAACCGCCGCCAAGTCTCCGCGGGTATCGATGCAGATTACTGCCCGGCACAAGGTTCGCGCCCATACCGCACGGCGCGCTGCCTCGTATGACGATGCCCATCATCTTGCCTTGCAGTCCTCAGCCGCGCTGGTACTGGATCAGGCCACGGGCGCGGTCCTGTTCGAAAAGAATCCCAACGCCGTATTGCCGATCGCATCGATCACCAAGCTGATGACGGCGATGGTGGTGCTGGATGCCAAACCCGACCTCACCGAACCCCTGGCCATCGGCGAGGAGGATGTCGATATGGTCAAGGGCACGCGTTCGCGGCTCAAGGTCGGCACCCATCTGGCGCGCGAGGAAATGCTGCGCCTGGCCCTGATGTCCTCGGAAAACCGTGCGGCTTCCGCCCTGTCGCGCCATTATCCCGGCGGTCGGGACGCCTTCATTGTCGCCATGAACCAGAAGGCGCAACTGCTCGGTCTGGTCGATACGCGGTTCCAGGATCCGACGGGTCTGACGGCGGCCAATGTGTCGAGTCCGCGTGATCTGGCGAAAATGGTCGATGCTGCGCATCAGTACCCGCTGATTCGCGAGTTCTCGACGACGTCCGAAGGCGAGTTCAGCATCGCCGGCCGGCCGCAGCAGTTCCGCAATACCAACACCCTGGTCAAGAGCCCGACCTGGGAGATCGGCCTGTCCAAGACCGGTTACATCAACGAGGCCGGAAAATGCCTGGTGATGCAGGCCTGGCTCAACAACAAGCCGACGATCATCGTGCTGCTCGATTCATGGGGCAAGATGACCCGCATCGGCGATGCCAATCGCATCAAGCGCTGGGTCGAGAGCGCGTCGCTGGCGCGTCCGAGCGCCGGCTGATACTTGCGGCCCCGGGACCGAAGGCCTCCTGAGGGAGGCCTTTTCGCTTCCGGCGCGGCGCACCGGGAGTGCCGCAGGCTGCTAGAATTGCGAGCAAAATCATGCTGCTGCAAGACCGCTGAGGCGGCCCGGCGAGCGGCATCCGCCAGGTAGTTCAATCTCCATCGATCGGTCGTCCAGTGAGTTCAGCAACTTCTCCCGCATCTCCTCCCAAACGCATCGTCATCGCCACGCGCGAATCCCGTCTGGCATTGTGGCAGGCCGAGCACGTGCGCAGCCTGCTGCAGCAACTGTATCCGGCCTGTCAGGTCGAGTTGTCCGGCATGACCACGCGCGGTGACCAGATTCTCGACCGGCCCCTGTCCAAGGTCGGGGGCAAGGGCCTCTTCGTCAAGGAACTCGAGGCCGCACTGCTCAACGGCGCGGCCGATCTCGCCGTGCACTCCATGAAGGACGTGCCGATGCAGATGGAGCCGGAGTTCTCCCTGGTCGCCATCGGTCCGCGCGAAGTACCGCTGGATGCCATGGTGTCGAGCAAGTACGCCAGCCTGGAAGACATGCCGCCCGGCGCCGTGGTCGGCACCTCCAGCCTGCGCCGCGAAGCGCAACTGCATGCGCGCTACCCCTGGCTTGCCGTGACGCCCCTGCGCGGCAATCTCGACACCCGCCTGCGCAAGCTCGACGAGGGTCAGTTCGACGCCATCATTCTCGCGGCGGCGGGACTCAGGCGCCTGGGCCTCGGCGATCGCATCCGCGCCGTGCTGCCCGCCGAAGATTCGCTGCCCGCCGCAGGGCAGGGCGCGCTGGGAATCGAAGCGCTGGCTTCGCGACCGGAAGTTGCCGCCTGGGTCGCGCCGCTGAACGATGAGGTCACCGCTGCCTGTGTGCGTGCCGAGCGCGCGGTGTCGCGCGCGCTCGCAGGCAGTTGCGAAGTCCCGCTCGGAGCCTACGCCGAGATGCGTGCCGGCAGCCTCCATCTGCGCGGCTTCGTCGCCTCTCCCGATGGCGTGCGCATGGCGCGGGCCGAACTCGGCGGCAGTGCGACGGATCCCGAGGCTCTCGGTCTGCGATTGGCGGAAGAACTGCGCAAGCAGGGCGCCGCCGAAATTCTCGCAACGCTCGGCGGCTAACTATGCCGCTGGCCGGCCGCCATGTCGTGGTGACGCGCCCGGCCGGTCAGGCCGCGCATTTCGCCACGGCCTTGACCGGGCAGGGAGCGATCCCGGTACTCTACCCGGTGCTTGAGATTCGCGACGTCGAAGACCTTGTACCGCTGCTCGATATCGCAATTCGCCTCGACGGATTCGACCTCGCGGTGTTCGTCAGCCCCAATGCCATCGAGAAGGCGCTGGACGTCATTCTGCCGCGCCGTTCCTGGCCGGCGACGCTGCGTGTCGCGGCGCTGGGCAAGAGCAGCGAGCGCGAACTGGCGCGTCGCGGCATTCATGACGTCATCTCGCCGCCCCTGCGCTTCGACTCCGAGACCTTGCTGGAACTTCCCGAACTGATCGATGTGCGCGGCCGCCGCGTGATCATTTTTCGCGGCGACGGCGGCCGCGAGCTGCTGGGCGAGACGCTCAAGGCGCGCGGCGCCACGGTCGAGTACGTGACCTGCTATCGCCGCGCCAGACCGCAACTCGATCCCGCGCCTCTGCTCAAGCTGTGGGAGCATGGGCAACTCGACGCCGTGACCCTGACCAGCAGCGAAGGCCTGCGCAATTTTTTCGACATGGTCGGTCGCCTCGGTCAGGCATGGCTGAAGAAGACGCCGGCTTTCGTGCCGCACCTGCGCATTGCCGAACAGGCCGAGGCCCTGGGCCTGGCCAGGGTGATCGCGACGGGTCCCGGCGATGACGGCTTGATGGCCGGACTCGTGCAATACTTCGACTCTCATGGAAACTCCCGTTCAAACTGAATCCCCGCCGCCCGCCGGAGGTTGGCGCGATGCATTGCGCCGGCCGGTGCTGCGCGTTGCGCTGGTTGCCACGGTGATTGTCGTCGCCCAGTGGGTCGACACCCGCATCCAGGTCAGCAGTCTCCAGCAGGAACTCGCGCGCCGCCTGGGCGAAGGCGACGCCGTGGCCAAGGAAGGACGCATGCTGGCACGGCAAAGCCAGGAAGCCCTGGCCGCCCTGCAGGCCAAGGTCGGGGTGCTCGAGGCGAAACTGGCCGAGGCGCAGAGTCAGGCCCTGGCGCTGGAAGCCATGTACCAGGAACTCTCCAGCAGCCGCGACGAGCGTGTCCTGGCGGAAGTCGAGCAAGCGGTGGTGATCGCCATGCAGCAGCTTCAGTTTGCAGGAAACGTCGAGGCGGCACTGATCGCGCTGCAGGGAGCGGACGCCCGTCTTGCCCGCTCGGTCCAGCCGCAATTCCTGCCCGTCAGAAAGCTCATCGCGCGCGACATCGAACGTCTCAAGGCGACGCCTGGCGCGAATGTCACCGGCCTGTCGCTGAAGATCGAAAGCGTGGTGGCAGTGATCGACAGCCTGCCGCTGGCCTACGAACAGCGACCCAAGGCGGATACGGCGAAGCCGGCAACGCCGGCGAAGCCGGTCAGCGCGGATTACTGGCGCCAGCTCGGCACCGATCTGTGGCGCGAATTCCGGCAGTTGGTGCGCCTCGAGCGCATCGACCAGAACGATCCCGCGCTGCTCTCGCCCACCCAGAGTTTCTTCCTGCGCGAGAACCTCAAGCTGCGCCTGCTCAACGCCCGCCTCGCGCTGCTGCAGCGCGACGGCAAGACCTTCCGCGAGGAAATACGCCAGTCGCGCGAGCATCTCGAGCGTTACTTCGACGGTCGCGCCAAGCCGGTGCAGGCAGCGCAGGGAACCTTGAAGACGCTGGCGACCACCGATGTCACCTTCGACATGCCGGGGCTCGCGGAGACACTCACGGCGCTGCGCAATCTGAAGTTCGCCCGCGAACGGGGCGCGGGCGCCGCCCGGTAGGCATCGCGATGCGCGCCGTGCTCTGGTTACTGATTCTCGCAGCGGCGGCGGTGGGACTTGCGCTCGCCGCGCGCTACAACGACGGCTACGTGCTGCTGGTGCTGCCGCCGTGGCGCGCCGAAGTTTCGCTCAATCTGTTCCTGCTGGCCTCCATCGTCGGCTTCTTTGTGGTGTATCTGCTGGCGCGCGCCGTCAGCCACACGCTCGGACTGCCGCGTGCGGTGGCGGAATTCCGCCGGCGGCGACGGCAGGAGAAGACCGCGCTCGCCTTGCACGATGCCTGGCGCCTGTTGCAGGAGGGCCGCTACGGTCACGCCATGCGCTGCGCCGAGAAAGCCTGGCCGGCCCAAACGCGTGCCGGCATGCTGGCGCTGGCCGGCTGGCGCGCCGCGCACGCCTTGCGCGATGCGGAGCGCACGGCGGAATGGGCCAAGCGCATGCGCGCGTATGACAGCAAAGGCTTGCAGGCGGCGCGCCTGATGACCGAAGCCGAATTCGCCCTGGAAGAGCGCCGCTTCGAGGATGCCCGCGATGCCTTGCACCGGTTCGCGGCGGCTGAAGGGCGGCATATCGCCGCCCTGCGCCTCTCCTTGCGGGCAGAACAGGGCCTGGGCAACTGGCGCGAGGTGGCGCGCCTGGTGCGCCAGCTCGAAAAGCATCAGGCGTTGACTGCCGAGCAGGCCGCGCCGATTCGCAGCCGCGCCGTGCGCGAAGCCCTGCGCGGCTTGCGCGAGGATCCTTCCGGCCTGATGCGCTACTGGCACGAGCTGGACGAGAACGACCGCGCCGAGCCTTCGCTGGCGCTGGAAACGGCGCGCGCGCTGATGGCGGCGGGCGACTGTCGCGAGGCCCAGCGCGTGATCGAGGACGCGCTGGAGGAACAGTGGGACGCCACGCTGGTCCTGGCCTATGGCGAGTGCGGCCGGCCCGGCGAGCCTGCCGGCGACGTGCTCGGACGCATCGCGCAGGCGGAAAAGTGGTTGCAGCGCATGCCGCGCGACGGGACCCTGCTATTCACCCTCGGTCGCCTGTGTCGCCAGCAGCAACTATGGGGCAAGGCGAGGAGCTATCTGGAAGCCGCGCTGGCCATCGCGCCCTCGCGCCCCGCCCATGTCGAACTCGCGCAACTGCTCGACCAGCTCGACGAGTCGGAGCTGGCGGTACGCCACTACCGGGCCGCAGCGGTACTCTGAGCCGACGCAGCGTCAGCGCCCGGACGCCGGAGCTTCAGGGTTCTGCGGCAGTTCGATCCACTTCGGCGCGATGCCTCGCGCGGTGAGCCAGTCGGCCAGCGCATAGCCGGTGCCGGCGGGCCAGCACTTGAGGGCTTCGGGACGGAACAACCGGTACTCGGCAAGCTCCGGAGACAGCACGATCTCACCGCTCGCCCGCACGTGATAGGCGATGATGATCTGGTTCATGCGCTGGAAGTCATACACGCCGACCAGCGCGGGCGCATCGATGCGCAAACCGGTTTCTTCCAGCACCTCGCGGGCGATGCCGTCCTGCGGCGTTTCGCCGGCTTCCATGAACCCGGTGATCAGGGCGAACATCCGGCCTTGCCACGCCGCATTGCGCGCCAGCAGTACCTGGCCGTCGCGGTCGGCCATCTCGATGATCGCGGCCAGCACCGGCGTCGGGTTGTTCCAGTGAGTCCACTCGCAGGCCGGGCAGCGCAGCCGCACCTTCGGGCCGCTGTCCTCCATCGCCGAAAGCAGTTGCAGGGGCGTTGCGCAATTGGGGCAGAAGTTGAATTGATGACTCATGCGAAACCTCGGAGAGAAGGCGCGTGGCGTGCGGAAAGCTGTCCGGTTCCGGCTGGCCGCATGTCGAGAGTCGACGCTGGCGGTACGGCGATCTGGAGTCAGAGCCAGTCGCGCGGCGGCAGGAAGTCGCTGTAGAGGCGGGCTTCCTCGGTGCCGGCTGCCGGCTCCCAGCGATACCGCCACTTGACGACGGGGGGCAGCGACATCAGGATCGACTCGGTGCGTCCGCCCGATTGCAGGCCGAACAGCGTGCCGCGATCCCAGACCAGGTTGAATTCGACATAGCGCCCGCGTCGGTAGGCCTGGAAGTCGCGCTCTCGTTCGCCATAGGGTATGTTGCGGCGGCGTGCGACGAGCGGCAGGTAGGCGGTGGTGAAGCTGTTGCCGACCGCCTGCGTCAGGTCGAAGCAGCGTTGAAACGGAGTTTCGCCACCTTCGCCGCCTTCGTTGAGGTCGTCGAAGAAAATGCCGCCGATGCCGCGCGCTTCGTTGCGGTGCTTGAGGAAGAAATAGTCATCGCACCATTTCTTGTAGCGCGCATGGACCTCCGGGCCGAAGGACGTCAGCGCGTCGCGGCAGGTCCGGTGGAAATGCCGCGCGTCGTCCTCGAAGCCGTAATAGGGCGTCAGGTCCATGCCGCCGCCGAACCACCACACCGGCTCTTCGCCCTCCTTTTCGGCGACGAAGAAGCGTACGTTCATGTGCGAAGTCGGGCAATACGGATTGAGCGGATGCAGCACCAGCGAGACGCCCATGGCCTCCCAGCGGCGACCTTCCAGTTCGGGGCGGTGTGCGGTCGCCGAGGCGGGCATCCGATCGCCCTTGACGTGCGAGAAATTGACGCCGCCGCGTTCGAAAACCTTGCCGTCTTCGATCAGTCGGGAAACCCCGCCACCACCCTGCGGCCGGTCCCAGGCATCGCGCAGGAAAGGCGCGCCTTCGATGACGTCGAGTTCGCCGACGATGCGGTCCTGCAGGCCGGTGAAATAGGTGCGAACCGCGGCGATGTCCATCAGAGATCGGGCAGTTTCATTTCCAACACTTTTTCGCTCTGGCGCGTGCGGAAATCCTCCAGCTTTTGCGCCAGCGCGCGGCCGAAGTCGTCGTTGGCGGTGGCGATGATGGCGATGGCGGTGAGGGCGGCGTTGGCGGCGCCGGCTTCGCCGATGGCGAAGGTGGCAACCGGAACGCCCTTCGGCATCTGCACGATGGAGAGCAGGGAATCGAGGCCGTTGAGGTGCTTCGATGGCACCGGCACGCCGAGCACCGGCACGATGGTCTTCGCCGCCAGCATGCCGGGCAGGTGGGCGGCGCCGCCGGCGCCGGCGATGATCGCGCGCAGGTCGCGTTCCTGGGCCACGGCGGCGTAGTCGAACAGCAGGTCGGGCGTGCGGTGGGCGGAGACGACGCGCGCCTCGTAAGGCACGCCGAATTCCTTCAGCATCTGCGCCGCCGCCTGCATCACGGGCCAGTCCGAATCCGAGCCCATCACGATCCCGACCAGTGGCTTCATTTTGCGCACCTCATTTGCGTACGTTCAGCGGCTTCCAGCGTGTTGGTCAGCAGCATGGTGATCGTCATCGGACCGACGCCGCCCGGCACCGGGGTGATGACGCCGGCAACGGCCGAAGCGGTTTCGAAATCGACGTCGCCGCACAGCTTGCCCTCGGGCGTGCGGTTGATGCCGACGTCGATTACCGTGGCGCCCGGCTTGATCATGTCGCCGGTGATCATCTTCGCGCGGCCGACGGCCGCCACCAGGATGTCGGCGCGCTTGGTATGGAAGGCCAGGTCCTTCGACTGCGAATGGCAGATGGTGACGGTGCAGCTCTGTGCCAGCAGCAGCATGGCCATCGGCTTGCCGACGATGTTGCTGCGGCCGACGATGACGACTTCGGCGCCCTTCAGCGGGACGTTGGCGCTCGCCAGCATTTTCATGACGCCGTAAGGCGTGCAGGGAATGAAGCGCGGGTTGCCCTGCATCAGCGCACCGACGTTTTCGGCGTGGAAGCCGTCGACGTCCTTCTCGGGCGAGATGGCTTCAAGCACGGCATCGGAATCGAAGTGCTTCGGCAGCGGCAGTTGCACCAGGATGCCATGTACCGAGGGGTCGGCATTCAGTTCCGCGATCCGGGCGAACACCACTGCCGGGTCGACATCGGCGGCATAGACGTCCTTGATCGAACGCATGCCGGCCTTTTCGCAGGCGGCGACCTTGTTGCGCACATATACCGCGGAAGCCGGGTCTTCGCCGACCAGGATCGCGGCGAGGCAGGGGGTGACGCCCTTGTTCTTCAGCGCGGCGGCCCGTTCGGCCAGCTGGCCGCGGATTTCCGTCGAAAGGGCGTTGCCGTCGATGATTCTTGCAATCATGGTCTGTTCCGCGTGATCTTGTTGGATGGGTCAGGCGTGGGCCGCCGGATTATTCACGCTCGCGCCGAGTTGTCTGGCTACGGCTTCGCGGCCAGCGGCGAACGCCTTGCGATTGGCTTCCACCACCTGATCGCCCTTGCGCGCGAAGCGCTTGACGATGCAGGCCAGCAGCACGTCCGGCGAGAAGGGCAGGTAGTCGGCGATGGCGCCGAGCATGACGGTATTGCCGAGCCGGACCTCGCCCAGATCGCGCGCGATCGACATGGCATCGAAGGAGACGACACGGCGGCCTGCGGCGCGCATCTGGCCGGTCGGGTCTTCGGGGTAATCGAAGAGGCCGAGTTCGACCACGGGCGGCACCAGCTTGGCGTTGTTCACCAGCGCCAGGCCGTCGGGCCGCAGATAGTGCGACCAGCGCAGCGCCTCGGCGCCCTCGAAGCCGAGCAGCACCTGCACCGTGCCCGGCTCGATCTGCGGCGAGAGCACCTTGCGGCCGAAGCGCAGGTGCGAGGTCACCACGCCGCCGCGCTGGGCCATGCCGGCCACTTCGGTTTTCTTGACGTCGTGCCCTTCGGCGATGGCCGCCTCGGCGAGAATCTCGGTGGCCGTCATGACGCCCTGGCCGCCGATGCCGCAGACGAGAATGTTGGTGATGTCGTTCTGGCTCATGGCGGGCGGGATCAAGTCTTGACGATATGGATCGGAATGTCGCGTCGCGGCACGTGCTGAATGGCGTCCGGCGCGCAGGGCTGGACGCACAGGCCGCAGCCGGTGCAGGCCTGGTTGTCGATATTGACAAAGGCCAGCTCGACTTCCTTGCCGGAGGGTTTGATCACCTTCTCGCGGCTCGTGACGTGGATCGCCGGGCAGCCGACTTCGAGACAGTTGCCGCAGCCCGTGCACTTGTCTTCCTCGACCAGATAGGGACGGAAGGGCTTGAAGTCGTCGATCAGCACGCAGGGCCGGCGCGCGATGATCACCGAAGGGCCCTCGATCTTGATTTCGTCGCGGATGGTCTTGAACAGCACCGGCAGTTCGTAGGGGTCCACCACCTTGATCCGCTCGTTGGGCACGCCGAGCGCCTCGACTACCTTGGCCAGGTCGACGCGCGGCGCCTCCTTGCCGTGGATGTCCTTGCCCGAGGCGGGTGTCGCCTGGCCGCCGGTCATGCCCGTGGTGTTGTTGTCGAGCAGCAGGACGGTGACATTGCCCTTGTTGTAGGTGATGTCGAGCAGGCCCTGCATGCCCATGTGCATGAAGGTGGAATCGCCGATCACGGCCAGGATGCGCTTGTTCTTGTCGGCCGCGCCGCGACCCTTGTCCATGCCGAGCGCGACGCCCATCGTGGCGCCCATGCAGATCGTGGTATCCAGCGCATTCCACGGATGGCCGGCGCCGAGGGTGTAGCAGCCGATGTCGCCGGAGACGATGATGTTCTTGATCTGCGACAGCGTGTAGTAGATGCCCATGTGCGGGCACGATGCGCACAGCGTCGGCGGCCGCGGGAAGACTTTCAGCGGCGCCGCGGCGGGCGGCGGCGGCGGCACTTCCCTGCCGAGCAGTCGATTCACCGCCGGCAGCAGCACTTGCGGCGACAGCTCGCCCATCTTCGGCAGCACGTCCTTGCCATGGCAGGCGATGCCGGCCGCCCTGACTTCCGTTTCGAGCAGTTGCTCGGTTTCCTCGACCACCACCAGCGTGTCGCACATCGCCGCCAGCGCGCGCATCTTTTCCGGCGGCCAGGGGTGGGACATGCCCAGCTTCAGCACCGGCGCATTCGGGAAGGCTTCCTTGACATGCATGTAGGCAGGGCCCGAGGCGACGAAGCCGACGCTGCGGTCGCTGCCCGGCTCCAGCACGTTGAGCGGCGATGCCTCGGACACGCCGCGCAGGGTTTCGTCGCGCTGGAACAGGCTGGGGATGCGCATCCTGGCGTGGGCCGGCACCATCACCCAGCGCTCGGGGTTCTTGACGAAGCCGGCGGGCTCGTGCGCCTCGCGCTCGCCGACGACGACCAGCCCCTTGACGTGGCAGATGCGCGTGGTGAGGCGCAGCAGCACCGGCGTTTCGTATTGCTCGGAGAGGCCGAAGGCGAACTTCGTCATCTCGTAGGCTTCCTGCGAATCGGCCGGCTCCAGCACCGGCAGGTGCGCGAAGCGGCCCCAGAAGCGCGAATCCTGTTCGTTCTGCGACGAGGACAGGCCGACGTCGTCGGCCACGGCCACCACGAGGCCGCCGTAAGCGCCGGTGATGGTCATGGTCATCAGGCAGTCGCTGGCGACATTGAGGCCGACGTGCTTCATGGCGCAGAAAGACCGGGCCCCGGTCATCGACGCGCCGAGGGCGACTTCCATCGAGACCTTCTCATTGACCGACCATTCGGCATGCAGATCGGGATAGCGCGCCAGCGACTCGATGATTTCGGTCGCCGGGGTGCCGGGATAGGCGGCGGCAACGCGCACGCCGGATTCCCAGACGGCGCGGGCAACGGCTTCGTTGCCGGAAAGCAGAAGCCGGCTGGTTGCGGGCGGCGGTGCCAACGGATTGGTCAACTGCGGCATGACGGCGGCCATGGTGAGCTCTCGAACTAGGGGAAAAAATTGACCTGCGCCGGGAGTTCCCATCCACGCAGGTCATCGTCAATCGGATACGGTCGAATTATCCGGATTTGAGACCCGTGCGTCCAGTACGGGTTCTCGGCCTGTCCGGCCTCAAGGCGCACCGGACGCCGGCGGACAGCCTGCGCGAAAGGCGCTGCAGGCGGCCATTTTGCGTTTGCCGGATTTCTGCCTTATAATCCGACAAAAATAGTCAAGTAATACCCCGAACCCCAACAGAGAGAACAAAACATGATCAACGTAAATGGCCGTGAGATTGAAACCGATGCCGAGGGCTACCTCGCCTCGCTGGACGACTGGAGCGAAGACGTGGCGAAAGTCCTCGCCGAGCGCGACCAGCTCGCCCTGGCCGACGAGCACTGGCAGGTGGTGCGCTGGATCCGCGACTACTACGCCGAAAACGGCACGGCGCCCAATCTGCGCGTCATGTCGAAGCTGATCGGCGGCGAGCTCGGCGAGCAGTTCGGCGACAAGAAATATCTTTTCGATCTGTTCCCCTACGGCCCGGCGAAGCAAGCCGCACGTTACGCGGGGATGCCGAAGCCTACCGGCTGCGTGTAAGGCGCGCTTCGGCGCCGTGCTGCCGGCGTCGACTGTCGCGCCGGCCCGGCACGACAGCTGATTTTCCCGAAGCGCGATTGGCGGCATAATCCGTCCTGCCCGGAACACGAACAAGAACGGGCCCCATCAACGCGGATGGACCGGTCCGACACGAACCGGCGGGGACAAATGACCAGAACAAGCACTCCGGGCGCACCCGCCCTGACTGACCTGAAGCCCGTCGATGCGCAGGCCTTGTATCGCCGTTGCGATCCCACCCTGCTCGATTTCGAAACCTCCGACCAACTGCCGCCGCTGGAAGACATTTTCGGCCAGGCGCGCGCAGTGGAAGCCGTGCGCTTCGCCATCGACATCGATCGTCCCGGCTACAACCTGTTCGTCCTCGGCGAACCGGGCAGCAGCCGTCACGACGACGTGCGTGAGCTGCTCGCGGCCAGGGCGGCGACCATGCCCGCGCCCGAGGACTATTGCTACGTCAATAACTTCGGCAATACCCAGTCGCCGCGTGTGCTGACGTTGCCGCCGGGCCGCGGCGCCGAGTTGCGGCGCGACATGCAAAAGCTGATCGAGGAGCTGGAGCCGGCCATCTCCGCGGCCTTCGACAGCGAGGATTTCCGCAGCCATGCCGAAGCCATCCAGAACGAACTCAAGGAACGCGAAGCCGCCGCCCTGAACCAGCTCGGCGACGAATCCCGCGAGCAGGGATTCGCGCTGATACGCACACCGCAAGGTTTCGCTTTTGCGCCGCTCTCCGGCGAGGAGCCGATGACTCCGGATGTGTTTGCCGCGCTGCCCGACGAGGAGAAGCCGCGCCTCGGCCATGTCATGGAGAAGTTCGGCGAGCGCCTGCAGAAGCTGCTGCATCAGTTTCCGCGCTGGCGGCGGGAAATGCAGGGGCGGCTCAAGCAGCTCGGCCGCGACACCATGAGCCTCGCCATCGGCCACCTGATCGACGAACTGAAAGAGCGCTACACCGGGCTGGAGAACGTGCTGAGCTTTCTCGACGAAGTGCTGGCGGACATCGTCGAATACGGCGAAGGCCTGCGCGAACAGCACGGCGAAAGCGAGGGCTTCGAACTGACCGGCGACGGCCTTTCGGTGCAGCGCTACCAGGCCAACCTGCTGGTCGATCACGGCGGCAGCAAATCGGCCCCGATCATCACCGAAGACAACCCGACCTTTCCCAATCTGGTCGGCCGCGTCGATCACCTCGCCCACATGGGCACGCTGGTGACCAATTTCACCCTGATCAAGGCCGGCGCCCTGCATCGCGCCAACGGCGGCTTCCTGATGCTCGATGCCGACAAGCTGCTGCGCCAGCCCTATGCCTGGGACGCCCTCAAGCGCACGCTCAAGGCCGGCGAGGTTCGCATCGAGTCGCTGGAGCGGACACTGGGTTTCGCCAGCGGCCTGCCGCTGGTGCCGGCGCCGATCAGGCTGTCGTGCAAGGTCGTGCTGTTCGGCGAGCCGATGCTCTACTACCTGCTGAAAGAATACGATCCCGAATTCAGCGAACTGTTCCGCGTCGCCGCCGACTTCGAAACCGATGTCGAGCGCAGCGACGACAACACGCGGCGTTATGCGCGCAGGATCGCCGACCTCTGCCGCCGCGATGGACTACGCCCGTTCGAGCGCGCCGCCGTGGCGCGCGTCATCGAGCAGTCGGCGCGTTTCGTCGGCGATGCGCAGCGCCTGTCGACCAACACCGACCACGTGGTCAATCTGCTGCACGAGGCGGAGCATTGCGCCGTCCGCGCCGGCCGCGCCACGGTCGGCGCGGACGATGTCGAGGCAGCGCTGGCGACCCAGATCCGGCGCCACGACCGGGTGCGCGACCGCTACCAGGAGGCGATCCTGCAGAACACCCTGCTGATCACGTCGAGCGGCGGCCATGTCGGCCAGATCAACGCCCTGGCGGTGATCGAACTCGGCGACTTCCGCTTTGCCCATCCGGTGCGCATCACGGCGACGGTGCGGGTGGGCGAGGGCGACGTCATCGACATCGAGCGCGAAACGGAAATGGGCGGCCCGATCCATTCCAAGGGCGTGATGATCCTGTCATCCTTCCTCGCCACGCGCTATTCCAGCCAGGTGCCGCTGTCGCTTTCGGCGAGCCTGGTGTTCGAGCAGTCCTACGGCCCGGTCGAAGGCGACAGCGCGTCGCTGGCCGAGCTTTGCGCGCTGCTGTCGGCCTTGTCCGGGGCGCCGATCGACCAGTCGCTCGCCATCACCGGCTCGGTCAACCAGTTCGGCATGGTGCAGGCCATCGGCGGCGTCAATGAAAAGATCGAAGGCTTCTTCGACATCTGCCGCCTGCGCGGACTCACCGGCAAACAGGGCGTGCTGATCCCCGAAGCCAACCTGAAGAACCTGATGCTGCGTCAGGATGTGGTGGCCGCCTGCGCGGAAGGCAAGTTCCGCATCCATGCCGTGGCCAGCGTCGAGCAGGCCATCGAGCTCCTCACCGGCATCGCGGCCGGCGAACCCAATGACGACGGCGTGGTGCCGGAGGGCAGCATCAACTACCTGGTCGCGACACGGATGATGGAAATGTCGCAAGTCCGCCAGTCCTTCGCCGGCGGCGGCAAGCGCCGGCGTCGCGCCAAGGCCGAATCCGGCGGCAATCGCGACTGACCGGCCGGCGGCCGGTCAGCCTTTCATCGTCAGCACCGCGGCGCCCTGGAAGTCGCCGCGACGCAATTGCGCCAGCGCTTCGTTGGCCTGCGCCAGCGGAAAGCGGACCACTTCGCTGCGGATCGGCACGCGCGGCGCCAGTTCGAGGAATTCGAGGCCGTCGCGCCGGGTCAGGTTGGCCACCGAGCGGATGCTGCGCTCGCCCCAGAGGATGTTGTAGGGGAAGGATGGAATGTCGCTCATGTGGATGCCGGCGCAGACCACGCAGCCGCCTTTGTCCAGATGGCGCAGCGCCGCCGGCACCAGGGGTCCGGCCGGGGCGAAGATCAGCGCGGCGTCGAGCAGGCACGGCGGATTCCGGTCGGCGCCGCCGGCCCAGGCGGCGCCGAGGCTGCGGGCAAATTCCTGGCTGGCGACGTCGCCGGGACGGGTGAAGGCATGGAACTCGCTGCCCTCGAATTTCAGCACCTGGGCGACGATGTGCGCGGCGGCGCCGAAACCGTAGATGCCGACCCGCTGCGCCTCGCCGGCCAGGCGCAGGGCGCGGTAGCCAATCAGCCCGGCGCACAGCAGCGGCGCCAGCGACGCGGCCGCGCCGGCCGCATTGTCGTCGGCGGGCAAGGGGAAGCAGTAGCGCGCGTCGGCCACCGTGTATTCGGCATAGCCGCCGTGGATCTGGTAACCGGTGAAGCGGGCGGCGTCGCAAAGATTTTCGCGGCCGCTGGCGCAGAAGCGGCATGTGCCGCAGGTCCAGCCCAGCCATGGCACGCCGACGCGCTGGCCGGGCACGAATCCCGTCACCTCCGCGCCGCTGGCGGCGACGCGGCCGACGATCTCGTGGCCCGGAATTATCGGCAGCACGGGATGCGGCAGTTCGCCGTCGATCAGGTGCAGATCCGTGCGGCAGACGCCGCAGGCCTCCACTTCGATCAGGAGCGTGCCGGGGCCCGGTTGCGGCACCGGCAGATCGACCATGCGCAGCGGCGTGCCGGGCCGGTCGAGGAGCATGGCGCGCATGCGCGGTGTCATCTCCGCCCGCTCAAGATCTCAGCGCATCGAACGGGCCGCTAGCAGGTGGTGACTATCTCGATGTGATTGCGATTGAGGTCGATGAACGGCGCGGTAAGAACCTGCCGGCCTGCCACTTCCGCCTCATAGACCTCGGCATCCATGACCACGACGAAGTCTTTCGATCCCTGCATGAAGTCCGTTACGCGCGCCCCGGGCAGCAGATCGATGTAACCCTTGATGCGGTAGGACCCCGTCAGAATCGTCACTCTGGTCTTGTTCTCATATTCGGTCACGATCTATCTCCTCTTGGCGAAGCACGTTTCAGGACAGTTCGGGTCCGGTTGCGGCCATCGCAGATCCCGATGGCGCGACCGGAAATCCAATTCATTCGAGATGATACCGCGATGTATGCCCGGCACCGACAGAGGGGGATCGATCGGTCCTTCGCGGTTCCGGTCAGGGGCACGAAGACCGCGGGCGGCACGCCGATTTCTTCGCCGCCGCCGTCCCGCATCCTGACTGCCCTCGACTCGTGTCGGCATGATGGCGAAATCGGCCGCAATTTCCGCGGTTTTTGCGGTTTCAGGCCCGGCGGGCCTGTGCCAGAGTGCCGAGACGGAATCGACAAGGCCTCGCATACAAGTCGGTCAAGCGTCCGTTCGGCGGACGAATTCCCCGGGAGACAGGCAATGAACACTTCATTCTCGTTCAAGGAACTTCGCGGCGCGATCCGCGCCTGGCGGCGCTACGGATTCTTCTCGCTCAACGAGCGCGAAGCGGAAATCATCGACTCCATCTATTCCCGTCTGTCGACAAGGCCGCACAGGAAATTGTCGGCGGCCGGATAGCTGCATCGCTGCGCAAGCCGTCCATGCTCCGGCGCCGTCATGCGGCGCCGAGTTTCTTTTGCAGGTAGGTCACCACGTCGTTGAGGGTGATCAGCTTCGCGTAGTCGGCTTCGGGAATCTCCACCTTGAGCTTCTCGTGGAGCCCGAGCAGGAAATTCAGCCAGTCCATCGAGTCCAGATCCACCTGGCTGCGCAGCGTGCGGTCGTCGCGCAACTCGTCGACCTCGACCTCGGGCGCGATCGACAGGAGCGTGGCCAGCGCCACGGCACGGATTTCCGAATAGGTCATGGCGCCTCCGCCGGGCCGCCCCAAGGAGGCACAGCCAATAACATGGAGCGGCCTGACGGGCCGCGAACCGCAGTCGCCCCCTCTTCTGGAAAGGGGGATGGGGGGCAAGTAGTCATTTGTCCAGTTCCTCGGGTCGTTGCAACAGTTCGTTGAGTTCGATCAGGAACAGCGCGCCGCGATGGCCGTCCGACACGCGGTGGTCGGCCGAGAGGCTGGCCGTGACGACCGGCAGCACCTTGAGCCCGCCATTGTCGGCCCAGGGCCGTTCGGCAATGCGGCCGAAGCCCACCAGCGCCACCTGCGGCGGCGTGATGACGCCGAACACGGAATTCGATCCTTGGTCGCCGAGATTGGTCACCGTGATGGTCGCCTCGCTCATCTCGGAACTGCGCAGCGAGCCGGCGCGGGTGCGCTTTACCAGGTCGGTCAGTTCCTGCATTAGTTGCGTCAGCGATTTGCCGTCGGCGCCAAGCAGCGCCGGCGCGATCAGGCCGCCCTGGCGCAGCGAAATCGCCACGCCGAGATTGATCGCGGCACCCGGCACGAAGCCGGCATTGCCGTTCTCCTGACGCCAGTAACCGTTGAGTTCGGGAAAGCGCTTCAGCGCCATGGCCACCGCCTTCAGCAGCAGCGCCGCCGGCAGCAGGCGCTCGGCCATCGGCCGCTGCGCGTTGGCCGCCTGCAGCCAAGTCAGCGCCTTTGCCAGCGGAATGTCCTCGGCGACGTAGTAGTGCGGAATCTCGCGTTTGGAGCGGCTCATCGCGGCGGCGATGGTCTTGCGCATGTCCGCCGCCCTGGCCGCCTGCTGAACCGCCGCCTTTTCCGCTGCGGACTTCTCCACGGTCGGCACCGGCCGCGGGGCCGCAGCCCTCTCCACATCCTCCAGCGTCACCGCGCCGTGCGGACCGGTGCCGGTGAGGCTGTCGAGGTCGACGCCCTTTTCCTCGGCATGCTTGCGCGCGGCCGGTGAAATCATGCGACGCCCCGGGGCGGCGGCTACGACAGCCGGTGCAGCGGCAGGCGCGGCGGCCGGGACCGCCGGCGCCGCCTCGGACGCCGGCCGCGGCGTGCCGCCGGCGTCGACTCCTGCCGGGGCGGTTTCGCCCGCGGCGAGCAGCAGCGCCATGACGGTGCCGACCGGCATCTTCTGCCCGATCTCGGCGATCAATCGATGGACCGTACCTTCCTGCCAGGATTCGACATCGACCGCGGTCTTCGTCGTGTCGACGATGGCCACGACCTGGCCTTTCTTCACCGTGTCGCCGACGTCTACTTTCCATTCGAGCAGGGTGCCTTCGTCCATGTCGGCACCCAGCGAAGGCAGCTTGAATTCGATCATCCCAGCATCTCCTGCACGGCGGCGACGATTTTCTCCGGCTGCGGCAGCGCCGCTTCTTCGAGATGTCTGGCGTAGGGAATCGGCACCTCTTCCGAGCAGACCCGCGCCACCGGCGCATCGAGCTCAAAGAAGGCGTTCTCCATGATGCGCGCCATCACCTCTGCCGCGAGGCTGCCGGTGCGCCAGCCTTCATCGACCACCACGGCGCGGTGGCACTTGGCGACCGAGGCGGCGATGGTCGCGGTGTCCAGCAGACGCAGCACGCGCAGGTCGACCACTTCGGCCGAAATGCCCTCGGCCGCGAGAGTCTCCGCCGCCGCCAGCGCCTTCGGCAGCGAACCGCCGTGGGTAATGATGGCGACGTCCTTGCCCGCGCGGCGCACCTTGGCCGAGCTGATGTCGACGCTCCAGTCGTCCGGCAACTCGCCTTCCATGTTGAACAGCGCCGCGTGCTCGAAAATCACCACCGGGTCGGGGTCGCGCAGCGCCGGCGCCAGCATGCCGCGCGCATCCTCGATGGTCGCGGGGGCCAGCACCTTGATGCCGGGGATGTGCGCGTACCAGCCTTCGAGGCTGTGCGAGTGCTGGGCCGCCAGTTGGCGCCCGGCGCCGGTGGTCATGCGGATCACCAGCGGCACCGAAAACTGGCCGCCCGACATGTGGCGGAAGGTCGCCGCGCTGTTCACGATCTGGTCCAGCGCCAGCAGGCTGAAATTGACCGTCATCACCTCGACTATGGGGCGCATGCCGCCCAGCGCCGCGCCGATGCCGGCGCCGACGAAGCCGAGCTCCGACAGCGGCGTGTCGCGGATGCGCTCCGGACCGAACTCGGCGAGGAAGCCCTTGGAGAAGGCATAGGTGCCGCCGTACATGCCAACGTCCTCGCCCATCAGGAACACGCGCGGATCGTTCGTCAGTGCTTCGTGCATCGCCTCGCGCATGGCTTCGCGGTAGCTGAGCTTGCGGCTCATGGCGCATTCTCCGCAGGCGTATGGACGTCCTTCAGCAGATCTTCGAGCGGCTCCCATGTTCCAGCCTCGGCGAATGCCACGGCCGCGTCGACTTCGGCGTTCGCCGAGGCATCGAGGGCGAGGAACTCTTCTTCCGTCAGCTTGTCCCCGGCCTTGAGCCGGGCCGAGAAGGTGTGGATCGGCCCGCGCGTTTTCCATTCCTCGACTTCGGCCTTCTGCCGGTAGAGCTCGGCGTCGAACATCGAGTGGGCGCGGAAGCGGTAGGTCTGGTATTCGACGAACAGCGGTCCCTCGCCGGCACGCACGCGCTGCGCGGCCTGTTTCGTGACCTCATGCACGGCGACGATGTCCATGCCGTCGACCTTCAGCGCCGGCATGTTGTAGGACGCCGCCTTGACGCAGAGATCGGTCTGCGATTCGGCGCGCTCGATGGCCGTGCCCATGCCAAAGAGATTGTTCTCGCAGCAGAACAGCACCGGCAGTTTCCACAGCGCGGCGAGGTTCAGCGACTCGTGGAAGGCGCCTTCGGCCACCGCGCCGTCGCCGAAGAAGCAGGCGGTGATGCGCTGCTCCTTCTGCATCTTGCCGGCCAGCCCCAGCCCAACGGCCAGCGGCAGCCCGCCGCCGACGATGGCATTGCCGCCGAAGAGGCGCGTCGCCTTGTCGAACAAATGCATCGAGCCGCCGCGACCGTGCGCGCAGCCTTCACGCTTGCCGTACATCTCGGCCATGATCGCGCCCATGTCCATGCCGCGCACCAGCGCATGGCCATGCTCGCGATAGGTGGCGACGATGTTGTCCTCGGGCGACAGCGCGTGCAGCGCGCCGACCGCCGTCGCCTCCTCGCCGATGTAGAGGTGGAGGAAGCCGCGGATCTTGCCGGCGCCGTACATCTCGGCCGCCTTTTCCTCCATGCGGCGGATGCGCACCATGTCGGCCAGCAGTTTCAGCGCGAAGTCCTTCTTCCACGGCACGGGGCCGGCGGGCGGTGCGGCGGCGTGATGATCTGTCATATTAGCCACCTGCTTCCAGTGTCGAGGTATCGCCCTCGGGCAATCCCAACTCACGCGCCTTCAGCAGCCGGCGCATGATCTTGCCGCTGCGCGTGCGCGGCAGCGCGGGCAGGAAGGCGATCTCCTTGGGAGCCACGGCGGCGCCGAGGCGCTTCCTGGCGTGGCCGAGCAACTCCATGCGCAGTGCCTCGCTTTCCGCGAAGCCCTTCTTCAGCGAAACGAAAGCTTTCACCACCTCGCCCACCACCGGGTCGGGCTTGCCGATGACGCCGGCTTCGGCCACGGCCGGGTGTTCCATCAGCGCGCTTTCGACTTCGAAGGGTCCGATCAGGTGGCCGGCCGACTTGATCACGTCGTCGGCGCGGCCGACGAACCAGAAGTAGCCGTCGGCGTCGCGCTTCGCCAGGTCGCCGGTGAGATACCACTCTCCGGCGAAGCACTTGCGGTAGCGCTCCTCGTTGTTGAGGTAAGCGCGGAACATCGACGGCCAGCCGCGCTTCAGCGCCAGCTCGCCCTCGACGTCGGGCTCTTTGATCAATGTCGCTGTGCCGTCTTCGTGGCGGCGCATGATCGCGGCATCGATGCCCGGCAGCGGCCGCCCCATCGAGCCGGGCTTGATGTCGAAGGCCGGCGTGTTGGCGATCATGATGCCGCCGGTCTCGGTCTGCCACCAGTTGTCGTGGATCGGCAGGCCCAGCACTTCCTTGCCCCAGCGCACCGCCTCGGGGTTGAGCGGCTCGCCGACGCTGGCGATGAAGCGCAGTTGCGGAAAGCGGTACTTCTGCGGAATCGCGGCGCCGGCCTTCATCAGCATGCGCACCGCCGTCGGCGCGGTGTACCAGACCGTCACGCCCTCGTCCTGCAGCAGGCCGTACCAGCGTTCGGCGTCGAATTCCTCGGAGTCGATGATCGAAGTCACGCCATGCAGCAGCGGCGCGATGATGCCGTAGGAAGTGCCCGTGACCCAGCCCGGATCGGCGGTGCACCAGTAGATGTCGTCGGCATGGAGGTCCAGCGCGTAGCGGCCGGTGGCGAAATGGGTGACCACGGCGCCATGCACATGCACCGCGCCCTTCGGCGTGCCCGTGGTGCCGCTGGTGAAGTGCAGCAGCGACATGTCTTCGGCGCCGGTCGCCGCCACCTCGCTCGTATCCCCGGCCGCGGCCATCAGGCCGGCGAGATCGAGAGTGCCGGGGATGTCGGTGCTGCCGCCATCCTCGGCCGCCAGCAGCACATGTTCCAGCGTCGGCATCTTGTCGCGCCACTTGGCGACCTTGCGCTCGTAGAGGAAATCGGTCGTCACCAGCAGCCGCCCCGCGCCGAGATTCACGCGCGTCGCGATCGGCTCCGGGCCGAAGGCGGAGAACAGCGGCGAAACCACCACGCCGCGCTTGAGGCCGCCCAGCATGGCGATGTAAAGCTCGGGGATGCGCCCGGCCAGGATGAAGATTCGCTCGCCCCGGGCGATGCCGAGCTTGTCCAGCACATTGGCGAAGCGGCTGGCCAGTACGGAGAGTTCGCCGAAGCTGATCTCGCGGGCCGGCTTGCCGCGGGCGAGGAAACGGAAGGCGATCTTGTCGCGCAGGGCGCCCGCCGCCTGGCGCTCCACCGCCTCGGCAGTGATGTTGATGCCGCCACCCGGCGTGCCCGCCAGTTGGGAGCGCACCGCATCCCAAGAAAACGCCTGCCGTTCGCCGGCGTAATCCGCGAAATTCGGCGTCAGCCGCAGGTCGGCGGCCGTCTTGCGGATGATCGATGAAGAATCCATGCCTCCCTCGCTCCCTTTATGCCAAATATAGCCCCTTCTGCGGATCGCGGAAAGGCGGCTTGCGGATTCAGCAATTCATGCGCTACGGGGACAGGGGCCGGGAGTCGACGCTGGCGGCACGGCGATTCGTGCGCTCACCAAAGCAAATGCGAGCTTGCCTTGTTTCGTCGGCCGAGTTGGTTTGTCTGAGTTGTGCCCGCTGCCGCCATTCGGGTCGGTGGGTATTGGGTGTCTGGTATACGACAATAACCTGCCGCTCATTGACCTGGCTTCTCCAGTCATTTCAGCAAGGCCCCGTAGAGCGGGTCCGGCCGCACCGGTAGCGGCGGGAAGCCGCGATCGACCAGGTGTGCCGTGGTCTCGGCCATGCGCCGCGTGTTGCAGGAGGGGCACACGCAACGACATTTGGGGGAGCATGCGATCAGGAAATCGTGCCGGCACTCGTCGCAGCAAGCGCGGGCGAAACCGTGAGCGAGGATGCCGCACTCGAGACAGGTGTTGGCCGGCATCTACTCGAAGCGGCTGTCCCAAAATGCCAAGCCCTCGAGCCCAAGGGCATCGAGCTTGGCCAGCAGAGCCTGGCCGTTTGACGCCTGGGTCATCGCAATCGTGGAAAACGTGGTGGCGGCGAGGCCGATGACCAGGGTACGCAGCTTTTCTCCTCGCTATGAACTTGCGCGCCTGCAAACCTGCGACTCCCGGCGCATCTCCGTATCGCCGGTCCATGCGCTATGCTTGCACCATTGGAAATCTCAATTCTCGAAGGAAGCGGCATGCCGAATCTGGTTGTCAGCACGAATGGTCACGTGCTCGGGGAATTTCCGGTCAACAAGGACCGGATGGTCATTGGCAGCAAGGCGTCAAACGAGATTCCCCTCGACAATGTCAATGCCGACAACGAGCATGCGGTAATCACCCGCTGTGGCGATCTCTACGTCATCGAAGACCTTGGCAGCGCAAATGGCACCTTCGTGCACGACAGGAAAATCACCAAGCTGCTGCTGAGCGACGAGGACCTGATTTCGGTCGGCACCTGTCAGCTTCGCTTCGTCGAGGATGATTTCAAGCGCGGTGATGCCAGCCCTGCGGCGAACAAGGCCAAGGCGCCGACGCCGGACGCAGCCAAACCGGCACAGGCGCCCGAGTCCAAAAAATCCGCGGCGCCGGCTACCGCCAAGGGCTCCGTGGCGGCAGGCGAATGCCCGCACTGCGGCTACAAGCGCCTGCCCAAGGATGCCAAGGTGGCGGAAGACAGGTGCCCTTCCTGCAAGATGGGCTATGCCACCACGCCGGGCGCCCTGATCAGCGCCGAGTCGAAAACCGGCGACCGCCTGGAGGTTTATGACAAGGAGGTCGTGATCAAGCGCAAGATGGGCGTGAAGGTGCTCTTGCAGAGCCTCAAGGGCGACCTGCTGGAAGGCATCAAGGCCGACAAGTACATCCCCATCGACGCGATCGCATCGATCCAGCTCAAACCGGCCAGCACCCTGCTCGCCGGCCACATCACTATCGTCCTGCCGGAATCGAAGGAGGGCTTCAAGCTGGCCGGCCTGGACGATTGCACCGTCGAGTTCGTCAAGCGCGAGGAAGAGAAGTTCCTTGAGATCAAGGCCTTCCTCGACGCAAGGATAGGCCGCTAGGCCCAGAGCAGACGCGGCCTCAGTACACCGTGGCCAGTTCGCTGGTCGCCTGCGCCAACCGGTCGACCAGGATGTTCATGAACGAGCGATTGAACCGGAGCTGGCAGTTTTCCGACGCCTTGTGCAAGGAGTCGGCCTTGATCTTGAAGAGGGTGACGGGCGTGTCGGCCACGATGGTGGCGGTGCGCGTCAGCGCGCCCTGTCGGATGTAGCACATCTCGCCGAAACAGTGTCCCTTGCCCAGGGTGCTCAGCTTCTTGTTGCCCTTGATCACGCCCACGCTGCCATCGGCGATGACAAAGAAGAAGTTGCCCGTGGTCCCCTCGTCGACCAGGAAAGTGCCGGATGGCACGCGCCCCCAGATGCTGATGCGCAGCACTTCCCAGAGCTCGATTTCGCTGAAGTCCTGAAAGAACGGCAGTGCCTTCAGCATGTTGAAGCGCTGGGTCTCGGAATCGGCTTCGTTCGGCAGATCCAGTTCCGCGATGGTCGACAGATCCTCGGTGAACTCGCGCCAGTTGGCATGCCGCTCCGCCGTGTGTCGGCGCAATGCCTTGGTGACGATGTCGGCGAGCCGCGCCGACAGCGCGGGGCGATGGATGCGGATGTTGGGCGCATCTTCGTTCAATATCTTTTGGGTCAACCCGTAGTTGGTGTCGGCTGCGAAGGGCAGGCGCCCGGTAAGCAGCTTGTACATCACCACGCCCAGGGAATAGATGTCGGTCTGGTAGCTGAGGTTGTCGTTGCGGACCTGCTCCGGCGACATGTAGGCAGGCGAGCCGACTCCGGTCAGCTGCGTCTCGTCGTTCTTGGCCAGAATCGCGGCCCCGAAGTCGGCGATCTTCACCGCGCCATCCTTGCACAGCATGATGTTGGCGGGCTTGATGTCGCGATGGATGATACCGTTGCGGCTGGCAAAATCGAGCGCCAGGGCGCACTTGAAGGCGATCTCGATCACCTTGTCCACCGGCAGCAGGTTATCGGCATGGCCGTATTTTTCCAGCGTCTCGCCCTGCACGTATTCCATGACGATATAGCCGTCGTCGCGACCCAGCAGCGCGTCGTAGATGCCGACGATGTGCGGGTGGTTGAGGCGCCCCGCGAGGGCGGCCTCGTTGGCGATCAGCTTGCGGTAGGTGTTGCCGTGCTCGGTGTCTGACAGGATCTCGGGTTTGAAGACCTTGATCGCAACCTCGCGGTCATTGAACGTGTCATGGGCGAGGTAAACAATGCTCGTCGCGCCCCTGCCGAGCTCGCGGATGATCTGGTACTTTTCGATGCCGACTTCAGCAACTTGCTCCATTTACCGCAGGCTCCTCGTAAAGGCTGGGAAATCCAACTGGCCTGTTTGGAGTGTGCCTGACGCCGGGTGTAGCGGTCAATCGCCGATTCTGGTCTGGGCGCATCACGATTTGCAGAACAGCGTTCCCGGATGGCACCCCGAACACAGGCTGATGCATGGAGAGTGGCGGTGAAGTGAATGCGGCGGATGCGCCGGACCGGCGGCGATGTAAATGGAAACGGAAGATCAACCGCACCCAAATCAGGCATACAGGTATGGGGATGACCGCGGTCCTGCCATGAGCTGGCGCCCAGGGACAGGGATTCATGCGTCGTCAGTGTCGGCAGATGGCCGGCACTTGCCCTTCTCCGACGCCGCCAGTCCTGGCGGTTGCCCCTTCTGGAATTGTCTTGCTTTCGGTTCCCGATCCGCCGGCGTCGTTCGGTTCCCGGCGAGCGTAAAGCGGGCAATCCGAGGTAAAGTCGCGGCTCGCCAACGCCGGCCCATTCAAGCCGGCGGAACAACACGAACACTGCCCATGAAGTCCATTCGCATCGCGCCTGCATTCGTCGTCATTTTGTCCGGGGTGGTCGCCGCCCTGCATATCGGCAAGATGCCGCCGGCGATTCCGGTGTTGCGCGAGGCGCTGGGCGTGACGCTGGTCGAGGCCGGCTTCCTGCTGTCGATCGTGCAAGTGGCCGGGATGACGGCGGCCGTGCTGGTCGGCGTCGCGACCGATAGCCTGGGGCGGCGGCGCGGCATGATCGCGGGGCAGTTGATCCTCGCCATCGCCAGCTTCGGCGGCATGTGGGCGCAGCGTCCGGCCGATCTGTTGCTGCTGCGGGCCTTCGAGGGCCTCGGCTTTCTGCTGGTGGCGCTGCCGGCGCCGAGCCTGATCCGCCAGCTGGTGCCGCTGGGCCAGTTGGCGCTGCATCTCGGGCTCTGGGGCACCTATATGCCCACCGGTACCGCGCTGGCCCTGTTTTGCGCGCCGGCCATGATGAGCGCCCTCGGCTGGCAGGGCTGGTGGGGGCTGCTCGGCGGATTCTCGGCGGCGACGGCGCTGTGGGTGTTTCTGCGCGTGCCGCCGGATCCGAAACATGTCGCCGCGGCGCCGGCGGCAGGGCAGGCGCAGGCCGGCGATGCCTGGTGGCAGCGCCTGGGCCTGACGCTCGGCAGCGGCGGCCCGTGGCGCGTCGCGATCGCCTTTTTGCTGTATTCCAGCCAGTGGCTGGCGGTGATCGGCTTTCTGCCGTCGATCTACGCCCAGGCCGGGCTGAGCGGCCAGATGGCCGGCTCGCTGACGGCGCTGGCGTCCTTGGTGAATATCACGGGCAACATCGCCGCGGGCCGGCTGCTGCATCGCGGCGTGTCGGCACGGCATCTGCTGTACGCCGGCTTCGGCACCATGGGCGTCGCCACGTTTCTCGCCTTCGGTCAATTGACCGGCGAGGCGCCGACCCTGCGCTATCTGGCGGTGCTGATGTTTTCCGCCGTCGGCGGCGTGATTCCCGCCACGCTGTTCTCGCTGGCGGTGCATGTGGCGCCGAGCGAGAAAACGGTGTCGACCACGGTGGGCTGGATGCAGCAATGTTCATCGACCGGGCAGTTCCTCGGCCCGCCGCTGGTGGCCTGGCTGGCCAGCCAGGTCGGCGGTTGGCACTGGACCTGGGCAGTAACCGGAGCCGCCTCGCTGATCGGCCTGCTGCTGGCGCGGGGCGTGAATTTCACCCGCCACGCCTGAGCGGGCGCGCATCGAGCCGGGGCCGACTCCCGCCGTGCCGCCGGCGTCTACTCCCGGGGCGTCGGCCGCGACGCGGCCTAGAGGTGCGCTTCCTGGTAGTCGAGGATCTCTTCCAGATGGTGCATGACTTCGTCGCTGATTTCGTTGTCGCGCCAGAGGCGGATCAGTTCCCTGCGCTCGGCGAGGATGGCGGCATGGCGCAGGCGGGTCATCAATGCGGCGCGCGGCGTCAGGTCGACGCCGTCCGGCGCGGCGAGCACGATGCGGTCGGCGATTTCCGCGCGCAGGTTGTCGGCCCAGTCGGCCGGCGCCGCTTCCTTCCGCATGATGTCGTCGATGGCGGCCAGCGCGACCGAGCTCATGGCGGCCCGCACGCGCTGCTGCTCGTTGCGCAGGCTCCAGTTCGAGCCGACCTTGAGCCGGCGAATCAGGGGCGCCAGCGTCAGGCCCTGCCCAACCAGGGTCGCGGCGATGACGAAGAAGGTCAGGAAGATGATCAGATCGCGATGGGGGAAGGGCTCGCCGCCGGGTAGCGTCAGCGGCAGCGCCAGCGCGGCGGCCAGCGACACGATGCCGCGCATGCCGCACCAGCCGATGATGAAGAGTTCCCGCTGGCGCGGTTTCGGCTCCTGCTCGCGCAGGCTGCCGCTGAGCCAGCGCGGCAGGTAGGCGACCGGATAGACCCAGAGGAAGCGCACGCCGATCGCCACCGCGCTGACGGCCGATCCGATGCCGGCCAGTTCCAGCGCGGAATAGCGGCCGCCGAGGGTGGCGGTCACGTCGGACATCTGCATGCCGATCAGGATGAAGATCAGGCTGTTCAGCAGGAATACCAGCAGATTCCAGACCGAGCGGGCGATGATGCGCATCTCGGCCGAAACCAGTTCCGGTGAGTAGCGTCCGCGCACCAGCCCGGCGGCGACCACCGCGAGCACGCCCGAGACGTGTACCGATTCCGCCGCGATATAGGCGGCATAGGGAATCGTCAGCGTCGTCACCACCTCGATGAACGGGTCGCCCAGATGCCGGTGAATGGCGATGAAGACGAATGCCAGCGCCATGCCGACGGCGATGCCGCCGACCGACACGGCGACGAACTGCGTGCTGGCATCGACCAGCGAGAACGCGCCGGTCAGCACCGCCGCGATGGCGAACTTGTAGAGCACGAGGCCGGAGGCGTCGTTCACCAGGCTCTCGCCTTCGAGGATGGTGATCATGCGCCGCGGAATGTTGAGCCGCGACAGGATCGCCGTGGCGGCCACCGCGTCCGGCGGCGAGACGATGGCGCCGAGCACGAAGGCGGCGGCCCAGGGCACGCCGGGCACCAGCAGTTTCAGTGCGGCGCCGACGGCGAGCGTGGTGGCGATCACCAGGCCGATGGCGAGCAGGCTGATCGGACGGATGTTGGCCTTGAAGTCGTTCCACGAGGTGAGCAGCGAGGCCTGGTAGAGGATGGGCGGCAGCACGAGGACCAGGATCAGTTGCGGGTCGAAGGGAAACTGCGGCATCCGCGGCATGAAGCCGAGCAGGGCGCCGCCGACGACGAGCGCGATCGGATAGGGAAACTTGAAGCGCCGGGCGATCCAGCCGAGGGCCACTGCGCACAGGAGCAGCAGCAGAACGAGTTCGAGCAATACCATCGTGGTTTCGCGAGTGAAGGTTGAAGACGGCCGGCGGACCGTCAGGGCAGGCGCAAGCCTAACCCGTCGGCATCGAATTGTGGCGGGCGGCGACGTGAATCGCCGTGCCGCCGGCGTCTACTCTCGGGCTAGCCCCGTTGCGGGGCAGGGCGCCGGTGCGGTGTGCCGTCCTCAGTTCTCCTCCGCCACCATGCGGATGGCGCCGCAGGGACATTCGGCGGCGCAGATGCCGCAGCCCTTGCAGTAGTCGTAGTTGAATCTGAAGCGCTTGCCGGGGCCGAGCTTGATCACCGCGTTGTCGGGGCAGACGCCGTAGCAGTTGTCGCATTCGAAGCAGTTGCCGCAGGACATGCAGCGGCGCGCCTCGAACAGCGCGTTGCTTTCGTCGAGCCCGCCCAGCACTTCCTCGAAGGTGGACTGGCGGCGGATGATGTCGAGCACCGGGCGCATGGTCTTCGGTGCGTCGGAGTAGTACCAGGAATTCATCCGCTCGATGGTGGCGATCTCGGGCTTGGGCGGCGGCGCATAGACTTCGCCGCGCAGCCAGGCGTCGATCGCGCGCGCGGCCTTCTTGCCGTGGCCGACGGCGACGGTGACGGTGCGTTCGCTGCCGGCCATGTCGCCGCCGGCGAAGACGCCGGGGTGGCCGGTCATCATGCCGGCATCGACCTGGATCAGGCCGCCTTCGACGACCAGTCCGGGCACGTTTTCGAGCAGCGACAGGTCGGCGTCCTGGCCCAGCGCCAGCACCACGGAATCGGCTTCGATGCGCTCGAATTCGCCGGTCGGCTGCGGAAAGCCCTTGTCGTCCAGCGCCATCTTTTCGACCATGATGTCCGACTCACCGGCTTCCTTGATGGTCGACAGCCACTTGATCGAGATGCCTTCCTGCAGTGCCTCCTCGACCTCGAAATCGTGCGCCGGCATTTTGTCGCGGGTGCGGCGGTAGACGATGATCGCCTCTTCCGCGCCGAGGCGCCTGGCGGTGCGCGCGACGTCGATCGCGGTGTTGCCGCCGCCGTAGACCACCACCTTGCGGCCGAGCATCGGCGCGTCGTGGCCCTCCATGCCGCGCAGCACGGCGACCGCGTCGAGCACCTTGTTGGCATCGCCGGCGGGAATGTAGGCGCGCTTGGCGATGTGGGCGCCGACGCCGAGGAACACGGCGTCGAAGCCGTCCTTCATCGCCTGCAGTACATCGGCGACCTTGGTCTGCAGGTGCAGTTCGACGCCGAAGTCGGTGAGCCGCTTGATCTCGGCATCGAGCACCTCGCGCGGCAGCCGGTACTTGGGAATGCCGAAGCGCATCATGCCGCCGGCGAGCGGCGCCGCTTCGTAGATCACCGCCTGGTGGCCGAGGCGCGTCAGGTGGTAGGCGGCGGAAAGACCGGCCGGGCCGGAGCCGACCACCAGCACGCGCTTGCCGGTGGAAGCGGCCGGCGGCGCGAATTTCCAGCCCTGCTTGCGGGCTTCGTCGCCGAGGAAGCGCTCGACCGAATTGATGCCGACGGCGGAATCGACGTGCTGCCGGTTGCAGCCGCCCTCGCAGGGGTGGTAGCAGACGCGGCCCATGATCGCCGGCAGCGGATTGTTTTCCACCAGCGACTGCCAGGCCTTTTCATAGTCGCCGCTTTCGGCGTGGAACAGCCAGCCCTGGATGTTCTCGCCGGCGGGGCAGGCGGCATTGCAGGGCGGCAGGCGGTCGAGGTACTCGGGGCGGAAGGTGCGCCACGAGCCGGTGCGGTTGGCCAGCGAGGAGCCCGGGTCGAGCGTGATGGCGAAGGGTTTGTCCATTTCAGTGCCCCTCTTTGCGGGCCTGCAGCCCGTACTTGCGGATGTTCCTGTCCGCCAACTCCTGGATGTGCGCGATCGTCGCGAGCGCGGGCGTCTTGCCGAACAGGTGGGCATAGCGCTTTTGCGGTCGCAAGTAGTCTTCCACCGGCAGCGGCCGCCGTATCGCCAGCACCGACTTTATCTCGCCGTGCTCGGCCTCGAACACCGGGAAGATGCCGGTCTCCTTGGCCAG
Source organism: Sulfuritalea sp. (assembly GCA_030247575.1). Lineage (GTDB taxonomy): Bacteria > Pseudomonadota > Gammaproteobacteria > Burkholderiales > Rhodocyclaceae > Sulfuritalea. Next base: position 141,225 of record JAOTRV010000003.1, read on the forward strand.
TCGCGCCATCTTGATGGTGTCCTGCGAGGGCGTGCCCCAGCCCAGCGGACAGGGCACCAGGATGTGGATGTAGCGCGCGCCGCGAAATTCCATGGCGCGCCGCACCTTGGCTTCGAGGTCGCGCAGGTCGGCCACGGTCGCGGTGGCGACGTAGGGAATGTTGTGCGCCATGGCGATCGCCGGCACGAACTTGCCCTGGCCGAAGACGTTGCCGGGTTCGGGGCCGACGGCCATGGTGGTCGCAGTGCGCGCCGCCGGCGGCGTCGCCGAGGAACGCTGCACCCCCGTGTTCATGTAGCCGCCGTTGTCGTAGCAGATGTAGAGCACGTCATCGTTGCGCTCGAACATGCCCGACAGGCAGCCGAAGCCGATGTCGGTGGTGCCGCCGTCGCCGCCCTGGGCGACCACCCGTGTCTTCGGATTCTGCGACAGGCCCTTGACCTTGAGCGCGGCGGCGATGCCGGTGGCGACCGCGGCGGTGTTGCCGAACAGCGAATGAATCCAGGGAATCTGCCACGAGGTTTCGGGATAGGGCGTCGAGAACACCTCGAGGCAGCCCGTGGCATTGGCGGCGATGACCTGGCCGTCGGTCGCCTCCATCGCGGCGTCGATCGCATAGCGCGCGCCGAGCGCCTCGCCGCAGCCCTGGCAGGCGCGGTGGCCGGAGTTGATCGAGTTGAAACGTTTCGCGCTGGCCTGCACGCTGCGCTCTTCGGGCGGCAGCAGGCGGTTGCCGACGGTGAAGGTGCCGGTCTGGTAGAACTTTACGGGCTGGAAGCTCATAAGACTCCTTCCCCCCATCCCCCTTCCAGAGGAAGGGGGTGACGGGTGTTCGGCCGCAAAAAACGCGGCCTCCGGGTTGTTGGCTGGCGCCCGCTCGGGGCGGCCCGGCGCCGGGCGCTCATCAGTAATTCCGCGCGGCGACGACGCCGACATCGCGCAGCAGGTTTTCCGCCACCGGGCCGGAGCGGCGATGCGCCTTCTCGCGCTCGAGTTGTTTGTTGACCATGTTCCAGTCGAGGTCGAGGAAGGTCAGCGGCTCCAGCGCGTCCTGCCCGGCCTGGCGGAACAGGCCGTGCAGCGATTTCTTGGTGATGGCGCGGCCGCCCAGGCCCGCGATCACCGTGTAGCCGTGCATGTGCAGGCCGGACAGCGCCATGCGCACATTGGTGGACAGGATGCCGCCCAGCCCCACCGCCATGCTCTTTTCCAGCACCACGACACGCTTGGCCCCCTGCAGGCTTTCGCGCACGCGCGCCAGCGGGAAGGGGCGGAACAGCGTGATGCCGAGCACGCCGATCTTGTGGCCTTCCTCGCGCATCTCATCGATCACGTCCTTGATGGTGCCCAGCACCGAGCCCATGGCGACGATGATGGTTTCGGCATCTTCCGTGCGGTAGGTGTGGGTGAGGCCGCCGGAATCGCGGCCGAACACCGACTTGAACTCCGCCGCGTAGGACGGAATCAGTTCCAGCGCCTCCATCTGCTTGGCATGGGCCAGGTAGCGCACTTCCATGAAGGCCTCGGGGCCGACCATGGCGCCGATCGACACCGGCTCGCCGGGGTCGAGCACCTGGCGCGGCACGTATTTCGGCAGGTAGGCGTCGACCTGCGCCTGGGTCGGCATATCGACGCGCTCGTAGGCGTGGGTGAGGATGAAGCCGTCCATGCAAACCATCACCGGCAACGACAATTCCTCGGCGAGGCGGAAGGCCTGGATGTGCAGGTCGAGCGCCTCCTGGTTGGTCTCGGCGAACAGCTGCAGCCAGCCCGAGTCGCGCTGCGACAGCGCATCGGAATGGTCGTTCCAGATGTTGATCGGGGCGCCGATGGCGCGGTTGGCGACGGTCATCACGATCGGCAGGCCGAGGCCGGAGGCGTTGTACACCGCCTCGGCCATGAACAGCAGGCCCTGCGAGGCGGTCGCCGTGTAGCTGCGCGCGCCGGCGGCGGCGGAACCGATGGCCACCGACATGGCGGCGAACTCGGATTCGACGTTGATGAATTCGCAGGGGCTGAGCGTGCCGTCCTTGACCATTTCGCCGAGCGCCTCGACGATGTGGGTCTGCGGCGAAATCGGATAGGCGCAGATCACCTCGGGCCGGCACATGGCGACGGCTTCGGCGACGGCGCGCGAGCCTTCGGTCTGTTTAAGCATGTTGCGTTTCCTTTCTGCGCGCCTCGTCCATCTCGGCCTTGACGATGGCATGGGCCTCCTTCGCCGCGGCGATGTTGCCCGCGGCGACCTTGCCGGAGAAGCGTTCGCCGATGGCCTTGATCACCGATTCGAGCCGCAGCACGCCGGCCACCGCGGCAAAGCCGCCGAGCAGAGGCACGTTGGGTACCGGCCGGCCGACGTGCTTCAGCGCCAGTTCCATCGCCGGCACGGTGCACAGCCGTTCCTGGCGCCAGTCGCGCACCATGTCGCCGAGGCCGAGCTGGTCGAAGGTCTTGCTGGTGTTGATCAGGATGTAGCCGTCCTTCCTGAGGCCGGCGAAGACATCGACCTGGTGCAGCAGGGTCGGGTCCTGGATGATGATCGCATCGGGCTCCATGATCGGCTCGCGCAGGCGGATCTCCCTGTCGTCGATGCGGCAGAAGGCCACCACCGGCGCCCCCATGCGCTCGGAACCGAAACTGGGAAAGGCCTGGGCGTGGCGCCCCTCGTCGAAGGCGGCCACCGACAACATCTCGGCGGCGGTCACGACCCCCTGGCCGCCGCGGCCGTGAATGCGAACCTGGAACATGATTTCTCCTTGTTCTTGTGCGCTGAAAGCATACCCTTGTCGTGCCGAATTGGCGAGGCTGCCCCCGGCGCGTCCGGTAGAATCACGCCTTTACCCGCATCCAGGCCGAGACATGAAGCACATTACCGACGACGTCCGCATCCGCGAGATCAAGGAACTTTCGCCCCCCGGGCATATCCTGCGCGAGTTTCCCACCACCGACGCGGCGGCCGAGACGACCTACGAGGCGCGCCAGGCCGTGCATCGCGTGCTGCACGGCGCCGACGGCCGTCTGGTGGTGGTGGTCGGCCCCTGCTCGATCCACGACTACGACGCGGCGATGGAATACGCGCGCAAGCTGAAGCAGGAAGCCGCGCGCCACGCCGACGACCTGCTGATCCTGATGCGGGTGTATTTCGAGAAGCCGCGCACCACCGTGGGCTGGAAAGGCCTGATCAACGATCCGCGCATGGACGGCAGTTTCAGGATCAACGACGGGCTGCGCCTGGCGCGGAAGCTCTTGTGGGAAATCAACGAGCTGGGCCTGCCCTGCGGCACCGAGTTTCTCGACACCATCACGCCGCAATACACGGCGGACCTGATCAGCTGGGGTGCGATCGGCGCACGCACCACGGAATCGCAGGTGCATCGCGAGCTGGCCTCGGGTCTTTCCTGTCCGGTCGGTTTCAAGAACGGCACCGACGGCAACATCCGCATCGCCGTCGATGCGATCAAGGCGGCGGCCAGTCCCCACCATTTCCTCTCGGTGACCAAGGCCGGCCATTCGGCCATCGTCTCGACCAACGGCAACGAGGACTGCCACGTCATCCTGCGCGGCGGCAAGGCGCCGAACTACGACGCGACGGCGGTCGATGCGGCCTGCACCGAGCTGGGCAAGTCGGGCCTCGCGGCGCGCGTCATGATCGACTTTTCGCACGCCAACAGCAGCAAGCAGTTCAAGCGCCAGCTCGACGTGGCGCGCGACGTGGCGGCGCAGATGGCGGCCGGCGAAGACCGGATTTTCGGCGTCATGATCGAGTCGCACCTCAAGGAAGGCCGCCAGGACCTGGTGCCGGGCAAGCCGCTCGAATACGGCGTCTCGGTCACCGATGCCTGCATCGGCTGGGACGACACCGTGGCGTCGCTGGAAATCCTCGCCAAGGCGGTGAAGGAACGCCGCATCGCCCTCGCCGACCGTTAATGTCGCTTCCAGATCATCCGTGACTTTGTCGACTGCGCCTTGCCGTGCTGTTCGCACTGTCTGCGGCTTGTCTTCGCGTCACAAATGATCTGTAAACGAAATCGGAGTTTTGCATGACCGGCCGCCTGTTCGCCGCGCTGCTGGTCCTCACGCTGGTCTTTCGTTTCTGGCTGGCGGCGGCGTTTCCGATCACCGGCGACGAGGCCTATTTCATCTGGTGGGGCTGGAAGCCCGATTGGGGCTTCTACGACCATCCGCCGATGATCGGCTGGTGGCTCGCGGCGCTGCTGGCGCTGGGCGACGCCGAATGGTGGCTGCGCCTGCCGGTAGTCCTGCAGCCGGCGCTGCTGGCCATGGGCGTGTACTGGGCGCTGCCGCGCCTCGTTGCCGGAGCCAGTGAAGAGCGCCGCTTGTGGGCGGCGGTGCTGGTGCTGCTGGCGCCGGTGAATGTCTGGAACGTGTTCATCACCACCGACACGCCGCTTATCTACTTCAGCGTGCTTTCCGGCCTGGCCTGGATACGTGCTTCCCGCGACGACGCGCCGCGCTGGTATCTGCTCGCCGGACTCCTGCTGGCTGGCGCGGTGCTCTCCAAGTATTTTGCGGCGATCCTCGGTTTCGCCTATCTGGTGGATGTGCTGCGGCGGCGCAAGTCCGGCGCCTGGGCGGGGCTGTCCATCGCCTATGCCTGCACGCTGCCGGCGCTGGCCCTGATGGCATGGTGGAACAGCGGCAACTGCTGGCCGAACTACATGTTCAACTTCGTCAATCGCCACGGCGACGCCGGCTGGTCGCTGAAGACGCCGCTGCTCTATGCCGTGACGCTGATCTATGTGCTGGGGCCGCCCGTGCTGTGGCTGGCGTGGCGCAATCGGCGCCCGGACAGCCGTGTCGCCGGCGTCGACTCTCTGCCTTTGTCGCTCGGCACCCTGGCCTGGCTGCCCTTTGCGCTGTTCGCCGGGCTCTCGCTGGTCAAGCAGATCGGGCTGCACTGGCTGCTTTCCTTCGTGCCCTTCGCCCTGATCTGGCTGGCGCTGCGCATGACGCCCGCCGGCTTGCGCCGCCTCGGCCTGTTTTTCGCCGGCTTCGCCATGCTGCACATCGCCGTGATCCTGGTCGTCTCCCGCGTGCCGCTGGAAACCTGGCAGAAGACCCGGCTCTACGACGGCATCGTGCTGAGCTTCGAGCACAAGGCGCTGGCGCGGGAACTCGAGCCGTACAGGAAGGATTGGGTGCTGGCGATGGACGGCTATTCGAATGCGGTGACGCTGGGCTACAACCTGCGCCAGTACGTCGTGGTCTTCGGCGAGGCCTCGAGCCATGCCCGGCACGACGACCTGGTGACCGACTTCCGTGCGCTGGCGGGGCGCAATTTCCTGATCCTGAGGAAATCGGCACCGAACCTGGACGACTACCGCAATTATTTCCGCCAGGTCAGCGCGGACAGCTTCGAGGTGCGCGGCGCGCGCTTCTGGCGGGTGAAGGGCGAGGGCTTCGACTATGCGGCCTACCGCTCCGGGGTGCTGGCCGGCGTGCGGCAGAAGTACTATGCGATTCCGGCCTGGTTGCCGCAAACTGCCTGCTACATGTGCGATCGATATTTTCCGGGGGAAGCATGCCGTCGATGAGTCCCGACGAAGAGCCGTCCCGAGCCGGGGCCGGTCAACGCAGCGGAGTCCGCGCCAGCGGACGAACGCCCGTCACCCCCGCTTCCGGGGCGGGGGGCGGGGGGTGGGGTGCGTATGTACGCTTGCTGCGCCCGCACCAGTGGCTGAAGAATGGATTCGTCTTTGTCGGGCTGCTGTTCGGCCATGCCTGGACCGACCCGGTCAGGCTCGGGCAGGCGCTGGCCGCCTTTGCCGCCTTCTGCCTGCTGGCTTCCGCCGTGTATGTGATGAACGACCTGATCGACCGCGAGCAGGACCGGCTGCATCCGAAGAAGAAAAAACGGCCGCTGGCGGCGGGAACGGTGAGCGGCCCGGCCGCCCTGAGCCTTGCCGCGGGGTGCCTGCTTGCCGGCGGCGCCATCGCCTGGCAGTTCGCCGGCTCGGCGCCGTGGATCTTCTTCGCCTACGTGGCGCTCAACGTCGGCTACAGCTTCGGCCTCAAGCACGTCGTCATTCTCGATGTCTTCATCATCGCCTCGGGCTTCATGCTGCGCATCCTGGCCGGCACGCTGGGGCTCGGCATCGCGCCGTCGCAATGGCTGCTGCTGTGCGGCCTGATGCTGACGCTGTTCCTCGGCTTTGCCAAGCGCCGCGCCGAACTCAACGCGCTGCCGGCCGACAGCGCCGGCCACCGCCGCGTGCTGGAACACTACACGGCGCCCATGCTCGACCAGTTCATCGGCATCGCCGCGGCCGGCACGGTCATTTCGTATGCGCTCTATACCGTCAGCGCCGAGACCGTGGCCCTGCACGGCACGCGCGCCCTGATCGCGACGGTTCCCTTCGTGCTGTACGGCATGTTGCGCTACCTGTGGCGGCTGCACACCCGCGGCGGCGGCGGCGATCCGGCGCAGGAGCTGCTGACCGATCCTCATCTGCTGGCGGCGACGGCGGGATGGCTGCTGTTGGTCGTTCTTCTTCTGGGTGGAGTTACAATGCCAAAGCCATGAGTTCGATCGATCATATCCCCAATGTCGAGTTGCTCGGCGATGCCACGCCCTTCGTCGGCCGCATCCGCGAGATCATCGAGGTCATCAAGCTGTTCGAGGACTTCGAGGCGGACGAGCTGGAAGGGCTGGCGCGCTACATGCGCTGCTACCGCGCGCCGGCGGGCACCGAGATCATTCGCGAGGGCGACGATGGCGATTTCATGTTGCTGCTGCTGTCCGGCGCCGTCGAGATCGTCAAGAAGGATGTGCGGGGGCTGCCGCAGATCATGGGCAGTGCCGGTCCGGGCAAGACCCTGGGCGAAATGTCGCTGATCGACGGCGAGCCGCGTTTTGCCAGCTGTGTTGCGCTCGACGCCGTCGAAATCGCCGTGCTGGATCGCGAAAGCCTGTCGCGCATGCTTGCCGAAGAACCGCGCGTCGGCATCAAGCTGATGATGGAATTGCTGATGCTGCTCAATCAGCGCCTGCGCAGCGTCAGCGCGCAACTCATGGATTGCGTGGAAGCGCGGCGCTCGCGCATTCGCTAGCGCCCGCCTGCCGCCGCGCGCGGCTTCAGCGCGCTACCGGAAGTACCGGAAACACCTCGGGATCGTCGCCGTGCTCGAGCAGCACCGAGCGCACGCGGCCCTGCCAGCATTCACGGAATTCTGCCGCTTCTTCCGGCGTGGCGCTGTCGGACAGGCACTTCTGCATCAATTCGACCGTCTGCGGCGCGAAAGGAACGCCCTGCATCCGCGCCGCGACATCGACGGCCCGGCCGGTATCCAGCCGCGTGAAGCGAATCTCCTCGCCGACGTCGGCGGAAAAATACAGCAGCTTGCGGCGGTCGAAACGCCCGCCGATGCCCTTGAAGCCCGTGTCATGCGTGGCGCCGGTGAGCATGGCGACGACGTTGGCGATCACGCCGGTAACGCCCGACAGCAACTCCTGGCGGAATTCGACGCGAATCCCGCCGCGTTGCGGCAAGGAATCCGGGTACAGGCTGCCCAGCGCCTTCAGCGTCATCCAGTAGGCGGCGGCGACGGTCGGGCAGGAGTGGCCGGCCAGCTTGACCGCATCGATGTAGCGGTACTCGATGCGGCCATGCTCCGCGGCGCCGAGGAACTCGGCCAGCGGATCATATACGGTCAGGCTGCGTACCTGGTCGTAGAAGGCCGGCGTCTGCATCGCGTCTGTCCTACTTCTTCTTGACGAAGTCGATCACGATGTTGCCGGGTTCGCGCGCCTTGTAGGTGATTTCGACCGCGTCGCCGTAGCGTTGCACGAGCTGGTCGAGCAGCGGCAAGGGATCGTGGTCATTGACGAAGCGCATCGTCTCTCCGGCGCGCAACGCATCCAGCGCGCCGAAGATGGCGGCATGGCGGAAACGCTTGGCAATGCCGCGGGCGTCGAAGGGATAGATCGAATCGGGGGAGAGGTGGACGTGCATGGCGTGATTTCCTGTGGGTTGGGGCAGGTCACTATGCACTTTTGGCGATGCCGAAAAATTGATATAAATCATTTATAAATCAAAAACTTAAAACCATACTAATAAAGTAGGTTTTTACCCCTGCAAGGAGTTCGGACACCGTGGCGCCGGCGTCTACTCCTGCTTCGGGCTCTCAGGCGTTTTTGCCCTTTTGCCAGAGCACGTCGCCCCCGCCGGCCGCCTTGTTCAGCCAGCGGCCGAGGACGAAGAGCAGGTCGGAGAGGCGGTTGAGGTATTGCCGTCCGGCGTCGGCCACGGTTTCATTCGCGGCCAACGCCACCGTGGCGCGTTCGGCGCGGCGGCAGACGGTGCGCGCCAGATGCGTCAAGGCGGCGGCACGCGCGGTGCTGGGCCGTCCCGAGCCGCGCATTTCACCGCCCGGAGCGGACGCAGTCCGCGAACTGTCGTCGCCCCCTTCCGCTGGAAGGGGGGCGGGGGGAAGGGGAATTCCTGCGCCCGGAAGGATGAATTCCTTGAGCGGTCCGAGGTCGGCGTTGTAGCGGTCTATGGCGGCTTCGAGTCGTGCCGGTTGCGTCGCCTTGAGCAGCGTCGAGCCGGGGATGCACAACTCGCCCCCCAGGTCGAACAGGTCGTGCTGGATGCCGGTGAGCAGTTCGCGCACGTCGGCCGGGATTTCCTCGCACAAAATCACGCCGATCAGCGAATTGAGCTCGTCCACGTCGCCCATGGCGGCGATGCGCAGCGAATCCTTGCCGGTGCGGGAGCCGTCGCCGAGGCCGGTGGTGCCGGCATCACCGGTGCGGGTATAGATTTTGGAAAGTCGGTGTCCCATGGTCGCCGTCAATATGTGATGCTGATTGGAATATAAGAAATGTATCGGCCCGGCAATGCAGCGGGCGTTTATCATTGCGCATTCTACCGTTGCCGGCGCGGCTCGATTCGTGGCGGCCGAGTGATACATCTGTCGTCATTCATGGCTTCGCCCTTGATCCTCCGCCGCCTGTTTCCCTTCCTGCGCTGGTTTCCCTACTCGGCAGGGACCTTTCGCGCAGACTTTCTGGCCGGCCTGACGGTGGCCCTGGTGCTGGTGCCGCAGTCCATGGCCTATGCCCAGCTCGCCGGCATGCCGCCATACTACGGACTCTACGCCGCATTTCTGCCGGTGATGGTGGCGGCGCTGTGGGGTTCGTCGAGCCAGCTCGCCACGGGGCCGGTGGCGGTGGCTTCGCTGCTGACGGCTTCCTCGCTGGCGCCGCTGGCGGCGCCGGGCTCCGAGCAGTTCATCGCCTACGCCATCATGCTGGCCTTGCTGGTCGGCATCGTCCAGCTGGTGCTCGGCATTTTCAAGCTCGGCGTCATCGTCAACTTCCTGTCTCACCCGGTCATCGTCGGCTTCACCAATGCGGCCGCGATCATCATCGGCCTGTCGCAGGTCAACAAGCTGATTGGCGTGCCGATGGGACGCTCCGAGCATTTCGTGCAGGACATCTGGGACGTGGCCAGGCTGGTCGGCGACACGCACTTGCCGACGCTGGCGATGGGCGTGACGGCGATCGCCATCATGTGGGTGATCCGCAAGAAGGCGCCCAGGCTTCCCGGCGTGCTGATCGCGGTGGCGGTGACGACGACGGCCTCGTGGCTGATCGGCTTCGAGCGCAATGCGACGGCGACCATCGAGCAGATTGCCGAGGCGGAAGCGCAGACCCTGCTTGGCGAATTCGCCCGCACCGAAGGGCGCATCAGGGAACTCAACGAGCAGATTGCGGCGAAGAACGCGGAATTGAAGACCCTGCAGAAGACCGGCGGCGAAGCGGGCCGCCAGGCGGCGACGCTGCACTACGAAGCCGAGCTGCTGAGACTCCAGCTCAAGGACCGTGAACTGGAGAACCGCAAGCGCAACCGCGCGGTGCGCAGCTTCGTCTTCGAACAGGTGCCCGGCGCCGCGGGCGAGGCGGCGAAGTTCTACGCCCAGGGCAAATTGCCGCCCGGGGCGCAATCCGACGGCCGGCACTGGCGCATCACCAGGGCCGGCAGCGGCAGTCTCAAGCTGACCGGCGGCGGCCAGGTGGTGGGCAACGTTCCCGAGGGCCTGCCTTCCGTCAGCCTGCCGAAGATGTCGTGGGACATGCTCGGCAGCCTGCTTTCGGCCGCCCTGGTGATTTCGCTGGTGGGTTTCATGGAAGCCATTTCGATCGCCAAGGCGATCGCCGCCAAGACCAAGCAGAAGATCGACCCCAGCCAGGAACTCATCGGGCAGGGGCTGGCCAACCTGGTCGGCGCGGCGACCCAGGCCTTTCCGGTTTCCGGTTCCTTCTCGCGCTCGGCGGTGAACATCAACGCGGGAGCGGTGAGCGGCATGTCCTCGGTGATCACCGGCCTGTTCGTGCTGCTGACGCTGCTGTTCCTGACGCCGCTGCTCTACCATTTGCCGCAGGCGGTGCTGGCGGCGGTCATCATCATGGCGGTGATCGGCCTGGTCAATGTCGAGGCGGTCAAGCACGCCTGGCAAGCCAGCCGCCATGACGGCATCGCGGCGGTGGTCACCTTCGTCGCCACCCTGGCTTTTGCGCCCCATCTGGACAAGGGCATCATGGTCGGCGCCGGCCTGGCCATCGTGCTCTATCTGTACCGCACCATGTCGCCGCGCACCGTCATACTCGGCCGCCACGCGGATGGAACGCTGCGCGACGCCAAGCTGCACAATCTGCCGCCGTCGCAGGTCGTCACTGCCGTGCGCTTCGACGGCCGCCTTTACTTCGCCAACGTGGCGTTTTTCGAAGACGCGATCCTCGAGGCGGTCGCCAGCAATCCGCAGGCGCCCTACCTGCTGATCGTCGGCGACGGCATCAACGAGCTCGACGCTTCGGGCGAGGAGGTGATCCACCACATCGTCGACCGCCTGCGCGGCAACGGCCTCGTCGTGTTGTTCTCCGGCCTGAAGAAGCAGGTGCTGGACGTCATGCGGGCAACCGGGTTGTATGCCACGATCGGCGAGCAGAGCTTCTTCGCCACGGCGGATCGCGCCCTGGAGCAGATCTATTCGCGCGCGGAGCATCTCGGCGCCGTCGATGGCTTGCGGCCGGCGTCGGTGCCGGTTCCCGTGGCAGAACAGCGTTTTGGCTGATTCGCGGATGTATTCCATGTGCGTCGCGCGGCGGCGTTCGCCGCCGGCGGCGGGAGTCGACGCCGGCGACACGGCGGCCCCGGGCCCCGCGCCCCTGCTAGAATCGGCGACGTTCGTACCGCAACCATGACCAGTCTTTTGTCCATCGATATCCTGCTGACGGCTGCCTGCGCCTGGGGGGTCGTCGGGCTGCTCGGACTGGTGGCCCCGCGCAACACGCATTTCATCAGCAAGACGCTGTTTCCGCTCGGCGCCCTGGTCGGCGTGCTGGTGGGCCTTGCGTCGCTCGGTTCGCTCGGCGGCCCGGCGCAGACCGCAGTACTGGTCATCGGCCTGCCCGATCTGCCCTTCCATCTGCGCCTGGACAATCTTTCCGCCCTGTTCGCCATGCTGCTGGGCTTCGTCGCGGCGGGAATCTCGATTTATGCCGCCGGCTATTTCCGGAAGGGCGAGGGTACCGCACCGGGGGTACTCTGCCTCGAATACCACCTCTTCCTCGCCAGCATGCTGGTGGTGCTGCTGGCGGACGACGCCTATGCCTTCATGGTGGCGTGGGAAACCATGGCGTTGTCATCGTTCTTCCTCGTCACCACCGACCATCGCCACGAGGAAATCCGCCGCGCCGGGTTTCTCTATTTGCTGATCGCGCACATCGGCGCCATCGCGATCCTGCTCTCCTTCGGCGTGATGACCGGCGGGGCGGGCGACTACAGTTTCGCCGGCATGCGCGCCCAGCAACTTTCGCCGTTCTGGTCGTCGGCCGCCTACCTGCTGGCGCTCGCCGGCTTCGGCGCCAAGGCCGGCCTGGTGCCGCTGCACGTCTGGCTACCGGAGGCGCATCCGGCGGCGCCGTCGCCGGTGTCGGCGATGATGAGCGGCGTGATGCTGAAGACCGCCATCTACGGCCTGCTGCGGGTCAGCTTCGACCTGGTGCACGCGACGATCTGGTGGTGGGGCGTCATGGCGCTGGCGATCGGGCTGGTCACGGCGCTGTTCGGCGTGCTCTACAGCACGGTGCAAAGCGACATGAAGCGCCTGCTGGCCTATTCCTCGATCGAGAACATCGGCCTGATTGCCGTCGGCATCGGGCTGACGCTGATCTTCCACGCCTATCGCATGGAGACGCTGGCGGCGCTGGCCATGACCGCCGTGCTCTACCACTGCCTGGCCCATTCCGCCTTCAAGAGCCTGTTGTTCCTGTGTACCGGCTCGGTGCTGCACGCGACCAGGGAACGCAGCCTGGGCAAACTCGGCGGCCTGATCCATCGCATGCCCTGGGTGGCCTGGCTGGCGCTGGCCGGAGTGATCGCCAGCGCCGGCCTGCCGCCGCTGTCGGGATTCGTCTCGGAGTGGCTGCTGCTGCAAAGCTTCCTCTTTTCGCCGGGCCTGCCGCATCCGTGGCTCAACATGGTGGTGCCGGTGGCGGCGGCATTGGTCGTTCTCGTCGCCGCGCTGGCCGGCTTCGCCATGGTCAAGTTCTACGGCATCATCTTCCTCGGCCAGATGCGCGAACCCGGACTCAAGGATGCCCACGACGCCGGCACCTGGGAGAAATTCGGCCTTGCCTGGCTGGCGCTGATCACGCTGCTGCTCGGCATCCTGCCATCGACGGTGATTTCGCGCATCGATGCCGCCACGCAGCAGTTGCTGGGCACAGGTCTCGCCGCCAAGCTGAAGGAGCAGGGATGGTGGATGCTGGCGCCGATCTCGCCTGAACGGGCCAGCTACGAGCCGCTGATCTTTCTCGTCACCATCGCCGCCACGCTGCTGCTGGGCCGCTGGCTGGTGCGCCATCTCTATCACGGCCGCGTGCGCCGCACCACGGCCTGGGATTGCGGCTACTATTTCCAGGGGCCGCGGGCGCAGGATACGGCCGAGGGCTTCAGTCAGCCGATCCGCCGCATCTTTGAGCCGATGTTCCGCATGCAGCGGCACTTCCCCACCGCGCGCGACACCGAACCGTATTACAGCGTCAAGGTCGAGGATCATTTCTGGTACTGGCTCTATCTGCCGGTGGCCAGACTGGCCGGCCGGATATCGACGCTGATCGTCACGCTGCAGGGCGGACGCATCGCCGTCTATCTGATGTACAGCTTCATCACCCTGCTCGTGCTTCTTCTGGTGGCGCGGCCATGATCAGCATCTCGGGACTGCTGGGCCAGGCTTTCGCGATCCTGCTGGCGCTGGTGCTGGCGCCGCTGTTGTCGGGCTGGGTGGGCCAGTGCCGCGCCTGGCTGCAAAGCCGCACCGCGCCGCCCTTGCTGTTGCCGTATTACCAGTTGCAGAAACTTTTCCACAAGGACGTGGTGCTGGCGCATGGCGCCTCGTCGCTGTTCCGCGCCGCGCCCTTCGTCGTCTTCGGTTGCATGGTGCTGGCCTGCGCCATCATTCCCAGCCTGTCCACCGACCTGCCGCTGGCGCCGGCCGCCGATGCCCTGGCGCTGGTCGGCGTCTTCGGCCTGGCGCGCGTGTTCATTTCGCTGGCGGCGATGGATGTCGGCACCTCCTTCGGTACCCTCGGCGGCCGCCGCGAAATGCTGGTGGGCTTCCTCGCCGAGCCGGCGCTCCTGATGGTGATCTTCACGCTCGCCATGACCGTCCAGTCGACCTCGGTCGCCACCATCGTCGAGACGCTGGCCCATCGCGAACTGGTGATCTATCCGAGCCTGGCGTTTGCGGGGATTGCCTTCACCTTCGTCTCCTTCGCCGAAAACGCTCGCGTGCCGGTGGACAATCCGGCTACGCATCTCGAACTGACCATGATCCACGAGGCGATGATCCTCGAATATTCGGGCCGCCACCTCGCATTGATCGAATGGGCGGCGAGCCTCAAGCTGTATGCCTATTCCTGTCTCGGCCTGGCGCTGTTTTTTCCGTGGGGCATCGCGCCGGGGGACAACTTCCTGGCGCTGGTCGCGGCGATACCGCTGCTGCTGTTCAAGCTTGCCATCGGCGGCGCCTTCCTCGCCGCCATCGAGACCATCAACGCCAAGATGCGCATCTTCCGCGCCCCTGAATTCCTCGGCACCGCCTTCATGCTGGCGGTGCTCGGCCTGCTGGTCCGGCTGCTGCTCGAAAGCAGGGTATGAACGCCGCCATTCCGTTCTCGGCACAACTCATCAACCTCTTCGCGGCGGTGATCCTGCTGCTGGCCTTCGCCATGCTGGCGCAGCGCCGGGTGCTGGCGCTGATCAACCTGTTTGCCCTGCAGGGGCTGACCCTCTGCCTGGCGACGCTGGTGGCCGCGGTGACCACCGGCCAGGTGCACCTGTATTACTCCGCCGGGCTGACGCTGGCGCTCAAGGTGCTGCTGCTGCCCTGGATCCTGTACCGGCTGGTGAAGAGGCTCAACGTCAAGGGCGAAGTCGAGGCGCTGATCAACATCCCGACCACGATGCTGGTCGGCCTGGTCCTCGTCATGATTGCCTTCAACGTCGCGCTGCCGATTTCCGAGCTGTCCCACACCATCACGCGCGGCACGCTCGGGATTGCCCTTGCCGTGGTGATGCTGGCCTTCCTGATGATGATCACGCGGCAAAAGGCCATCACCCAGGTGGTGGGTTTCCTCTCGATGGAAAATGGCCTCTTCCTCGCCGCCACCAGCGCCACCTACGGCATGCCGATGGTGGTCGAGCTGGGCATCGCGCTCGACGTGCTGGTCGGCGTCATCATCCTCGGCGTGTTCTTCTTCCAGATTCGCGACCAGTTCGACAGTCTCGACATCCGCCACATGGAACGCCTGAAAGACAACTGATGCTCATGCTGTATCGACTGCACCCCTGAAGATGAAACACGCAAAAGGCGAATTGAAGGCCCGCCCCCCCATCCCCCCTCTCGGGGGGCTACTGATCGGCTCGCTGCGCTCGATAGCCTCCGAGAGCTCCGCAACCGGTGTTTCACGTTAACCCCAT
Source organism: Sulfuritalea sp. (assembly GCA_030247575.1). GTDB lineage: Bacteria > Pseudomonadota > Gammaproteobacteria > Burkholderiales > Rhodocyclaceae > Sulfuritalea. The sequence continues at coordinate 156,233 of JAOTRV010000003.1, forward strand.
GGATTTCTTCATCCTCATGCTCGCCATCCCACTCGTCAGCGGTGCGCTGCTGACGGTGGTCGGCGAGCGCGCCTGGGCGCCCAATCTCAACATCATTGCCAGTCTCGGCACCTTCGCCGCCGCGGCCGGCCTGACGATCGAGATCGTAGCCAACGGCCCGCGTTTTGCCTTCGGCGAGCAGTTCTTCATCGATTCTCTGAATGTGTTCTTCGTCGCGTTGACCGCCTTCGTCGGTTTGACCACCAGCATCTTCTCCGGCCCCTACATGAAGAACGAGCGCGAACACGGCCGCCTTACCGCGCCGCGCCTGCGTCTGTACAAGGGCATGTACCAGCTGTTCATGTTCACCATGCTGGCGGCGCTGACCACCAACAACCTCGGCATTCTCTGGGTGGCCATGGAGGCGGCGACGCTGACCACCGTGCTGCTGGTGTCGCTCTACCGCACTCCGGCCAGCCTGGAGGCGGCGTGGAAATACTTCATCCTCTGCGGCGTCGGCATCGCCCAGGCGCTGTTCGGCACCATCCTGCTCTACTTCGCCGCCGAGCGCGTGCTGGGGGCGAGCGGCAACGCGCTGTTGTGGACGCACCTGATCGACGTGAAAGGCCAGCTCGAACCGACCATCATGGCGCTGTCCTTCATCTTCCTGCTGGTCGGCTATGGCACCAAGGTGGGCCTGGCGCCGCTGCACAACTGGCTGCCCGATGCCCACGCCGAAGGCCCGACGCCGGTGTCCGCCGTGCTCTCCGGACTGCTGCTGAATGTCGCGCTGTATGCCATCCTGCGCTGCAAGGTGCTGGCCGACGGGGCCATTCCGAACGCCTTCGCCGGCAACCTGATGATCGGCTTCGGCCTGTTCACGCTGCTGGTCGCCGCCTTCTTCCTGTCGCGGCAGAAGGATGTCAAGCGCATGTTCGCCTACTCGTCGATCGAGCACATGGGCCTCATCACCTTCGCTTTCGGCATGGGCGGCCCGGTCGCCAACTTTGCCGGGTTGCTGCACATGACCATGCATTCGCTGACCAAGTCGGCCATCTTTTTCGCCGTCGGCCATGCCACGCAGAAGACCGGCACTCAACTGATGGCAGATATCCGCGGCCTGATCCGCATCAATCCGCTGATCGGCTGGGGGCTGATGCTGGGCACGCTGGCCATCCTCGGCATGCCGCCCTTCGGCGTCTTCGCCAGCGAATTCATGATTCTCACCCACGCCATGAAGTATCACCCGTGGGCGACGCCGATACTGCTGCTGGGGCTCGGCGTGGCCTTTGCCGCCATCTTCGGCAAGGTGCAGCCCATGGTGTTCGGCGAGACCGAGGCCAGGCGCCTGCCGCATGCCCCCGCCATCACGCCGGTGTTTCTGCATCTGGGCATCGTGCTGACGCTCGGTCTCTACATTCCGCCCTATCTGACGCGATGGTTCCATGAAGCCTCGCGCATGCTCGGCTAACACTATGACACCCTATCCCCCATCCCCGGCCCCACGGCTGGCTTTGCACAGCCAGCCGGCTGCGGCAGCGCGGATCAGTGCTCCGCGAAACCCTGCCTTCGCCCCAAGGAAAGGGGTGACTTTGGTTCAGCCGCTACGCGGCTTCCGTGTCGTTGACTTCAGGCCTTCTTGGGGCGGCCCGGCAAAGGCCTGACAATGTTCCTCTGCGACGACTCCTCCATCGAATTCACGCCACAGGCCGGCATCGGCGCACCGGTCTGGCGCGGGCATGTGCCGAGCGGCGAGGAACTGAAGACCTTTGCCGCCGCCGTGCATCTGGCCGGCGGACGTCTGGCCGCGATCTGGGGCAGCGACGAGCGCCAACGCGGCGGGGGCCCTTCGGCCGGACTCCGGGCAGGCTTCCGGCTCCATTGCGTTTTTGGCCTGGAGTCCGGCCACGCTTGGGTCAGCCTCGACCTGCCGGCCGACGAACCTGTTTACCCCGATCTGTCCGGCATATTCCCGGCAGCCAACCGCATGCAGCGCGCGACCCGCGACATGGTCGGGATTGCCACCAGCGGCGGCGATCAGCGGCCCTGGCTGCGCCACGGCGCGTGGCCGGCGGACTGGTATCCGCTGCGCCACGACGCCGTGCATGAGGCGGGCATGGGCGTCGGCTTCCAGAATTTCCCGAGCAACTACGACTTCGTCCAGGTCGGCGGCGAGGGCGCCCACGAGATACCGGTCGGCCCCATTCATGCCGGAATCATCGAACCGGGACACTTCCGCTTTTCCGTGGTCGGCGAGCGGGTGCTGCGCCTGGAACAGCGGCTGGGCTACCAGCACAAGGGCGTCGAAAAGTTGTTGATCGGCGCCGACATCGGGCGCGGCGCACGTCTGGTCGGCCGCGTTTCCGGTGATTCGACCTGTGCCTATGCCTGGGCCTACGCCACCGCAGTCGAGGCCGCGTGCCGCACCGAGGTCCCGCCGCGGGCGCTTCTGCTGCGTACGCTGATGCTGGAGCGCGAGCGTGTCGCCAACCACCTCGGAGATCTTGGCGCGCTGGGCAATGACGCGGCCTTTGCCTTCGGTCTTACCCAGTTCATGCGCTTGAAGGAGGATTGGCTGCGCCTGAACCAGCAGTTGTTCGGCCATCGCTTCATGATGGATCGCATCGTGCCGGGAGGCGTCGCGACGGACATCGAGGCGCCGGCGCTGTCCGCCATCGTCGAACAGTGCGCCGCCATCGGTGCGACGGTGAAGCAACTGCGTACGCTGTACGACGAGCATCCCGGCCTGCAGGATCGCTTCGCGACCACCGGCGCCATCGATGCGGCCCTGGCGCGCGAACTCTCGTTGACCGGCATGGCCGCCCGCGCCACCGGCATCCTGCTCGACGGCCGGGCGCATCGCCAGGGCTACACACCGCCCCCGCCCTATGCGGCGCTCGGCGTGCGGCCGGTCACCGACGAGCGCGGCGATGTCGCGGCACGCGTGGCGGTGCGCTTCGGCGAAATCTTTGAATCGCTGCGCCTGCTGCGCGAGATCGCCGTCGGCATGGCGTCCGGCGAGACCTGCGCCGAAGTCACGCCCGTCGCCGGAGCCGGCGGTCTGGGCGTGATCGAGGCCTGGCGCGGCGAGGTGCTGGTCGGCGTCCAGTTCGATGCCGACGGCAGGCTGGCCCGCGTCCATCCTCACGATCCCTCGTGGCAGATCTGGCCCGCGCTGGAACATGCGGTGATGAAGGACATCGTCCCCGACTTCCCGCTGATCAACAAGTCCTTCAACCTGTCCTACAGTGGAGTTGATCTGTGATCCCGCTGCTCAGACACATTTTCCGCACCGGCATCCTGACCGAGCCCGTGCCGGTCGCGGAAGACGGGCCGCAGCGCGAGATCGACCGGCTGCACGACGAGATCCTGCACATTCTGGGCCGGGCGCTGACCATCCGCGAGGTCGACGCCGGTTCCTGCAACGGCTGCGAGCTGGAGATCCACGCGCTCAACAATCCCTACTACAACCTGGAGGGGCGCGGCATCAAGTTCGTCGCCAGCCCGCGTCATGCCGACATGCTGCTGGTGACCGGCCCGGTGACCAAGAACATGGAGAACGCGCTGCGCATCGCCTACGACTGCACGCCGGACCCCAAGCTGGTGGTCGCGGTCGGCGACTGCGGCTGCAGCGGCGGCGTGTTCGGCGAGAGCTATGCGAGCTGCGGAGCGGTGGAGAATGTCGTCGGCGTCGATCTGCGCATTCCCGGCTGTCCGCCGACGCCGCTGGCGCTGATGCAGGGCATTCTGGCGGCGGTTCGCCGCCGCAGGTGACGCGCGGTCACGGCTGCGCCAACGGTGCGGCCGGAATGCTCGTCTCGTAGGTGGCCAGGAAACGCTGAAATTCGTCGAGCGGCAAGGGCGCGCTGAACAGGTAGCCCTGATAGACCTGGCAGCCGTGGCTGCCGAGGAAGTATCGATGTTCCTCGGTTTCCACGCCTTCGGCGATCACCGACATGCCCATGCTGTTGGCCAGGGCGATGATGGAGTTGGCGATCACCGCGTCTCCGGCGTTGGTGGCCACATCGCGGACGAAAGACTGGTCGATCTTCAGTTGGGACAGGGGCAGGCGCTTCAGGTAGGCGAGGGATGAATATCCCGTGCCGAAGTCATCCAGCGAGAAACTCACGCCCCGCGCTTTCAGCGCGGTCATCTTGGCGATGACGTCCTCGGCATTCTCCATCAGCAGGCTCTCCGTCAGCTCGAGCTTGAGCTTGCGGGGGTCCGCGCCGTATCGATCGAGCAGGCCCAATACATCCCCGACGAAGCCGGGCATGGCGAACTGGTGGACGCTCACATTCACGGCCAGGACAAGGTGCGAAGTTTCAGGTCGCGCCGCCCACGCCACCAGTTGCGCGATCGCGGTCTCCAGCACCCAGTGGCCCATGCCCAGGATCAGTCCCGTGTCTTCGGCGCGGGAAATGAACTCGGTCGGCAGCACGATGCCGCGCCGGGGATGGCGCCAGCGCAGCAGGGCCTCGGCGCCGATCACGCCGGCCGTGGCATCCACCTGCGGCTGGTAGTGAAGAACGAATTGACCCTGCATGATGGCTTCGCGCAGATCGGCATCCAGTCTGGCGCGGGCCAGCACCCGGGTCTGCATGTCCGGATCGAAGAAGCGCAGCGTGTTGCGGCCGGCTGCCTTGGCCTGATACAGGGCGAGGTCGGCGTGTTTCATGAGTTCGTCGATGCTCTCGTCCTGACCGGCGAACAGGGTGACGCCGATGCTCGGGGTGCTGAGTTGCGTCTGGCCGGCAACCGTGTAGGGCTGGCTGAGCGTCTCGCGGATCTTCTCGCCGATGGCTTCCGTCTGGGCCGCCGCCGCCTCGGAATTCTCGCTCAAGTCCTGCAGTATGACCACGAACTCGTCGCCGCCGAGCCGGGCCACGGTATCGCCCTTGCGGACGCAATCGAGCAGCCGCCGGGCGACCTGTTGCAGCAGCAGATCGCCTATTTCATGGCCGAGCGTGTCGTTGAGGACCTTGAAGTTGTCCAGATCGAGGAACAGCAGCGCACCGTGCTTCCCGCTGCGCGCGCTGGCCGCCACGGCCTGCTGCAGCCGGTCGGCCTGCAGGCGCCGGTTGGGCAGGTCGGTCAGCGCATCGAAGAAAGCCATGTGGTCGATCTTCTCCTCGGCCGCCTTGCGCTCGGTGATGTCCAACTGACTGCCGACATAGTGCGTGATCGCACCGCTGGGTCCCTTGACGGCGGTAATGGTCAGCAACGATGGAAACACCTCGCCATTCTTGCGCCGGTTCCAGATTTCGCCCTGCCAGACGCCGTTCGCCTCGAGTGTCGCCCACATCGCGGCATAGAAGGCCGGGTCGTGGCGGTCCGATCGTATCAAGCGAGGCGTCTGCCCGACTGCCTCAGCCGCCGTGTAGCCGGTCATTTGGATAAACGTCTGATTGACCTGGAGGATCACGTTGTTCGCGTCGGTGATGAGCATGCCTTCCTGGGAATCGAAAGCGGTGGCGGCGATGCGCAGGTCCGTTTCAGCGCGCTTGCGTTCCGTGATGTCGCGGGCGAGGACCATGAAACGCTCTTCCTCGCCGGGCTGGCTGGCCTTGCTGGCAACCGAAAGCTCGAACCACAGTCTTTGCTGTGCCACCGGCAGCTCGATCTCCTTGCCGTGCGACGAACCGTCGATCTGGGCCTCGCGCAAGGCCGCCATGATCGTGTCGGCCGCCGCCGCCGGAAATTTTTCGCGCACCGTATGGCCGATCATTTCGAGCATGAAGGTGGCCAGAGATTCGACGCGCCAGGAATGGCAGCCGTGGCAGTACCCATCCAGGCCGAGTTCCCACATCGGGTCGGGAATTGCCTCCAGCATCGCCGCGAGGTGGTTTTTCGAGGCAAGGATATCGGCGGTTCGCCGCGTCACCAGCGCCTCGAGTTCTTCCTCGTGCATTCTGGATTCGATCAGCAGTTTCGCCAGGACGGCCAACAGCAGGCTGAACAGCAGGCCCAGCGCGACATTCGACGGCAGCCAGAGCCCGCCGCTCCATCCCCGGCGCGGGGCCGCACTCAGGGTCCAGTTGCCATGCGGCAGATCGAGGACGTAATCCACCGGATTGGTCAGCGCGGCGGATGCGGAAGCGGCAATGACCTGCTTTTGCCCGGTTTCCGGGTGAAGGCGCCAGAGTTCGTAATCGAAGCCGCGCTCGACCAGCTGCGGCAGCCGGGCCCCGACCAGCACCTCGGGAAAACGCATCACCACATTGGTAAAGCCCCAGAAGACGGGCATGCCATCATCGCCCTCGAGAAATACCGGCAGGCGCCCGATCACGCCCACGCCGCCTTGAACCAGATTGAGCGGTCCGGCCAGCACGAGCTTGCCGGTGTCCCGGGCGAGGGCGGCCTCCTTCTTCATCACCGGATTTTCAAGCAGGTTGAGGCCGATGGCTTTCTCGTTTCCCGCCAGCGGCACCACATTCCGGATAATGCCGTCGGGCGCGAGTATCAACACCGACGCGCCCGGATACGAAGGCAGGAGTTCGCCCGCCACCTTGTCGAAATCCCGAACGCTGCCGTGGCCATGGCGCACCAAGGCGGCCATGGCGTAGGTGACCGACAGGGCGCGCTCGATGGTGTTCTGCAGGGTCTGGGCGTAATCGGCGACCTGGAGGGAGGCCTCGGTTCGCTCATGACCCAGCCGATACTGATGCTGACTCCAGATCAAACTGGCGGCGAGAATCGCACTGAGCAGAAAAACGATCAGCGCGACCCCCCATGTTCGGCGTGTGCGGCTGCTGTCCGAACCCGGAGTCAAAAAGTTGTTCATAGGTATTGGCTTTTCCCTCAAGCCGGAGCCGAACCATCCGGTACCGCAAGTCTACTCTGCCGTCGTATCGCCACGACACCGTCGGGCGAGGTGCTCGTCAGCTGCCGCTCCGGTCCGGCACGCGCGATGCGCGCCGCGCATCGATGCGCAATTCCCGGATTCCGCGCAGCAGCCGGTCGAGGAGTCGCAGACCTTGAGATTCGCCCCGTACCGTTGCCGTCGAGGGTGTGGAGCGGGATACCGGATGCCGTCCTCGACATGACCGCGAGCCTGCGGCGGTCATGTCGCTGACCGCATCGTCTTATTTGCCGCGGAAGAATCGCTCGAGCCAGCCCGACTTCTTCGCTTCGGCGTGCTTCAGCTTGTCCTCGCCGAGGCTGGCGCGCACCGTCGGGCCGTAGTCCATGTCCTCGCGCTTGATGTGGTTCATCAGCCAGGTGGCCAGGGTGTTCTGCATGTCGGCGGCCACGGTTTCCACATCTTCGCCCATTTTGAAGCGCTGCTGGTATTCGCTGACGCGGCGGACGAACAATTCATGCACCTTTTTGTGCGGTGCCAGAAAGCGATATTTCGCTTCCTCCATCATCGATTCCTCGAAGCTGAAGTGCGAGAGCGTGTAATCCACCAGTTCCTCGATGACGCGGGCTATCGCCTCGCGGTCCCGCCTCAGGCGGGCCTCGTGCAGCAGGTTGATGTATTCGACGATACGCTTGTGCTGGGCATCGATGACTTCAATGCCCACGCTCAAGTCGGGGGTCCAGGTCAAGAGTTGCGTCATGTCGTTCTCCATTTACATAAATCAAATTCGTTTCCGGTTGCGATGACTTTTCTGCCGGAAAGCCATTACTAAAGTTATGGGTATAGTAGGCGCTTTCATGACAAATGTCAATTTCCCGGCAATTTTTATCTAGTACTTTAGAAATATATTGCGCCAAGCCATGCGCAGATGGAAAGGGCATTGCCGGGCCGCCGGCAAGAGTCGACGCCGACGCTACGGCGAATTCGCAAATGCAGCCGGCGCATCCGGCACGTTGCGGGTCTGGAGCAGGGTTTCGCTTCCCAGCAAAGCGATATCGGTCGTCCCGCACAGCGCCAGGGCAACCTTCATTTCGTTGCGCATGACCGACAGCATGTGCGCAACGCCCGCCTCGCCGCGGGCCGCCACCGCATAGCCCCAGGCGCGGCCGATCATGCAGGCCCTGGCGCCGAGCGCAAGCGCCTTCACGACGTCCAGTCCGCTTCGTACGCCGCCATCCATCAGTACCTCGAGCCGGTCGCCGACTGCATCGACGATCCGCGGCAGCGCGTCGGCGCTGGCGGCGACGCTGTCGAGCTGGCGGCCGCCGTGGTTGGAGACGACGATGCCGTCGGCACCGGCCGCCGCCGCCTCGCGCGCGTCGTCGACGTCGAGTATCCCCTTGAGGACGATCTTGCCCGGCCAGTTCTCGCGTACCCAGGCCAGGTCCTTCCAGGTGACGCGCGGATCGAACTGGCTATCGACCCAGCTCTTGAATTCCGGCAGGCTGCGCGCATCGGGTACGGCGGTGGTCAGATTGCCGAATGTCAGGGGCTTGCCGCGGATGCCGACATCCAGCAGCCATTGCGGATGCGAAAGCAGATCCCAGGCCTTGGTCAGCTTCCCTCCGAACGAGAGGCTGCCCGCCATGCCGTTGCGTACGTCGCGGTAGCGCGCCCCCATCACCGCCAGATCGACGGTCAACACCAGCACCGGGCAGGCAGCGGCCTGTGCCCGTGCCAGCAGCGATCGCGTGTAGCCGCGGTCGCGCATCACGTAGAGCTGATACCAGAAGGGCGCCGCGGTTGCGGCGCGAACTTCCTCGATCGAGCAAATCGAAACGGTCGACTCGCAAAACGCCGCCCCGGCCTGTTCGGCCGCGCGCGCCGCCTGCACTTCGGCCCGGCGCGCAAATGCGCCAGCAAGCCCGAGCGGAGCGAGGATCAGGGGCAACGCAAGGTCCTGTCCGAGCACGCGGCTAGACAAGTTGAGCTGCGAGACGTCGCGCATGACGCGCTGGCGCAGTTGCAGGTGGCCGAACGCCTGCTGATTTTCGGCTGCGGTCAGTTCCCCGTAGGCGGCGCCGTCGAGATAATCGAACAGATGCCGCGGCAGGCGCTTGCGCGCCAGTTCCCGATAGTCGCTTGCCGTAGCAGGGGCAAGGCCGAGTCCGCGGGTTTCATTGTCCATTTCGCATATCCCTCAATCCATGCCTGCACTATTCAACCCGGGGATTGCGCCAAAGCGGCGTCCGCCGGGGTTCGCCAACGGGCTTTCAATCGAAAAGCCTGTGTTCGATCGCATAGCGGATCAGGTCCGCGTTGTTGCCGATGCCGAGTTTCTCCATTACGTGAGCCTTGTGGGTGGTGACGGTCTTCGGGCTGAGATGCAACTGCTCGGCGATCTGGTTCAGCATCACGCCCTGCGCGATCAGCCGCAGCACCTGCCATTCGCGCTGGCTCAGTCCATGGTGCGGATCGTCGGCACCGTGGGTCGCGGCATCGAACGCCAGCGATTCGGCAATCGAGGGGTCGATGAAGCGCTCGCCGGCGCCGACCCGCGCCACGGCGCTGAACAGGGTATCCGGGCTCGACCCCTTGGTGATGTAGCCGGATGCGCCGGCTTGCAGCGCGCGGCGTACCGTCCCCGGTTCATCGTGCATGCTCAGTACCAGGATCGGCAAATCCGGATGCGCCTTCCGGGTCTGCTCGATGAGACTGGTGCCCGAAACGCCGGGCATGGTCAGATCCATGATGATCAGGTCGGCACCGCCGGCGCTGGCCGCGACGAGCGCTTCCGCGGCATTGGTCGCCTCCCTGACCACTTCGATGCCGGCGAAGGAGTGCAGCATCTGCCTGAGGCCGACGCGGAACAAGGTATGGTCGTCGGCGATGATGATTCTGATCATGGCGGGCTGGGGCTCCTGTCCGCAGTGGGGGCCTTCAGCGGAACCTGTGGCAGTGTGACAGAAAGGCGCGTCCCGGCGCCGGGACTGCTGTCGATCTCCAGCGTGCCGCCGAGCGCGGTGACGCGTTCCGAGATGCCCAGCAAGCCGAAATGCGTGGCGTGGTCGACCCCTGCCGCATCGAAGCCCTTGCCGTCGTCTTCCACCAGCAGGTGCATTGCCGCATCCTGGTAGCCGAGCGTGATATGCACGTTGTGCGCCATGGCATGGCGCACGATGTTGTTCAGCGATTCCTGGACGACGCGGAACAGCGCGATGCCGTAGTCATCATCGAGCCGGTCCGCGGCCGGCGTAAATGAAACCTTGTAGCGGATGGCCGCCGGACCGAGCACGCGGGCCGCCACCCATTCCACCGCTGCGGTCAGCCCCAGATTGAGCGCCGCCGGACGCAGGTCGGAAGCGATCGCCTTGACGCTGCGATAGGCCTCCGCGATCATCGCTTCGATATTGCGTGCGGCGTCGCGCGGGGTGGACGAATCGGCGGGCAGGCTGCGCTCCAGCAATTGCAGATGCATGCGCGCGCTGGTCAGCACCTGGCCCAGTTCGTCGTGGAACTCGCGCGCCAGCCGCGCCCGCTCCTGCTCGATGCTGGCTTCCCGGTGGCTGGCCAGCCGGCGCAATTCCAGCCGCGAACGTTCAAGGTCGTGTTGCGCCTGCTTGAGCGCCGTGACATCGAGCATCACACCGTGGATCGCGCGTTCGCCCCCGGCAGTGAATTCTGTCGTGGCGCGGATTTGCAGCCAGCGCGGATGTTCGGCCGCCAGCAGGCTGCGTCCGACCCACTCGAACTCGCGTGCCGGCGGCGTCGCCGCGTGGCGCCAGACCAGGCCGGCGAGGTCCCCGGCATGAATCCCGCCGAAAAAAGCCTGCGGGTCGGCCAGGACTTCAGCGGCCGTACACGGCAACAGTCGCGCCACGCCTTCGCTGATGGATCGAAACTCCGGAACCGGGCCGGCGACATACTCGAACAGGGCCACCGGCAGCTGGCTCGACACCTGGCGCAGGCGGTCTTCCGAGGCGCGCAGTGCCGTTTCGGCCTGCCGCCGGCGCACAGCCAGTCCCTGGCGGCGCCGCCAGGACCAGAACGCGAAACCGGTCATCACGGCCAGCGTGATGCCGATCAGGATCATGGCGGAAATGGTCAGCTGCCGCGATGATGCGATGGTGATATCCTCGGCAGCGTGGGCGAGCGACACGGCAGGGAAACTCCGGAAAGGCGATGAGCTGCCGATTATAGTCAGGGGCCGATTCCGCGCGGGGCGCCGTCGGAGCGGATGACAAGACGGCGGCCGGCTTTCCCGAGGGTCAGGTTTACCCTATGCGCAATCCGCTTTTGCTGATGGCGCAGCAAGCCCGGCAGGATGATCATTCAAAACGTACTGGAGGTTCATGATGAGCAAGATTTTCGACCGCAGCCAAACCGGATTTTCACTGATCGAACTGATGATCGTTCTGGCAATCATCGGCGTCCTTGCCGGCATTGCCGTCCCCAGCTACACGGAATACATAACGAAATCGAAGCTCACCGAAGCCATCGGGCCGCTTTCGGACATGCGGGTGAAGATGGAGCGCCATTTCCAGGACAACCGGACCTATGTCGGGGCCTGCGTAGCGGGAACCCAGGCGCCGCTTCCGGCCAACACCGCGAACTTCACCTTTTCCTGCCCGGTCGCCAGTCTGACCGGAACCACGTACAAGGTGGTGGCGACCGGGATTGCCTCGATGGACGGGTTCATCCTGTCGATCGACCAGGCGAACGTCCGCAGGACCGAAGGTGTCGGCTCCGGCTGGACGGCGCCCGCCACCGATTGCTGGGTCCGGACCAAGGGCGGCGGGTGCTGATGTACAAGCGGACATCCACGGCCGAACCGTGCCGCACCCGAGGTGGCATGGTTTTGTCGCGGCCGCGAAACACCGGCGCGGCAAGAGGCTTTTCGCTCGTGGAAGCCGTGGTGGCGCTCGCAATCATGGGAGTCCTGCTGGCGCTGGCCTTGCCGATGGTGTCCAGTTACATGGACAACAGCCGTGTGCGCAATGCCGCCGATGTCTTCGTTTCATCCGTCATGACAGCCAAGGCGGAGGCCGCCCAGCGAAACGCGCAAGTGGAGATTGTTCTTCTGGCGAATCCGACGGCAGCGGGTTTGGCCACCGACGGAATTTCCGCCGCCAAGGGGTGGGCAATCAGGACTTTCGACCGGGCCACCTTCATCGATGGAATGGCCTTGGTCGAGGGCGGCAGCGTCACCGGCGCTCCGGTCACGGTAACCGGAACGGATCAGGATGGCGCGGCGCTCGTTGCCGTGGTGTTTACGGCGTTGGGCGGCACCACCCTGGCGAAACGGGCCAACTTCAACTTTACCCACGATACCGGGGGCGACTGCGTGGCGGCGGGCGGGCCGGTCCGCTGCATGCGCGTCACCGTTACCACCACCGGACGGGTCAAGCTCTGCGATCCGTCCATTGCCGATTTGACGGATACGCGATCATGCAACTGAAGACAGGCCAGCGCGGGTCATTCATGCTCGAGGCCCTGATGGCGATGGTCATCTTCGCCATCGGCATCCTCGGGCTGATCGGGCTGCAGGGCTCGGGAGTCGCCGCCAACACCGATATCCGCTATCGCATCGAGGCCGCGCAACTGGCCGAGCGCATGATGGGAGTCATTCAGGGCGCGGTACGACGCGATTCGCAGGCCAACTTCACCGCCGATCTGGCCTCCTTCAACCACAACAGCACCGGCGACCAGTGCATCCTGTCGGGCACGGAATCGGTCAATCCGCTGGTCACGACATGGGTAAACGACATTCGCGAGGCAGCACGGACATCGCTGCCCGGCGCGAGCGAACAGATACGCGTCAATACGGCAACCAATCAGGTGCGCATCGTCATTTGCTGGCAACAGCCGGGATTGGACGTCCCCCGCCGCTTTGTCCTGATGGGAGCCATCAGTTGAAACCACAACGCGGCTTCACCCTCGTCGAAGTGCTGGTCGGCGTCACGCTGGCGCTGATCGGCATGGTCGTCATGTTCCAGGTTCAGGACAACTGGACGCGTCAGAAACAGTCCATTTCCTCGGGGGGGGATTCCCATATCGCCGGCACCGTGGCGACATTTCATCTGGAACGGGATCTGCGAAACGCCGGCATGGGATTCGGCAACTCGCCGCGATTGGGCTGCTCGGTCCTGGCCTTCGACAACAATCGAACGGGCGTCAAGACGTTCAACTTCCCGCTGGCTCCGGTCCGGATCATTCAGGGAGCTGGCGGCGCTCCCGACGAAATCCACGTGCTGTACGGGAATGCCGAGGCGCCGTCGTCGACCTATTCGGTCCTGTCGACGGACGAGACCTTCACCATGCTGCAGAGCCGGGGCGGCCTGGCCCTGGGAGAAGTGGTTGTGGTCGCCACCGCCGTCGGATGCCGGCTGGCCGAAATATCCGCGAATACCAATGCGGACGGCCAGACCGTGGATCACAATACCTCCGCATACACCCTGGGCGGCGTCTCGATCACCCCGCGTTACAACACTTCTGCCGCGCTTGGCGTTACGCCGACCACCGAGGGGAGTATGCACATCCTGGGGCGTGCGCCCCAGCTCAATATCTGGGCAGTGCGCGCCCGCACCGCGCTGACCAAATACAACGTCCTGAATGCCGAAAGCGCCGGCGATATCGGCGACGGTGTGGTCAATCTGCAGGCCCAGTACGGCCTCGATACCAACGGCGATACGATGATCGACACCTGGCAGGATGCCGATCCGGGGACATGGAACCAGATTCGGATGCTTCGCTTCGGCCTGCTGGTTCGTGGCGAGGCCTACGAAAAGGAAGCCGTAACCACCGCGAACCCGGCCTGGTCGGGAGGCAATTTCACCATGACCAACGTCGATGGCACGACGGATTCCGGCATGACGAATCTGGGCGTGAATAACTGGCGCAATTACCGCTACAACGTTTTCGAAGTGTCGGTTCCGCTGCGCAACATGATATGGATAAACTCGTGGTGAAGCCATTTCAAAAGGGCGTCGCCCTGATCATTGCGCTGGTCATGCTCACAGCCATGATGATGGCCGGCATTGCCCTGTTCCGGAAAATCAGCGCCGGCTCCATGATCGCGGGCAACCTCACCTTCACCTCGTCGGCGATTTCCGCCGCGGAGCAAGGCTCGGAAGCCGGCCGCGCCTGGCTGATGCTGCAGTCGGGTGCTGGGCTCTACGGAACGGCGCCGGGATATTTTCCGGCCAGTTGTTACACCAACAACACACATGCCACCACGCAGGTCAGCTGCAATGCCGCGGGCGCCCCGGTTTTCGATCCGACCACGTTCGACTGGGCAAGCTCCTCGAATCTGGCGGCGACGGACGACGGCGCCGGAAACGAGATCCGCTACGTGGTCCATCGCCTTTGCCGCATGGTCGGAGAGCTCGACAAGATCGGTCAGGAGTGCGTGACTGCCCAGGTCGCCGGCGGCAGCGGCGGAAAAATGAATGTGACATACGGCACGCAGGCGCTCGTCGCCACCATGAAGCCCTACTATCGAGTCACGACACGGGTCCGGGGGCCTCGCAATTCGCTCGCCTATACTCAGATCACGATGTACTAGGAGTCATCGCCATGAAAACGCTATTCAAGAAATCCGCCATCGGTCTGCTGATCGCCTGCCTGCTCCAGGTGCCGTCCCATGGCGCGGTGACCGACATCGCCGACAAGCCGCTGGCATCCACCTCGTCGGATTCGGTCAAGCCCAACGTCATGTTCATCCTGGACGACTCGGGATCGATGGAGCTGCAGTTCATGCCCGATTCGCTGGACGCAAAGGCCAACACGGTCGGAATTCGCAACGGCAAATGCAATACCGTCTATTACAATCCTGCGCTGACCTACGAGACACCGCAAACCGTCGTCGGCACAACCACCAAGACTATCGAGGACATCAACAGCGCCTCGCCGACAACATTCACTTCGGCCTATGAGGACGGGTTTTATCTGTACACCGGGAGGTCGCTGGGGACCTATCCGCAACGGAATCTGGAGACTTCCTTTCGGGCCTTCCAGGACAACATTTTCGGTGTCGGTCGAAGCTATGACACGGATGTTTCCGATCCGGCGCAACCGGCCTACTACTGGACCTACCTCGGCGCGACGACGCTCGTGCCGGCTACGGGAGACTGCAACAAGGCGCTGACCAGCAGCACCGATTCGACGACCGCGGAAATCTGCACGGACAGTTCGCGTTACCCGAATACGATTGCCCCCATCTTTGCCACCTGCGCCGCGGCCGGCAAGACTGCGCTGTGGCGCAAGACCATTGTGACAGGAGCCTCCGGTCCGGGACTGACGGACGAACGCCAGAACTTCGCCAACTGGTACAGCTATTACCGCCAGCGTCTGACCATGATGAAATCCGCCGCGGGCAAGGCGTTCCTCGCACTCGGCAACAAGTACCGTGTCGGTTTTGTCACTATCAATCCGAATAACCCGGTCAGTTCCAGCAGATTTCTCAAATTGGCCGAATACACCATCGATCAAAAGAAGCTCTGGATTGAAAAGCTCTACCAACAGGATGACAACGGCTCGACGCCCCTGCGGGAAGCGTTGGCTCGGGTCGGACGTTACTACGGCGGCGTGAGCGACGGCATCAATTCCGGAATGATCACCGACACCACCAATCGAACCGACGATCCGGTCCAGTATTCGTGCCAGCAGAATTTCGCAATTCTGACCACCGACGGCTACTGGAACGGCAATGCCGGAGTCAATCTGAGTAGTGGCGGCCTCGGCAACCAGGACGGAGTCTATGGCGCGTTGGGCGCCTCGACGCTTCCGGCGAGTGAGCAAATCGCCGTGGTGACCTACCCGATCTACGACGGGGCGACCGTCACGCGCACGACCAAAGATGCTTCCAACCTCTATTCCTATTTGAATTGCCCCCTGCCGCAAGCGCAGCAGAAAGTCATTCAATGGCAGTCGCAGCCCGTGCAAACCGGCAAGCTGGTAACGCAGTTGCAGAAGCGCGATGGAACCCTGCAAGTGAGGACAGCGAATCTGCAAAGACGCAAATCCACCAACTCCGGCTCGTCGTGGGGAAGCTGGTCGGACCAGAACAGTTGTACCTGGGATACGCAAGGATCGACGCAATACCAATGCCGGTACCAATCGTGGAGCAGTTGGTCGACAACCAGTTCGTGTATCGCCAATCCCGCAGGTACCGACGCCAGCAATGGCTCGACATGGAGCGGGGACGCGGTCGGGTGCCAGATCAGCTGGGGGGGGTG
Source organism: Sulfuritalea sp. (assembly GCA_030247575.1). Lineage (GTDB taxonomy): Bacteria > Pseudomonadota > Gammaproteobacteria > Burkholderiales > Rhodocyclaceae > Sulfuritalea. The sequence continues at coordinate 172,250 of JAOTRV010000003.1, forward strand.
GTCCGATACTCCGTCATGCTCGCCGGACACAACCGGTTCGTCCCGCCGCGAGTGTCAGAACGTAACGGTTTCCGAAACGGCCGGCGTTCCGTGTACTCCGGGAACGGACGGCAGCGGTCAAACCACCACCTGCACCGTGGTACCCACGGGACCGTGGACAAACACCGCCGGCGTCTGCACGCCGTCCGCAACGCTTGCTTGCCAGAGCATCGTGGTTACCGACTGGACCAACGTCGCCACTTGCACTGCGTCCGGTCCGGATGGTGCCGGCCAGGAGACTCTTTGCCAAACGGTCGCCTCGGCAACGCCGGGCAACAAGATCGTGGCGACCACAACCTACACGACGACGACGACACAGATGAGCGGCGACGATGTGGTGGGTACACCGACCACGTCCACCAGCACAGGCAGCTTCACTTACGACGCGACCTGCTATGCGGCCCCTCCGGCGCTACCCTCACCGAACCCGAAGCGTCCGACGGCCGCCGAGCTGCCGGCGCCTCCCGTGGGTTGCGCCGCGTATCCCTGCGTTACCACCTCGGGGGCGTCCGGCGGCAGTTCGGACACGCTGGCAGATGTCGCTCAATACTACTTTGCGACCGATCTGCGCGCCTGTGACTGGGACACCAAGACCGATGCGCAACGAGTGGCGACCGGGCAGACCGAAACGGCGTACTGCCTGGCCAGCGGAACCCGCTGCAAGGGAGGCGTCGCCAACGTCAATGTCTGCGAGAACAACGTGCCCAGAGGTGCGCAAAGCGAATTCCCCAACGAGGACGACAAGGCCCACTGGCAGCACATGACCACCTTCACCATGGGCTTGGGCCTGACCGGGGTGACAGCGTATTCAAGCGATTACCGGACGGCGAAAACCGGTGACTTCCAGAACATTCGTGACGGCAATGCCAACTGGCCGAATCCCAACAGCACCGAGCCGGCAAAACTCGACGATCTCTGGCACGCCGCAGTGAATGGCCGCGGCCTCTACTTCAGTGCCTCCAACCCGCAGGATGTCGCAACCGGTCTTTCTAGTGCGCTTGCCGGCATCAATGACCGGGTCGGTTCGGCGGCGGCGGCGGCGACCTCCAACCTGGAGCCGGTCTCCGGCGACAACTATGCCTTCACGGCAAAATACACCACGGGCATATGGACGGGGGACCTCGAGGCCCGGGAAATAGACCTGGACGAGGGAACGGTTTCAAAGACAGCCATATGGTCGGCGGCGGAGGAGCTGGCGAAAAAGACCAAGGACGCCTGCGACACGCGCGTCATCAAACTGTTCCGCAGCGGGGCCACCAACAACCTCGTGAACTTCACCTGGAACACCTTCACCTGCGATGCTTCGGGCGTTCCCACCGGCTTGGCGTCGACAGAGCTCAATGCCGCCGAAAAGGCCCACTTTGGCGCCGCCAAGATAGCCACCCTCGATCAGTACACGACCATGACCGACGGCAGCGGCGGCACGGTCAACCAACCGGCACTGGCAGCCGACGCCAATCTGGTGAACTTCATCCGCGGGCAGCGGGGATACGAAGGTTACGTGACTAACACCAATCAGGTGTATCGCCAGCGTAGCGCGGTGCTCGGCGATATCGTCAATGCGCAGCCGGTCTTCGTGCGCAAGCCGTTTGCGCAATACACGGAAGCCGGCTACGCGGACTTCAAGACCGCCAATGCCGCGCGGGCGCCTGTGGTCTACGCCGCGGCCAATGACGGCATGCTGCATGCCTTCGATGCCGATCCCGCCAGCGGCGCCGAACTGTGGGCCTTCATGCCGACCTTCTCGCTGCCGGACTTGGCCCATCTTGCCAATACGGACTATCCGACCAACCATCACTACTTCACCGACGGCACGCCGGTCGTTGCCGACATTTACGATGACGCCGACGCGACGCCGCAGTGGAAGACCATCCTGGTTGCGGGGCTTAACAAGGGCGGCAAGGGCTACTACGCCCTCGACATCACGAACCCGGCCAACCCCAAGGCCCTTTGGGAATTTACCGATTCCGACATGGGCTATACCTTCGGCAATCCGATGGTCGTCAAGCTGAAGGATGGCCGCTGGGTCGTCATCGTCACGTCGGGCCTGAACAACGCGGACGGCAAGGGCTACCTCTATGTTTTGAGGGTGGGGACCGCCGAGGTTCTGTACAAGATCGCCACGACCGCGGGATCGGCAGCAACGCCGTCCGGCCTGACCAAGATCACCGGCTGGGCGGTCGGCGATCCGATCATCGACAACACCGTCAATCATATCTATGGCGTCGACATACTCGGCAACATCTGGCGCTTCGACGTCAATGACCTTCCGGCGCTGACGCCGGAAGGCCGCGAGGCGACACTGCTGGCCACGGCCAAGGACGCCGGCGGCACGCCGCAACCTATCACCATCCGCCCGGAACTCGGGCAGGTGGGGCCGGATATCGTTGTCTATGTCGGCACCGGGAAATATCTGGGCGACTCCGACCCCGCAACGACCCAGGTGCAGAGCGTCTATGCCATCAAAGATGTCATGGCAGCGCCCGCCGCCACCGGGGCGCCGGTCATCGCGGACCTGCGGGCGACGCTGACCAAGCAGACCATCACGCAAACCGGTTCGGGCCTGGCGGCCGTGCGCGACGTGCTGGGTTGCGCGGTCGCCAGCGATGGCTGGTATGTCGATCTCCCGGATACCGGCGAGCGCGTCAACGTGGACATGAAACTGCAATTGGGGTCGCTGGTCGTCGGCTCCAATGTGCCGATCCCCGGGGCTTGTCGCGTCGGCGGCTATAGCTGGCTGAACTATTTTGGCGCCTCCAACGGCTGCGCGGTAAATAGCAGTGACACCCGAGTCGGACAGCGACTTTCCGATTCGCTCGTAGTCGGCTTGAACGTCATCCGCCTCCCCTCGGGGAAGACAGTGGTCGTCGCCACGACCTCCGACGCGAAGCAGCCGACCTTGAACCCGCCATTCAGCGTGGGGAACCCGGAAGGGCGCCGCCTGACGTGGCGGGAAATCATTCCTTAGCCGGGGCGCTGCTTGCATCCCTCTGCCTGCATGCAGCGGTAATGGTGGCGCCCGTCGGCGATGGGCGCCATTCTTTCCGTTCCGCGCCTCGCATGCTCGAGGCTACCCTGGTCGGACAGGCTGTCTCTCTCCCCGAAAGCGATGCCGCGCCGTTCTCATCGGCATCGGTGGAACGGCCGGCACGAGGCGACAGCGAGGCCGCGAGCGGCGACCCGGTGTCCGACGTGCCTCGGGACGATTCCGGCGCCGCCACAGGATCGGGATGGCTGCCGCTGCCCGCAATGCCGAAGCGGGTCCCGGTTTACTTCACGGCCCGCGAACTGCATCGGCGCCCCTCGCCCATCGGCACCGTGCTGCAGGAGGAGGCCGGCCGAATCTATCCCGACTCGACCACACGCCTGCGCCTGCTGATCAGCGAACAAGGCCAGGTCGACCATGCCGAGATTCTCTCGACCACGGACCCGCGCTTCGCCGGGGAAGCCTTGCGGGCATTCGCCCGGGCCCGCTACATTCCCGGCGCGCTTGCCGGGCGCCGAGTGAAAAGCGAGTTGCGGCTCGAGGTTACGGCGAGCAATGCAATCGGGATGGCGATCCGGCAGGAAGATTGACAAGTCGCGGTGCCGGACTCCCGGCGCTCAAGCGATCATAAAAATTCTGGATTTGCGGTCGCCGCCCGCTTCGCTATGCTGGCAGGCATGTCGCAATGGCTGACCCTTTCCCGCGCCGCGCATCTGCTCGGCATCTCGCGCGTCACCCTGCAAAAGCGCATCCGCGACGGCGAGTTGCGCTCCTTCGACGGCATGGTGGCGGCCGACGATCTGCAGCGGACCTGGCCGGAACTGAACCTCGAGGATTCGGGCAGTTTCGAAAAGACGCGGGCGATTCGCGAGGACGCATTCGCCCGGCGCTTGCGCGAGCGCGTCTTGCCGACGCAGGAGGCGCTCGCCCAGCGCCTGTTCGCGCAGGGGCAGGAACTCGCCGAATTGCAGCGGACGCTGACCCGCTACCACACGCTGTTCGAGGCCCTGCGCGCGCGCCTCGGCGTCGTGCCGGCACCCACGGCGGACGAGCTCGCGCGCCTGCTCGACGAGGGCCTGGCATCGGCGCTGGCGGCGCCGGCGCCCCCGGCCGACGTGGCGGCGCTCGATGCTATGCTGCGCATCATGTCGGCGCACGTTACGGTCAAGCCATCGGGTCGCGAATTCTTCGTCGAAGGTTCGGAGACGCTGCTGAAAGCGGCGCTGCGCGCTGGGCTGGCGCCCAACTATGGCTGCGGCAACGGTGTGTGCGGCTTGTGCAAGGCGCGCGTAGTGAGCGGCGAGGCCCGTGCCGTCGCAGCGTTCGACTACCGCTTTTCGGAAGCCGAGAAAGCGCAGAACCACGTGCTGATGTGCGCGTGTACTGCGCACAGTTCCGATGTCGTACTGGAGCTGCTCGAAGCGGATGTTCCCGCGGATGTTCCCGAGCAGCGCGTCGTCGCCAAGGTGCGCAAGGTCGAGGCGCTGAACGGCGAGGTGATGCGCCTGCATTTGCAAACGCCGCGCAGCAACCGCCTGCGCTTTCTCGCCGGTCAGCGGGTCACCCTCGGCGTCACCGGGCTGGCCGGAGGCAGCGACCTTCATGCCGAATACCCGGTGGCGAGTTGTCCCTGTGACGACCGCAACCTGATTTTTCATCTCTGTCGCACGGATCGCCGTCTCGCCAGCGCCGACTTTTCTCAAGCCGTACTCGATGGTCGGATCAAGGCGGGCGACGACGTTTCCGTATGGGGGCCGTGGGGCAGTTTTGTGCTGGAGAAGGACTCGGCCCGACCCTTGGTGTTCATCGCCATCGACGAGGGTTTCGCGCCGATCAACAGCCTGATCGAGCACGCCATCGCCGTGGATGCCGCCGAGTCGATCATGCTCTACTGGGCGAGTTCCCGGCCGGGCGGTCAGTATCTGCCCAACCAGTGCCGCGCCTGGGACGAGGCGCTCGACGAGTTCAGCTACCGGCCGCTGGCGCTCGATGACCTGGCGGCGGCCCTGGCGGCGAACACGGCCTTGCCGGCGAGCGGCGTCTACCTTGCCGGCGCCGCGGAGCGGGTGGAGCCGCTGGCAAAATCCCTGCTGGCGGCCGGCATGCCGCCGCAACAACTGCATATCGAGGCACTATGACATCACGACGGATCACCATGACCCCTGCGCAACGCATCATCCCCATCAAGCCGCAAGGCGTCGATCCCGAACTCGATGCCTGTTCCTCGGCCGAGCCGTTTGCCCTGATGGTGCTCGGCGACAGCATGGAGCCCGAGTTCGTCGAAGGCGAGATCATCCTGATCGAACCCGAAGGACTGGCCACCGACGGCTCTTTCGTCCTTGCCCGCCTCGCTGACGAATGGATCTTCCGCCAGTTGGTGAAGCATGATGCGGGCTGGCGCTTGCAGGCCTTGAACGCGGCCTATCCCGCTGCGGATATTTCCGACCTCGACGCGGTCAAAGGGGTCATCATCCAGAAATCGAAACCCGGCCGTCGCAAGGCGACCAAGCGTTACGTGGAGTAAGCCAGATGCCGTACTACATCTATCGCGTCACCTCACTCGGTCCGGTTCCGCGGCTCGAAAAGATCGCCCAGTTCGAAGTTTTCAAGGACGCGTCGCAGGAGGCCAAGCGCCTGCGTCGCGAATCGGATCTCGGCAGCGGACAGACAATTAAGACCATCTTCGCCGAGACGGAATTGCAGGCCGAAGACCTGCTGAGCCAGCCACCCCGGGAAGAACCGATGACGGGGGAGGACTACTAGACCCGTGGTCGACGAAACCGCATTTCGTCATGCCAGGGCAGATCTCAATCGCCTGCCCTGCATCTTCGAGCGTGCGCTGCTGGCGCGGCACGCCGGCTGCGAACTGGCGGTGAGGCATCAGATCGCCGAGCGTGAAACGGTGGCCTGCGCACAAGCGGAAGCCCATGCGGCCTGTGCGGAAATGTCGGCGCTGCTGCGCGAGAAATCGGCCTTTGCCCTGGGGCTTGCCGCGCCCCGGAGCGTCCTGCCGCATGCGATGGTGATGAAGATCCAGTGCGGCGGGCTGGATGGCCTGCAGGCACTGCTCGACGCCGATGCCCCGCTGCCGGATGTGCGGCGCCTGATAGACCAGGCGCGGGAACGCTACGGCGACCTGGCGGCGTTGCCCTTTTCCGAGATCGTGCAAGGCATGGCGGCCTGGAAGCCCCGCCGCCGCCATTCCGGAGCGCCGCGATGATCGCCGGCATGGCCGCGCTGGTGAGCGCCGTGCAGACCAACTGCGACATTGCCGACGCGCGCCATGCCCGCGACGTCAGCCTGTGCACCTACCTGCTCGGCATGCGCGAGTTCTATCGCTGGGAACATGAACTGCCCTACGGCGTTTCGCCGCCGCGCGACGAGGTGGGGCGCTGGATTGCCGAGCGCGAGGCGCGCTGGGAACAGATCGCCGAGGAGGATTTCCGCGCGCTGCCGGTCGCCGGCCGCGAGTTCGATCCCTTCGCCGCGCCGCAGATCAACGCCGCGCTGGCCGGCAGCGGGCTGGTGTATGGCGCCGGGCTGGGGCGCTTCCACAAGCCGCATTTCTTCCTCGCCCGGCTCGCCCGCGAAGAGCAGCGGGGCGAGGCGCGGCTGCTGGTTTGCGGCTGCGAATACGCGCGCGACGTATCGGCCGTCCCGGCCGCGTCGCAGGGCGCCACCCTGATCGTGCGCCGTGAGGCACTGCGGCAGTGGCTGTGGGAGAAGGCCGAAGGCTGGAACGTGAAGCAGCAGGACGGCGCGCTGAAATCGGCCCTGCTCGCCTATGGCTTCGATGTCGAGCCGCAGGATGCCATCGAGCGCATGACCGAAAGCGAAATCGAAACCCTGGTGCTGCACGAGGAAGGCGAACTCGCCGCCGGCCGGCTGCTTGGCAACGACTGGCCGGCGAAGCTGCAGGGCTTCAGCGGCAAGCGTGCCGAACTGCTGGCCCGCGCGGTGCGCGACAACCTGGCGGATTGCCTGGTGACCTTGCCCAGCCTGCTGCGGCGAAACGCGGAAGACTCGCTGCATTTCTGGTTCTCGACCTTCGACGGCTTGCGCCGCGAACTGTTCCCGCGCCTGGTTGCAGCCTATCAGTCGACAGTAGACGCCGGCGACACGGCGATTCTGGCGGCGGCCGCGCAGGCAGGCACTGCCCATTTCGCCGCACTCGGTCGGCGCCTGCTCGACATGGACGAAGCCGGCATCGCGGGGCTGTCCCACGATCCGGCCTCGATATCCCTCTAGCCGCTGGCCGCGGCGCGGAGACGATTACTCCTTGATCGCCTCGACGGCGATGTTGAGGGTGACCTCGTCGCTGACGTAGGGCGCGTTCTTGCCCATGTTGAATTCCGAGCGCTTGAGTTTGGCCGAAGCATTGGCGCCGATCGCGTCCTTCTTGTACATCGGGTGCGGCATGGAGTGGAAGTGGGTCACCGTCAGCGTCACCGGCCGGGTCACGCCCTTGATGGTCAGATTGCCATCGACGGCCACCGGTTTGTCACCCTCGAACTTGACCGCGGTCGACTTGAAGGTGATGGTCGGATACTTCGCGGTGTCGAAATAATCCGCCGCCTGGATATGCTGATTGAACAGCGCGAGGCCGGTATTGACCGAGGTGGCGTCGATCGTCACATCGACCGATCCGGACTTGGCGGCGCGGTCGAGGACGATCCTGCCGCTGGTCTTGTCGAAGCGGTGCTGCTGGCTGGAATAGCCGAAGTGGCTGTATTCGAAGCGCGGCGCGGTGTGGCCCAGGTCGATGTTGAAGGTTTCGGGCGCGGCGCTGGCGGCGGTGGCGAAGGACGAAAGGGCGACGGCGATTGCGAGGTTTTTCACGGGTTTTCTCCTGAGGGGTAGGGGCTACTTTTTGGTGGCAGTGGCAGTGGCGGCGGCGGTGGCCACCAAGCGGAACTTGACGTGCACTTCGTTGGCGACGGTGCCGAAATCGGCCCATATGCCCTCGCCCAGGGCGAAGTCGGCGCGTTTGAGTACCAGGGCGCCTTCGAAGGTGGCGCTGTTGCCTTCCTGGCGCAGCGTGACGGGCGCGGTCATGTCCTGGGTCCTGCCCTTGATGGCCATCTTCCCGGTCAGCTCGAAGCGGTTGCTGCCGAGGGGCTTGACAGAGGTGGCGACGAACTTCGCGACGGGGAATTCCCTGGTATTGAACCAGGCCTTGCCCGCCACTTCGTCGTTGGCATCCTTCGATCCCGCGTCGATGCTGGCCAGGTCGATTTCCAGTTCGGCCCTGGCGGCAGCTGGTTTGGCCGGGTCGAACGTGATCTTGCTGCGAAAGCTCTTGAACTGGCCTTCGACCGGCACGTTCATCTGCTTCGAAACGAAGGCGAGCGTGCTCTTGTCGGCCTGGAACTGGTTGAACTCGATGGCCTGCGCCGCCGGCGCAATGCCCAGAAAGGCGCCGGCGAGGGCCGGGCCGAACAGTCTGTACTTCATTCGATGTCTCCGGTGGTTCTGGCGAGAAAGGGCAGCATGCGCGCGAGCACGTCGTCGCGGTCGATGAAGTGGTGCTTGAGCGCCGCGCCGAGGTGTGCGATCACCAGGGCCGCCATGGTGAAGTTGAGCAGCATATGAACCTGCTGCAGCAGATCGCCGAGTTCCTGGTTCTTGTCCAGCAGGTCGGGCAGCGGCAGCACGCCGAACCAGACCGTCTGAAAGCCCTTGGCCGAACTCATCAGCCAGCCCGACAGCGGCACGGCGAACATCAGCAGATAGAGCAGCACGTGCGTCGCCTCGGCCGCCTTGCGCTGCCAGGCCGGCATGCCGGCTGGCATTTGCGGCGGACGGTGCGACAAGCGCCAGACCAGGCGCAGCAGCACGCACAGGAAAATCGTGACGCCGGCCCACTTGTGCCAGGAGTAGAGCTTGAGCTTCTGCGGCGACAGCGGCAGCTCGTGCATGTACAGGCCGAGCGCGAACGTGCCGATGATGGCCGCCGCGATCAGCCAGTGCAGGCCGATGGCGACGCCGGTAAAGCCTGTGCCGGAATCCGGCGTGGAAGCTGGCTGGGAACTCATGGTGGTCGGGTGGGTAGCGGGCAGGCCTTGGATGAAGGCGGTACTTTACGCATCGAACGAGGCAGAGCAAAGATCGGCAGCCTCAAATGATTGGTGCATGCAAGGCAACAATGCCTCGCGGCCCGGCATCTCCTATCCCGCAAGGGGATACCGTCCCCGATGCCTCCGCATCGGAGACATATAATCCCGCCATGCCACGCTTTGCCGCGAACCTCTCCTTCCTGTTCACCGAGCGTCCCTTTCTCGAACGTTTCGCCGCGGCGCGGGCGACCGGCTTCGCCGCCGTCGAATTTCATTTCCCCTACGAGTTCGACCGCGCGGCGCTGGCCGAGGTGGTAATGACCTCGGGCCTCGACGTCGTCCTCTTCAATCTGCCGCCGGGCGACTGGGCAGGCGGAGAGAGGGGCATCGCCTGTCATCCGCGGCGCGTGACGGAGTTTCAGGACGGGGTCGGCCGGGCCCTCGAATACGCCCGGCTGCTGGGCTGCGGGAGGCTGAATTGTCTCGCCGGCATTCCGCCGGGCGACGTCAGCCGCGACAAGGCGCGCGAAACCCTGGTGGAGAATCTGCGTTTCGCCGCAGCCGTGACGGCGCACGCGGGCATCGAACTGGTGCTGGAACCGCTCAATACGCACGATACGCCGGGTTTCTTCGTCCCCGACACACGCACCGCGCTGGCCCTGATCAGGGACGTCGGCAGCGACAATCTGCGTGTCCAATACGACATCTACCACGCCCAGGTCATGGAAGGCGATCTGGCCCGCACGCTGCAGGAACACCTTCCGCAGATCGGCCACATTCAGCTGGCCGACAATCCGGGGCGGCACGAGCCGGGCACGGGCGAGATCAACTTTCCCTTCCTGCTGGGGCATCTCGATCGCATCGGCTACGCCGGCTGGGTCGGCTGCGAATACAAGCCGAGCGGGCGCACGGAAGACAGCTTCGCCTGGCTGGAGCGGTGGCGTTGACTCACGCTGGACAACGGGCCGTGCTGCGCGGCCTGTTCGATGCCGCCGTCGCCGCCGCCGACCCGGCGCGATGCCTGCCTGCGCATCTGCCGGATCAACCCCGGGGCCGCACCATAGTCGTCGGTGCCGGCAAGGCGGCGGCTGCCATGGCGCGCAGCGTCGAGGACCACTGGCGCGGTGATTTGCAGCGGCTCTCCGGCCTGATCGTCACGCGTTACGGACACGGCGTGCCGACGCAGCGCATCGAAGTCGTCGAAGCCGCGCATCCGGCGCCGGATGCAGCGGGGCAGCAGGCGGCTGCGCGCATCCTCGAAGCTGTCGGCGGGCTGAGCGCGGACGATCTGGTGCTGGTGCTGCTGTCCGGGGGCGGTTCGGCGCTGCTCGCGGCGCCCATGGCGGGCATCACGCTGGAGCAGAAGCGTGCCGTGACCAAAGCCCTGCTCGCCAGCGGCGCCGGCATCGGCGAGATCAACTGCGTCAGGAAGCACCTTTCGGCGATCAAGGGCGGCCGCCTGGCGCTCGCCGCCGCGCCCGCCCGTGTCGTGACGCTGGCGATTTCCGACGTGCCCGGCGACGACCTGTCCACCATCGCCTCCGGTCCGACCGTGCCCGATCCGACAAGCTGTGCCGACGCGCTGGAGATCGTCGACCGCTACGGCATCGAATTGCCTGCCGTCGCGCGCGAGGCCTTGGTGACTGGCGCCGCCGAAACGCCCAAGGCCAGCGATCCGGGCTTTTCGCGCTGCGAATCCCGGGTCATCGCCACCGCGCAAGCGTCCCTTGCTGCCGCGGCGGAGGCGGCGCGGACGCAGGGCATCACGCCGCTGGTGCTGGGCGACGCGATAGAGGGCGAGGCGCGCGAAGCGGCGCGCGTGCTGGGCGGCATCGCGCTTTCCTGCGTGGCGCATGGCGTGCCGCTGGCGGCGCCCTGTGTGGTGCTGTCGGGGGGCGAGACCACGGTCACGGTGAAAGGCCAAGGCCGCGGCGGACGCAATGCCGAGTTTCTGCTCGGCCTCGCGCTGGCGCTCGGCGGCCATCCGCGGATTCACGCCATCGCCTGCGATACCGACGGCATCGACGGTTCGGAGGACAACGCCGGCGCGCTGCTGTTGCCGGATACGCCGCTGCGCGCCATGCAAACAGGAATTGATTTGCGCCGGCGGCTGGTCGAAAATGACGCCTACAGCGTGTTTGCGGCTCTGGGCGATCTCGTCGTCACCGGGCCGACACGCACCAACGTGAATGACTTCAGGGCGATCCTGATCGAAGCGGCGGAAGATTCTGCCGCAGTGGAGAAACAATGAGTCAGCCCGAACAGTCTGCCGGGACGGCGCCGGACGCCGCCAACCCCGAGCGCGAAGCCTTGCTCGCCGAACTCGCCCGGGTGTTGCCGGCGACAGCGCTGCTGTCCGCGGCCGAGGATCTGAAGCCCTACGAATGCGACGGCCTCACCGCCTATCGCGCGCTGCCCTGGGCGGTGGCCTTGCCGCAAAATGAGGAACAGGTCGTCGCGGTGCTCAAGGTCTGCCACGCGCGCCAGGTGCCGGTGGTCGCGCGCGGCGCCGGCACCGGGCTTTCCGGCGGCGCCACGCCGGTGGCACAGGGTGTCGTGCTGTCGCTGGCGAAGTTCATGCGCATTTTGCAGATCGATCCGCTGGCCCGTCTGGCGCGGGTGCAGCCCGGCGTGCGCAACCAGGCCATCTCCGAGGCCGTGGCTCCTTTCGGCCTCTACTACGCGCCCGATCCGAGTTCGCAGATCGCCTGCACCATCGGCGGCAACGTCGCGGAGAATTCCGGCGGCGTGCATTGCCTGAAATACGGACTCACTTTGCACAACGTGCTGAAGGTGCGCGTGGCGCTGATGAACGGCGAAGTCGTCGAGATCGGCTCGCATGCGCTCGACGATCCCGGCTACGACCTGTTGGCTCTGATGATCGGTTCGGAAGGCATGCTCGGCGTGGTGCTGGAGGCGACCGTGAAACTGACGCCAAAGCCGCGCACCGCGCAGGTGGTGATGGCCAGCTTCGACAGCGTCATCGACGCCGGCAACGCGGTGGCGGCCATCATCGCCGCAGGCATCATCCCGGCCGGCCTCGAAATGATGGACAAGCTCGCCACCGCCGCGGTCGAGGATTTCGTCCATGCCGGCTATGACCTCTCCGCGGCGGCGATCCTGCTCGCCGAGTCCGACGGCACGGCGGAAGAAGTCGCCGAGGAAATCGCCACGATGTCGGCCTTGCTGGAGAAGAGCGGTGCTCGCCAGCTGCGCATTTCGCAAAGCGAGGCGGAACGACTCAAGTACTGGGCCGGACGCAAGGCGGCGTTTCCGGCGGTGGGTCGCATCACGCCCGACTATCTGTGCATGGACGGTACGATTCCGCGCAAGCATCTGTCGCATGTGCTGACCCGCATCGCCGAGCTTTCGGAGGAGTTCCACCTGCGCTGCGCCAACGTGTTCCATGCCGGAGACGGCAACCTGCATCCGCTGATCATGTTCGATGCGCGCAATCCGGGCGAAACCGAGCGCGCGATCGCCTTCGGCGCGAAGATTCTCGAACTGTCGGTCGATGTCGGCGGCACCATCACCGGCGAGCATGGCGTCGGCGTCGAAAAGGTCAAGCAGATGTGCGTGCAGTTTTCCCGCGAGGAACTCGAAGCCTTCCATGCCGTCAAGGCCGCCTTCGATCCGCTGACCCTGCTTAATCCCGGCAAGGCGGTGCCCTATCCGCGGCACTGTTCCGAATACCGCCTGACCGGGAGCGCACGATGAGCGCCCCGCACGGCCGCCCGAAGGGGTGCCAGTCATCACGCGGAGCCGCGCAGCGGCGAACCGTCGTCACCCCCTGCCTTGGGCAGGGGGTTGGGGGGAGGGTACTCCAGTGAGCGACCGCATCGAGGAATACCGTTCGCGCATTCTCGAACGCAAGCCGCTGCGCTTGCGTGGCGGCGGCAGCAAGGATTTCTACGGCGGGCCGCTCGCCGGCGACGTGCTCGATACGCGCGGCCACAGCGGCATCGTCGGCTATGAACCGACGGAACTGGTGATCACGGCGCGCGCCGGCACGCCGCTGGCCGAGCTGGAGTCGACGCTGGCGGCACGGCGCCAGGTGCTTGCCTGCGAGCCGCCGCACTTCGGCGATGCCACGGTCGGCGGCGCCGTCGCCGCCGGATTGTCCGGTCCGCGCCGGGCGGTGGCCGGCAGCCTGCGCGACTATGTGCTCGGCGTGAAGCTGATGGACGGCGAAGGCCGCGAACTGAATTTCGGCGGGCAGGTGATGAAGAATGTCGCCGGCTTCGACGTCTCGCGCCTGGTCACCGGGAGCCTCGGCACCCTGGGCCTGATCCTCGAAGTGTCGCTCAAGGTGATGCCGCTGCCGGTGGCCGAGACCACGCTGCGTTTCGAGATGCCGCAGGACAAGGCGCTCGACGCGCTGAACGGCTGGGGTGGCCAGCCGGTGCCGCTGGCCGCGAGCTGCTGGCAGGACACGGTGCTGACGCTACGCCTGGCCGGCGCGCAGGCCGCCGTCAGGGCCGCCTGCGATAAGCTGGGCGGCGAGCGTATCGCCGAGACCGAGGCAGCGGGCTTCTGGTCTGCGCTGCGCGAGCAGACGACGGATTATTTTGCCGGCGACGCTCCGCTGTGGCGGCTCTCCGTGCCGTCGGTGGCGCCGCCGCTGGACCTGCCCGGCCCGCAACTGATCGAGTGGGGCGGGGCCCAGCGCTGGCTGCGCGGCGGTGATGCCAGTCGGGTCCGCGAGGCGGCGGCGAAGGCGGGCGGCCACGCGACCCTGTTTCGCGGCGGCGACAAGAGCAGCGGCGTGTTCGCGCCGCTGCCGCCCGCGCTGATGGAAGTGCACCGCCGGCTCAAGCAGAGCTTCGACCCCTACGGGGTTTTCAACCCCGGTCGCCTGTATTCCGAGTTCTGATATGAAACAGTCCCCACGCTCATCTCATTCGCTGCCCCGCGAGGGGGCGCAGGTTTTCCACGGTCGGCATTGCACTGCCGACCGGCTCCGCGGGCACGGAGCAGTGCTCCGTGAATTCCCCGCTTCGCCCCTTGGGGCGGCCCGGCGGGAGATCTGATGGAAACCCATCTCGCCGATTTCATCCGCCATACCACCGCCGGCCGCGAGGCCGAGGAGATCCTGCGTCGCTGCGTGCATTGCGGCTTCTGCACCGCGACCTGCCCGACCTATCAGTTGCTCGGTGACGAACTGGACGGGCCGCGCGGCCGGATCTACCTGATCAAGCAGGTGCTCGAGGGCGTCGAGCCGACGGAAAAGACCCGCCTGCATCTGGACCGCTGCCTTTCCTGCCGTTCCTGCGAATCCACCTGCCCCTCGGGCGTGCATTACACGCGGCTGCTCGACATCGGCCGCGAAGTGGTCGAGGGCAAGGTGCCGCGCACCGGCGGCGATGCCTTCATGCGCGGCGCGCTGAAGAATCTGTTGCCGCGTTCGAAGTTGTTCGGCGCGGCGATGAAGCTGGGGCAGTCGGTGCGCCTGGTCCTGCCCGGCGCGCTGCGTGCCAAGGTGCCGCCGCTTTCCTCCGCAGGTCCGGCACCGCACGGCGGCCACGCGCGGAAACTGATCGCGCTGGCGGGTTGCGTGCAGCCTTCGATGTATCCGAACGTCAACGGCGCGGCGCGGCGCGTGCTCGATCGCCTCGGCATCGAGATGATCGAAGCGGTCGGTGCCGGCTGCTGCGGCGCGGTGCGCGCGCACCTCAACGCTGCGGAAGGAGCGCGCGACGACGCCCGGCGCAACATCGACGCCTGGTGGCCGCTGCTCGAAGCCGGTGCTGAAGGCCTGGTGATGACGGCCTCCGGCTGTGGTTCGCACGTGCTCGAATACGCCCATCTGCTGGAGGACGATCCCGAGTACGCCGTGAAGGCGGCGCGGGTGGTGCTGGCGACGCGCGACATCAGCGAGATCGTCGCGGCGGAAGCGGCCGGCCTCACGCCGTTGTTGCAGGCCTGTCCGCCACTGCCGGAAGCGGAGCGCGTGCTGGCCTTCCAGAGCCCCTGCAGCCTGCAGCACGGGCTCAAGATTCGCGGCACCGTCGAGTCGCTGCTCGCCGCCGCCGGCTACGCACTGTCCGCGGTGGCCGACTCGCACCTGTGCTGCGGCTCGGCGGGGACTTATTCGGTCCTGCAGCCGGAGATTTCGAAGCGTTTGCAGGCCAACAAGATCGCCGCGCTGACGGCCGGCGGCCCGGCCGCGATCGCCAGCGCCAATGTCGGCTGCATGGGGCATCTGCAGGGCGTGACGCGCTTGCCGGTGCGGCACTGGATTGAACTGCTCGACGCACGTCTGTCCTCATGAGCGCGAGATGAGTGGCATAGGGCTCGACGCCAGGGCGCGCGACTGGCAGACGCTGCGGGCGTCGTTTCGCTGGCAGGTGCCGGCCCGCTACAACATTGCCCGGGCCTGCTGCGGGCGCTGGGCCGATGATCGGTCGCGCTTCGCCTTGTACTACGAGGATGAAACCGGCCACACCGAAGCCTGGACCTTCTGGGACGTGCAGCAGGCCGCCAACCGCCTGTCCAACGTGCTGGGCGCGATGGGCGTCATGGCCGGCGACCGCGTCGCCATCATCCTGCCGCAGCGGCCCGAAACCGGCGTCGCCCACATGGCCTGCTACCAGATGGGCGCGATCGCCGTGCCGGTCTCCCATCTGTTCGGCGCCGACGCGCTGGAGTTCAGGCTGAATCACGCCGAAGTGCGGGTGGCCATCGTCGACGAGGGCGGGCTGGAAAAGCTTGCCGCCGCGCGCGCGGCGCTGCCGCACCTGAAGCACGTGATCGGCGTCGGCGGCGCGCGCGAATCCTGGGTGCGCGAGTGGGCCACGCTGCTGCCCCTCGCTTCGTCGCACTACACGCCGGCGGACACCGCGGCCGACGACCCGGCGATGATCATCTACACCAGCGGCACGACCGGCAATCCCAAGGGGGCGCTGATCGCGCAGCGCAGCCTGATCGGCAATCTGCCGGGCTTCGTCTGCTCGCACGATTTCTACCCGCAGCACGGCGACATGTTCTGGTCGCCGGCCGACTGGGCCTGGACCGGCGGCCTGTTCGACGCCCTGCTGCCGAGCTGGAACTTCGGCCAGCCGCTGCTGGGCTATCGCGGCCGCTTCGATCCGGAGAAGGCCTTCTGGCTGATGCAGAAGTACGGCATACGCAATGCCTTCCTCTTTCCGACGGCGCTGAAAATGATGATGAAAGCCGTGCCGCAGCCGAAGGAAAAATACGACCTCGCCCTGCGCAGCATCATGAGCGCCGGCGAGACCGTCGGCGAAACCGTCTGCCACTGGACGCAGGAAGCGTTGGGCGTGACGGTCAACGAGATGTACGGCCAGACCGAAATCAACTACATCGTCGGCAACTGCGCGACGGTGATGCCGCCCAAGGCCGGCGCCATGGGCCGCGGCTATCCGGGGCACCAGTTGGGAGTGCTCGACGACGAGGGCAATCCGGTGGCGCCCGGCGAAATGGGCGAGGTCTGCGTGCAGCGCAGCTGCAACGGCGAAATGGACCCGGTGTTCATGCTCGGCTACTGGAAGAATCCCGAGGCAACGGCGGAAAAGTTCTTCGGCGGCGGCATAGCCGATCCTCAGGCCTGGGGCCGCACCGGCGACCTGGCGAAGATGGATGGGGACGGCGTGCTCTGGTACCAGGGCCGCAGCGACGACATGTTCAAGAGCGCCGGCTATCGCATCGGTCCGGGCGAGATCGAGAACTGCCTGGTCAAGCATGCGGCGGTGGCCAATGCCGCCGTGATCGGGGCGCCCGACGAGACGCGCGGCACCGTGGTCAAGGCCTTCGTCGTGCTGCAGGCGGGCCAGAAGCCTTCGGCCGAACTCGAGGCCTCGCTGCAGCAGCATGTGCGGCAGTATCTCGCACCCTACGAGTATCCCAAGATCATCGAGTTCATCGATGCCTTGCCGATGACCACCACCGGCAAGGTGCAGCGCCGGCTGCTGCGCAATCGCGCCTGAACCGTCCTACTCGAGCCAGCGCCGCCGCCAGAAGATGATGGAGAGCGTCGTGGCTACCGTCGCCATCATGCCGATGGCGATCAGGAAACCGGTGGGCAAATCGAGCAGCGGCATGGTCTTGAAGTTCATGCCGAAGATGCCCGAGATCAGCGTCGCCGGCATGAAGATGATGGCGACCACGGTCAGCGCCCTGACCTCCTGATTGACGCGGTTGCTGACCGCGGACAGATAGATGTCGAGCATGCCCGCGATCACGTCGCGGTTGGCTTCCAGCGATTCGATGGCATGCACCGTGTGGTCGTAGATGTCGCGCAGGTAGGGGCGCGTTTCCGGCCTGAAAAAGCGGTCGTCGGCGCGGGTCAGGCTGTTGATCACTTCGCGCAGGGGCCAGATCGAGCGGCGCAGCGTGAGGGTCTCGCGCTTGAGCTGGTGCACGGTCTGCAGCGATCCGGGCCTGGGCCGCTCCAGCATGATGTCCTCCAGTTCCTCGGTGCGTTCGCCGATGCTCTCCAGGATCGTGAAGTAGCGGTCGACGATGGCATCGAGCAGGGAATAGGCAAGGTAGTCGGCGCCGAGCTTGCGGATCTGTCCGCGATCCTGGCGCAGGCGCTCGCGCACCGGGTCGAAGCGGCCGCTGGGGCGTTCCTGGAAAGTCAGGACGAAGTTGCGGCCGAGGATCAGGCTGACCTGGTCGGAATCGATCTGGTTGCTCTTGCCATCGATCTCGAAGAAGCGGGCGACCATGAACAGGTAGTCGCCGTAGTCGTCGATCTTCGGTCGCTGGTTGGTGTTGAGGATGTCTTCCAGCACCAGCGGGTGCAGATTGAAGCGGCGACCGATTTCCGCCATGACTTCGGGTTCGTGCAGGCCATGCACGTTGAGCCAGAGCACCGGCAGCGTCGGCTGATAGGCCTGGGAGGCTGCCAGTGACTTGAACTGGTGCTCGGCAATCTCGGCCTCGCCATATTCGATCAGCGAGATCGCCGCCTGTTCGGTTTTGCGCTCGCCGAGGTGGATCAGCGCGCCGGGAGCGAGGCCCACCTTGGCGGATGGCGACAGGCGTCTGGCGGCGCGTGCGCGCGGGCGATTCGGCTTTGGACTGGTCATGTCGTGCCTATCGAAAGATGACCGATATCGATCAAATGGATTGATATGGAAGGCGTATCATAGCCGCGGTGCATCATCTGCGGCGGCAGGGCACATATCAGCCATGGATGGGACGGACAAGAAAAACAGGCATTCGTGCATTCGAGTATCGATGAAAATGGAAATGGGAGAATCATGGCACTGACAATTGGAGTTCCCCGGGAAACGCTGCCGGGCGAAAAACGTGTTGCTACCGTACCCGAAGTCGTTGAAAAACTGATCAAGCTGGGCTTTTCGGTTGCGGTCGAATCCGGCGCCGGCGATGCGGCGAATTGCAGCGACGACAGCTATCGGGCCGCAGGCGCTCAGGTCGTCGAAGGCGCCGCCAAACTGTGGGCGGGGTCCGACATCGTGTTCAAGGTCGGCGTACCGACGACGGAGGAGGTCGGCCTCCTGCGCGAAGGCGGCACCCTGATCGGCTTCGTCTGGCCGGCACAGAACCCGGACCTGATGCAGCAGCTCGCCGCGAAGAAGGCCACGGTGCTGGCGATCGACTCGCTGCCGCGCCAGCTTTCGCGCGCCCAGAAGATGGACGCCCTGACCTCCCAGGCCGGCGTCGCCGGCTACCGCGCGGTGATCGAGGCCGCCAACGCCTTCGGCCGCTTCTTCAACGGCCAGATCACGGCCGCGGGCAAGGTGCCGCCGGCCAAGGTCTTCATCGCCGGCGCCGGCGTCGCCGGCCTGGCGGCGATCGGCACGGCGGCCGGTCTCGGCGCCATCGTGCGCGCCAACGACACGCGCGCCGAAGTGGCCGACCAGGTCGTGTCGCTGGGCGGCGAATTCGTCAAGGTCGATTACGAGGAAGAAGGTTCCGGCGGCGGCGGCTACGCCAAAGTCATGTCCGAGGGCTTCCAGCAGGCACAGCGCGAGATGTACGCCAAGCAGGCCCGGGAAGTCGACATCATCATCACCACCGCGCTGATCCCGGGCAAGCCCGCGCCCAGGCTGATTACCGCCGAGATGGTGCAGAGCATGAAGCCCGGCAGCGTGATCGTGGACATGGCGGCCGAGCGCGGCGGTAACTGCGAGCTGACCGAGCCGGGCAAGGCGGTGGTGAAGCACGGCGTCACCATCGTCGGCTACACCGACCTGAACTCGCGCCTGGCGAAGCAGTCCTCGACGCTGTACGCCACCAACCTGTTCCGCCTCACCGAGGAGTTGTGCAAGACCAAGGACGGCATCATCGACGTCAATATGGAAGACGATGCGATACGCGGCCTGACGGTCGTCAAGGACGGCGAAGTCACCTGGCCGCCACCGGCGCCGAAGCTTCCTGCGGCGGCGACCGCTGCCAAGCCAGCCGCGGCGCCGGCGCAGGCGGCGAAGAAAGGCCACGGCCACGGCGCCGCGAGCGAGCCGATGGCGGGCAACAAGCTGGCCATCATGTTCGGCGTCGCCGCCGCGCTGTTCTGGTTCGTCGGCGCCAACGCGCCGGCCGCCTTCCTTGCCCACTTCACGGTATTCGTGCTGGCCTGCTTCGTCGGCTACATGGTGGTGTGGAACGTGACGCCGGCACTGCATACGCCTTTGATGAGCGTGACCAACGCGATTTCCAGCATCATCGCCATCGGCGCCCTGGTGCAGATCGCGCCGCCGCTGGCCGGCGGCATGCCGCCGGATCAGTGGATACGCTGGCTGGCGGTGGGCGGCATCGTGCTCACGGCCGTCAATATGTTCGGCGGCTTCGCCGTGACCCAGCGCATGCTGGCCATGTTCAGGAAATGAGCATGCCGCCCACCCCCCTTGCCAAGCAAGGGGGTGACACCTGTTCGCTTCGCTCAAATTGCTTTGGCCGTTTCTCCTCGGGACGGCCCTTCGGAGAAAAACATGTCTGGTAACTTGGCAACCGTCTCCTACATCGGAGCAATCATCCTTTTCATCCTCAGCCTGGGCGGGCTGTCCAACCCCGAGACCTCGCGGCGCGGCAATCTCTACGGCATGATCGGCATGGCGCTGGCCGTGCTGGCGACCATCTTCGGGCCGCGCGTGACGACGGCCGGCATCCCCTGGATCATCGGCGCCATGGTGGTCGGCGGCAGCGTCGGCCTGTATGCCGCCAAAGTGGTCAAGATGACGCAGATGCCCGAGCTGGTGGCGCTGATGCACAGCCTGGTCGGTCTCGCCGCCTGCCTCGTCGGCTTCGCCAGCTACATCGATACCTCGATCCAGTTCACCGGCGCGGAGAAATCCATCCACGAGATGGAGATCTACATCGGCATCCTGATCGGTGCGGTGACCTTCTCCGGTTCGCTGATCGCCTTCGGCAAGTTGAACGGCAAGATCGGCGGCGCGCCGCTGCTGCTGCCCGCGCGCCACTGGCTCAACCTGATCGGCCTGCTGGTGGTGATCTGGTTCGGCCGCGAGTTCATCAATGCACACTCGATCAGCGAAGGCATGACACCGCTGATCGTGATGACGGTGATCGCGCTGCTGTTCGGCATTCACATGGTGATGGCGATCGGCGGCGCCGACATGCCGGTGGTGGTGTCGATGCTCAACAGCTACTCGGGCTGGGCGGCGGCGGCGACCGGCTTCATGCTGTCGAACGACCTGCTGATCGTGGTCGGCGCGCTGGTCGGTTCCTCCGGCGCGATCCTGTCCTACATCATGTGCCGCGCCATGAACCGCAACTTCATCAGCGTCATCGCCGGCGGCTTCGGCACCGGCGGTGGCACCCCGGCGCCCAAGGGCGAGGCGGCGCAACCGGCCGGCGAAGTGGTGGCGGTCAGCGCCACGGAGACTGCGGAACTGCTGAAGGAAGCCAAGAGCGTAATCATCGTTCCCGGCTACGGCATGGCCGTGGCGCAGGCGCAGCATACGGTGTATGAAATCACCAGGCACCTGCGCGAGAAGGGCGTCAACATCCGCTTCGGCATCCACCCGGTGGCGGGGCGCATGCCCGGCCACATGAACGTGCTGCTGGCGGAGGCCAAGGTGCCCTACGACATCGTGATGGAAATGGACGAACTCAACGAGGACTTCCCGGATACCGACGTGGCGATGGTGATCGGCGCCAACGACATCGTGAACCCGGCGGCGCAGGACGACCCGACCAGTCCGATCGCCGGCATGCCGGTGCTCGAAGTCTGGAAGGCCAAGACCTCGATCGTGATGAAGCGGTCGATGGCTTCGGGCTATGCCGGCGTCGACAACCCGCTCTTCTACAAGGAAAACAACCGCATGCTGTTCGGCGACGCGAAGAAGATGCTGGACGAAGTGCTGGTGGCGCTGAAGAGCTGATCGCTCGGCCGGCATCGGCAAAGCGCCACGGCACGCCGTGGCGTTTTTATGTCCGAGCGGGACGCGAGGACGGTATCCCCTGGTGGGATTTGGCCGAGCGCGACGCGAGGACGGTATCCCCTTGCGGGATTGCCTTGTTTCGCAAGAGTAGACGCTGGCGCTACGGTGAACAGGTAAGCTATTCCCGAATTCGCCGCCGTCCAATCCATGACACTCGATCCTGAAACCCTGCAGCAAGTCGTCGCCCGCACGCTCGGCCACTATCACGCGCGTGCCGAGGCCTTCTGGGAAGGTACGCGCCATCATGACGTCGGGCAGAACATCGATGCCCTGTTGCGCCATATCCGGGCGGTGCCGCCCTTCACCATCCTCGATTTCGGCTGCGGCCCCGGTCGCGATCTGCAGTCATTCGTCGAGCGTGGCCACCGCCCCATCGGCCTCGAAGGGGCGCCGGCCCTGGCGGAGATGGCGCGGGCTCACAGCGGATGCGAAGTCTGGCAGCAGGACTTTCTTCACCTCGACTTGCCCGCATCGCATTTCGATGGAGTCTTTGCCAATGCCTCGCTGTTCCATGTGCCGCGGCAGGAGTTGCCGCGCGTCCTGGGCCAATTGCAGGCGGCGTTGAAACCCGGCGGCGTGCTGTTCAGTTCGAATCCGCGTGGCGACAATCAGGAGAGCGTCGGTGGCGAGCGCTACGGCGCCTACTACGACCTCACCACCTGGCGCGACTACCTGACGGCCGCCGGCTTTGCCGAGCTGGAGCATTACTACCGGCCGCCGGGCCTGCCGCGTGACCAGCAGCCCTGGCTGGCGAGCGTCTGGCGTACGGGGGCGCGGCCAACGCACACATCGGCGGCCGCAGGATGATGATCCGGTCCGGCGTGGTTCGGGCGACGCTGTGGTGGGGTCTGATGCTGGTCATCCTGCTGGGTGGCGCTGCCTGGATTCGGGCCGGGGAAGCGGGCCAGCCCTTCTTCGATCGTGAGGCGCTGATTCTGGCGAACGCCTGGCGCGGCCACTGGCTCGACGAGGCGTTTCTCGGCCTGACCTGGCTGGGTTCGCTGTGGATATTGCTGCCTCTGGTGCTCGCCGCCGCCGCACTGCTGTGGCGCAAGGGGCGGTGGGTCGAAGCCTGTTTCTTCGTCGTGGCCCTGCTCGGGGCCTCGCTGCTCGCCCACCAGGTGAAGGATCTGGCGCTGCGTTCGCGGCCCGATCTGTTTCCGGCGCTGACCCCGGTCGGATCGGAATTTTCGTTTCCCAGCGCCCATGCGGTGCAGGTGACCGCGGTCGCGGCGGCTGCCTGGCTGGTGGCGGCCCGTCTGGCGCCGCGGCATCGGCGATGGCTTCTGCCGGCGCTGCTCCTGATCGTGGTTCTGGTCGATCTATCGCGCCTCTACCTGCAGGTGCATTACCCCAGCGACGTCGTGGCGGGAACCGTTGCCGCGGCATGCTGGGTGGCCGGGCTGGGCGCCCTGATGCTGCCGCAGGACGCCGCCGCGGATGCCTGAGCGACGCATCCGCCGGGAAAACAAAAAAGGCGGGCCTCAGCCCGCCTTTTTTTATTCAAGCAGCCGGAATTACTTCTTGGCTTCCTTCTTTTCGGCCTTCTTCTCTTCCTTCTTTTCTTCCTTCTTCTCGGCCTTCTTCTCTTCCTTCTTCTCTTCCTTCTTCTCGACCTTCTTCTCTTCCTTCTTCGGGGCATCGGCAGCGAAGGAACCAGCGGAAACGGTGGCGAAGGCGGCGGCGATCAGGATGGACAGTAGCTTGCTCATTTACGACTCCTTGAATGTTTTGGTTTGCGTGCCGTCCCCAATGGCGTGCACGAATTTCCTATAACGCCTATGCCTTTGGACAAGTTGACCGGTTCTGCACGATTTCGCTCGATGCGGGCGCTTACGGGAAGCCCTGTTGCGATGCGTCAAGGCCCAAGCCTTGCAATGCATGGAACAGTAGTGGTCGCTCACTTGTTTCGATTGCCGCAACCACGCTTCCCCCGCCATGTCAGTTGCGGCGCAGCGTCGACAGGGCTTCGGTCCTGCCGGTCAGCGCCTGAACAGGCGCTCGGCGTTGCCGGAGGCGATTTTCTCGGCGACGTCCCGGGGCAGCTGGGCCAACCATGAGCGGTAGTCGCTCATGGTGCTGCCGTAGCTGTCCCAGCGTTCATTGATCCAGGTGTCGGAGCCGAGCAGGAAGCGGTCGGGATAGCGCTCGAACAGGGCCTTCCAATCCGCCGTCAGTTTGCCGCCGGAGGTGATGCCGTAGCGATAGGAGAGTTCGCACCAGAGCGCCGGATAGCGTTCGAGATAGGCGGCAAGCTTGTCCGGCGCCGTGGAAAAGCCGGTGTGGGCCCAGACGATCCTGGCCTTCGGGTTGTGGGCGAACAGCATCTCCAGCGCTTCGTCATCGGCGTGGGCGTGCAGGTACAGATTCTTCTCCACGGCGAAATCCACCGTGCGCTTTACCCATTTCGTCGCGGCGGCCTTGCCCGAGAGATGGAATTCGCCGATGCCGACATAGTAGCCGCGCTTGTACTCGGTCTCGATCAACTCCTGGATCGAGGGATCGTTCATCCAGGTCTGGATGTCCGGGCGAACCCGGTAGGGACGGATGAAGGGCACCACCCAGAGGCCCTTGGGCTTCGCTTCGTAGAGGGCGCGGGTGCCGTCGTTGGGCCGGCTGGTGGCGAGGATGCCGGTGACGTTCTGCTGCCGGAACAGGTTCAGCACCTTTTCCAGCGGGTAATAGGGCGCGGGCTCCCAGTTGTAGTGCAGGTGGGCATCGAAGATCGGCAGCGGCGCCGGGTCGGCGGCGCGTGCGAGCGGCGCCGCAGCAACCGCCAGCAGCGTGGCGACACACGCGGCCAGCTGCCGCAGGGAACCGGAAATCGCGTTGCTCAAGCTTCTGCATGGCCGGATCATGTGCCGCTCCTTGGCGCCGGATCGAAACAGCCTCCGCCACCCGCCGTGGCAGGGAAGGCTCCGCCGCCATTTGAGCACGGCCTGCTTCGAGACCGCAAGGCCGGGCCGGGCGCGACGGGCGCGCTCAGCCATTCCCCTCGCGCAGGTCGTGCTCCGCCCACAAGGCGCGGGCGAAAGACTTCCACGCCGCGCCGCCGTGGGTATGGATGTTCGCGTGTGCGCTTTCCTTCATCACGGTCAGCATCAGTTGCGCCAGGCCGAAGAGTTCGATGCGGGCACGATCGTCCGGATCGTCCGGTTCGCAGTTGTCCTGACCGAGTTTGCAGTCCAGAGCCTCGCGCGCCAGTGCGCGCACTTGCGCGTCGTCGTTCCAGTCGATCCCCAGAACCACGCCCTTGCGCTCGATCTCGTGTTCGATCTGCAGGGCCTCGCGGGAATAGTTTTCGAAGGCGGTCATGGGGCTGATTTTCTGGTGCGGCTCGATGCCTTGGGTTTCGCTTTGCGAACAGCAGCGGACGCCGGTCGCGCGGCGAGAAACCTGGCGAGATAACGACCGGTGTAGCTGCCTTTGACCAGGGCCACGTCTTCGGGCGTACCCGCGGCGATGATGCGGCCGCCACCGTCGCCGCCTTCGGGGCCGAGATCGACCACCCAGTCGGCGGTCTTGATGACATCCAGGTTGTGCTCGATGACCACCACGGTGTTGCCGTGGTCGCGCAGGCGATGCAGCACCGAGAGCAGCATTTCGATGTCCTGGAAATGCAGGCCGGTGGTGGGTTCGTCGAGGATGTAGAGCGTGCGCCCGGTGTCGCGCTTGGACAGTTCCAGCGCCAGCTTGACGCGCTGCGCCTCGCCCCCCGAAAGCGTGGTGGCCGATTGGCCGAGTTGGATGTACGACAGGCCCACATCCACCAGCGTCTGCAATTTTCGCGCGACCACCGGCACCGGGTCGAAGAACTCGCGCGCCTGCTCCACGGTCATGTTGAGCACCTCGTGGATGGTCTTGCCCTTGTAGCGGACTTCCAGCGTCTCGCGGTTGTAGCGCTTGCCATGACAGACATCGCAGGGTACGAAGATGTCGGGCAGGAAATGCATCTCGACCTTGATCATGCCGTCGCCCTGGCAGGCCTCGCAGCGGCCGCCCTTGACGTTGAAACTGAAGCGCCCCGGACTGTAGCCGCGCTCGCGCGATTGCGGCACACCGGCGAACAACTCGCGGATCGGCGTCAGCAGGCCGGTATAGGTGGCCGGGTTGGAGCGCGGCGTGCGGCCAATCGGCGACTGGTCGACGTTGATCACCTTGTCGAAGAATTCGAGGCCTTCGATTTGGCGATGCGGCGCCGGTTCGACGGCGGAGCCGTAGAGATGGCGTGCGGCGGCCGCGTAGAGCGTGTCGTTGATCAGGGTCGATTTGCCCGAGCCGGAAACGCCGGTGATGCAGGTCAGCAGGCCGACGGGGATCTTCAGATCGACATGCTTCAGGTTGTTGCCGCTGGCCTCGCGAATGTGCAGTTCGCGCAGCGCGTCGGGCGGCGTGCGCCTCGCCGGCGTCGCGATCTCGCGCCGGCCGGAAAGAAAAGCCCCGGTGAGCGACGCGCTGTTGGCGGCCACCTGTGCCGGCGTGCCTTCGGCGACGACATGGCCGCCGTGCTCGCCGGCGCCGGGGCCCATGTCCACGACGTAGTCGGCGGCTTCAATGGCTTCCAGGTCGTGCTCGACCACGATCACCGTGTTGCCCAGGTCGCGCAGATGGACCAGGGTCTCCAGCAGGCGCGAGTTGTCGCGCTGGTGGAGGCCGATGCTGGGCTCGTCGAGGACGTACATCACGCCGGTGAGGCCCGAGCCGATCTGCGAGGCCAGCCGGATGCGCTGCGCTTCGCCGCCCGACAGCGTCTCCGCCGAACGGTCGAGCGAAAGGTAGTCGAGCCCGACGTTGATAAGGAAGGAAAGCCGCGCCGTGATTTCCTTGAGGATCTTCTCGCCGACCTGCGCCTTCTGCCCGGTGAGCTGGAGCAGGTTGAAGAAGTCGCGGCAATTGATCAGCGAGAAGCGGCTGATGTCGGAAATGTTCTTGCCGCCGACGAAGACATGGCGTGCCTCGCGGCGCAGGCGCATGCCGCCGCATTCGGGGCAGGGCTTGTTGTTGAGGTACTTCGACAGTTCCTCGCGCACCGCCATCGAGTCGGTTTCGCGGTAGCGGCGCTCGAGGCTGGGGATGATGCCTTCGAAGGGGTGGGTGCGCTCGAAGCGCGTGCCCTTCTCGTTCAGGTATTTGAACTTGATCTGCTCCTTGCCCGAGCCGTAGAGCACGATGTTGGCGGTTGCCGCCGGCAGCTTTTCGAACGGAACATTGGTGTCGATGCCGTAGTGCGCGGCGAGCGATTCGAGCATCTGGAAATAGAACTGGTTGCGCCGGTCCCAGCCCTTGATGGCGCCGGCGGCCAGGCTCAGGTGCGGATAGGCGACCACCCGCGCCGGATCGAAGAACTGGATCTGGCCAAGGCCGTCGCACTTCTGGCAGGCGCCCATCGGATTGTTGAAGGAGAACAGGCGCGGCTCCAGCTCCTGCAGCGCGTAATTGCATACCGGGCAGGCGAACTTCGAGGAGAACAGGTACTCCTTGCCGGTATCCATCTCGACCGCGAGGGCGCGGCCCTCGGCATGCATCAGCGCGGTTTCGAAGCTTTCCGCCAGGCGTTGGCGCACGTCCGGTCGCACCTTGAGCCGATCGACCACGATGTCGATGGTGTGCTTGTGGGTCTTGGCCAGCTTCGGCAGGCTGTCGATGTCATGCACCTTGCCATCCACGCGCAGGCGCACGAAGCCCTGCGCGCGCAATTCGGCGAACAGGTCGAGCTGCTCGCCCTTGCGGTTGGCCACCACCGGGGCGAGGATCATCAGCTTGGTGTCTTCGGGCAGGGCGAGCACGTGATCGACCATCTGCGAGACGCTGTTGGCCTCCAGCGGCAGGTCGTGGTCGGGGCAATGCGGCGTGCCGGCGCGGGCATAGAGCAGGCGCAGGTAGTCGTGGATTTCGGTGACGGTGCCGACGGTGGAACGCGGGTTGTGGCTGGTGGCCTTCTGCTCGATGGAAATCGCGGGACTCAAGCCTTCGATCAGGTCGACGTCGGGCTTTTCCATCAGTTGCAGGAATTGCCGCGCGTAGGCCGACAGCGATTCGACATAGCGCCGTTGGCCCTCGGCATACAGGGTGTCGAAAGCCAGCGAGGATTTTCCGGAACCGGACAGGCCGGTGATCACCGTCAGCTTGTTGCGCGGCAGGTCGAGGCCGATGTTCTTCAGGTTGTGCGTTCGCGCGCCGCGAATCTTGATGAATTCCATGATGCGGGATCGGGGTTGGGGAACCGGAAACTATACCCCGCTGCGGATTCGATAGCCACCGCCGGCAAACCCCTGCCGGGGCTGGGGGCGCCGTAGCGCCGGCGTCTACTCCTGGCTGCAGCGCCCGGCGGGACGGCGGCGGCCGTGCGGGCTTCCCGCGTGATCGGCGGGGTTTCCCGGATTTGTGCATTAAAATGCCGCGATGCTCCGCGACTCAGGCCCCTCCGACAATGCGTTCCCCGCTGCCAAGGCGCTCGCGCCGCGGTGCGAGCCAATGGCGGAATGTTGCGGTGTGGCGGCAGCGACTGCGCGGGATCGTTCGGTGCATTCCGCCTCTCCTGGCGGCGTTGGCCGCTGAGTTCCATGGCGTGGCGCATTGACCGACACCGGCCTTCCGGTGATTTGATGTGCCGGAACGGCGGCTGAATCACATGCTATCTCCGACTCCGGATGCCATGAGCCGCGACGAAAAGCGCGCCGGCGCCGCTCTGGCTTCGATCTTCGGCCTGCGCATGCTCGGGTTGTTCCTGATCCTGCCGGTGTTCGCGGTCCATGCGCAGGGCATTCCCGGCGGCAACGATCTGACCCTGGTCGGCATCGCGCTCGGGGCCTACGGTCTCACCCAGGCGATGTTCCAGATTCCCTTCGGCATGGCGTCCGATGCCTTCGGCCGCAAGCGCGTGATCATCATCGGCCTGCTGCTGTTTGCGGCCGGCTCGGCGGTCGCGGCCCTGGCGCCCGATATCTGGTGGACCATTGCCGGTCGCATATTGCAGGGCGCCGGGGCGATTTCGGCCGCCGTCACTGCGCTGGCCGCCGACCTGACGCGCGAGCAGCACCGCACCAAGGTCATGGCGCTGATAGGTTCCTCGATCGGACTGGTGTTCGCCCTGTCGCTGGTCGCCGCGCCCGCGCTTTATGCGGCGATCGGCATGAGCGGCATCTTCTGGCTGACGGCAATTCTTGCCGTTGCCGCGATCGGGCTGGTGACGCACGTCGTGCCGCCGGCGCCGCTTCCGCCGGCGGGGCCCAAGCCGCCGTTTCGCGACGTGCTGTTCGATTCCCAGTTGCTGCGGCTCAACTTCGGCATCTTCACCCTGCACATGGTGCAGATGGCGATGTTCGTCGTCGTTCCCGGATTGTTGCTCCGCCATGGCAGCCTGCCGCTGGCGGCGCACTGGAAGGTCTATCTGCCGGCGGTGCTGGCCTCCTTCGTGCTCATGATTCCGGCGATCGTCTTCGCCGAGAAGCGCCACAAGGTGCAGCCGGTGTTCGTCTTCGCCATCGGCCTGCTGCTCGTCACCATGCTGGTGATGTGGCTGGGCAGCACGAATTTCGTCGTGATCGCGGGCGGCCTGCTGAGTTTCTTCGTCGCCTTCAACATTCTCGAGGCCATGCTGCCTTCGCTGATCTCCCGGATCGCGCCGCCACGCGCCAAGGGCGCGGCGCTGGGCGTCTACAACACCACCCAGGCGCTCGGCCTGTTCGTCGGCGGGGCGCTGGGCGGCTGGCTGGTGAAGAACTTCGATGCCGGCGCGGTGTTCATCTTCGATGCGGCGATGGTCGCGCTGTGGCTGCTGGCAGCGGCGACCATGACGGCTTTGCCCCTGCGCCGGACGGCGGCGACAGCGTCGCCTGCGCATGGCATACTTGAAACCAAATCCTGAGGAGGAATTCACATGGCGTCAGTCAACAAGGTCATCATCGTCGGCAATCTTGGTGCCGACCCGGAAATGCGCTACTTGCCGAGTGGAGAAGCGGTCGCCAACCTGCGCGTGGCTACCACTGATTCGTGGAAGGACAAGGACGGCAACAAGCAGGAAGCGACCGAATGGCATCGCGTGAGTTTTTTCGGCCGGCAAGCGGAAGTGTGCGGCCAGTATCTGAAGAAAGGTTCGCAGATTTATATTGAGGGCTCGATTCGCACCCGCAAGTGGCAGGACAAGGAGGGCCAGGATCGCTATACCACCGAAATCCGTGGCGACCGCATGCAGATGCTCGGCGGCCGCCAGGGCATGAGCGACGCGCCGCCGCGCGAGAGCGGCAGCAGCGCCGGCAGTCGTCCGGCCGCGGCACCGGCAGCACAGCCGGCCGGCGGCAACTTCAACGATTTCGAGGACGACATTCCGTTCTGACGGTTTTGCCGGCCTGGGCTGATGTGCGCCGAGTGCGCCACGGCCACTGAACATGCCTGAAAAACTCAAACTGCTTTCCTGGCGCGACATCGTATTTGTCGCGCTGCCTTCCCTGCTGCTGATCGCCGGCGCGTTCTGGCTGGCGGCGCAGTTCATCAAGCCGGCGCCGCCCGACCAATTGGTCGTCAGCACCGGCGGCGAGGGTGGCGCCTACCAGCGTTTCGCCGCGCGCTACAAGGACGTGCTGGCGCGCTACGGCATCACGCTGGTGGATAAGCCTTCGGCCGGCTCGATGGAGAACCTGCAGCGGCTGCGCAATCCCGATTTCGAGGTCGATGCCGCCTTCATTCAGGGCGGCACGGCGCGTCTCGAAGAAGAGGACGAGCTGGTTTCGCTGGGTGATTTCTATTACGAGCCGCTGTGGATTTTCACGCGCGACGCTGCCTTGCGCGGCGGCGACAGGATTCTCGACCTCAGAGGCAAGCGCGTGGCGGTCGGCGGCCCGGGCAGCGGTACGCGCCATCTCGCCCTGGAACTGCTGGCGGCCAACGGCATCGATGCGACCAACACGAAGCTGGTCGAAGCCGGCGGCCTGGGCGTGGTCGAGCGCCTGCAGAAGAACGAGCTCGACGCGGTGTTCGCCGTCGGGCCGACCCAGTCTTCGCTGGTGTGGGCGCTGCTCTATACCCCGGGCGTGCATCTCATGAGCCTGGCGCATGCCGAGGCCTACACGCGGCGCTTTCCCTATCTGGCGCGGCTGGTGCTGCCGCGCGGGGCCGTCGATCTGACGCTGGACATTCCGCCGCACGACACCCAGCTCGTGGCACCGATGACGACCCTGCTGGTGCGCGAAGGCACGCATCCGGCCCTGATCGATCTGCTGATGCAGGCGGCGGCCGAGGTCCATGGCGCGCCGGGCGTGTTCCAGAAGCCCGGCGAGTTTCCGCGCGCCGGGCACAGCGAATTTCCGTCGTCGAAGGAAGCCGACCGCTACTACAAGTCGGGCAGGCCCTTCCTGCAGCGCTACCTGCCGTTCTGGGCCGCGACCATGGTCGACCGCATGGTGGTGATGCTGGTGCCGCTGCTCGCGGTGCTGCTGCCGCTGATCAAGTTCGCTCCCCAGATCTACGGCTGGCGGGTGCGATCGCGCATCTACCGGCGCTACGGCGAGCTGAAGTTCCTCGAAAACGAGATCAACGAAAATCCCGCGCGGCACAGCCGCGCCGAGTGGATCGGGAAGCTCGAGCGCATCGAGGCCGACGCCAGCCGCATTCGCACGCCGCTGACCTTTTCCGACATGCTCTATACCCTGCGCGGGCATATCGACCTGGTCCGCGACATGATTCTGCGCAAGACATCCGCCTGAATCGCCGTCCCGCCGGCGTCGACTCCTGAAGTCCTACAGCCGGCGAATCTTCTCCATCAGCGCCGTCGTCGAGCGCTCGTGGATGAAGGGGATGGAATGCACCGTGCCGCCCCAGGCCAGCACTTCCCGGTAGCCGACGATTTTTTCCACGGGCCAGTCGCCGCCCTTGACCAGCACGTCGGGCCGGCAGTCGAGGATGCGCGCGAGCGGCGTGTCCTCGTCGAACCAGGTCACCAGCGAGACGCATTCGAGCGAGGCCAGCAGCGCCATGCGGTCGGCCAGCGGATTGACCGGGCGGTCGTCGCCCTTGCCCAGGCGCCTGACCGATGCATCCGAGTTGGCGGCGACGATCAGCGAGGCGCCGAGGCTGCGGGCCTGCGCGAGGTAGGTGACATGGCCGCGGTGCAGGATGTCGAAGCAGCCGTTGGTGAATACCAGCGGCCGCGGCAGCAGGGCGACGCGTTCGGCCAGATCGGCGGGCGCCGCGAGCTTGGCCTCGAATGCCGGCGATGCATACGCCATGCGCCGCCTTCCTACTTGGCCGGCGCCGGCTTGGCGGGCTGCGCCGGAGGCGGCGTGTTGTCGATGGCCCGGGCCTGTTCCGGGCTGATGATTTCAAAGACGCGCACCACCTTCTGCACGCCGCCCGTGGTGCGGGCGATCTCCACCGCTGCCGCGGCCTCGGCCTGGGTCACGAGGCCGAGGAGGAACACCACGCCGGCTTCGGTGATCACCTTGACGTGGTTGGGCTGGAACTTGCCGGCATCGACGAAGCGCGCCTTGACCTTCGACGTGATGTAGGAGTCATTGCTGCGCCCGCCGTAGCTCGACGGCCCGGCGATGGCCAGTTCGTTGCTGATCGACTTGACGTTGGGCACGCCGGAGGCGAGCTTTTCGGCGTCGGCCTTGATCGCCTCGGTCGGCACTTCGCCGGTCAGCAGCATCATGCGGTTGTAGCTGATCACATTGACATGCACCTTGTCGCCGTATTTCTCGTTGATGCGGTTGAGGGCGCGAATTTCCATGGCTTCGTCGGATACGTAGGTTTCCGGATTGCGCCGGTCCGTCAGCATCAAGGCGCCGGCGCCGACGCCGACGGCGGCAGCGCCGAAACAGCCGGCAAGAATCGGGGCACAGAGCGCAAGCGCAAGAAGGTTGCGCAGTTTTGCGCCAAGGTCGGTTCGGATGTTCATTGAGTTTCTCCCAGTATCAAGGCGTCGATGCCGTCGCACAGGCAGTGGATGGTGAGCAAGTGTACTTCCTGGATTCGCGCGGTACGTTCGGCCGGCACACACAGGTGGATGTCGTCGGGCCCGAGCAGCGCGGCGATCTTGCCGCCCTTTTTCCCGGTGAGCGCCACCACGACGACGCCGCGGGCATGGGCGGCATGGATCGCCTCGATCACGTTGGGCGAGTTGCCCGAGGTCGAGATGGCCAGCAGCACGTCGCCGCTGCGCCCCAGCGCCTGCACCTGCTTGGCGAAGACATCCTCATAGCGGTAGTCGTTGGCGATCGAGGTCAGCGTCGAGGTGTCGGTGGTCAGCGCAATCGCCGCCAGTGGCGGGCGCTCCTTCTCGAAGCGGTTCACCAGTTCGGCGGCGAAGTGCTGCGAATCGGCGGCCGAACCGCCGTTGCCGCATGCCATCACCTTGCCGCCGGCCGCGAGGCTGTGGACCATGCGCCGCGCGGCGGCCTCGATCGGCGCGGCCATGGCGGCCAGGGCCGCCAGCTTGGCGGCGGCGCTGTCATTGAACTGTTGCTGAATGCGGTCGGCGAGTGACATAAATAGGTTCTTTGCGTCGTGGATGGATGCAACCGGCCGAGAATAGCCGGCCTCAAGAGCCGGCCGAGGCCGGAATAGGGCGCCTAGAGTACAACAAATACTTCGATCAGCACCCGCTGCCAGGGGTTCCGGTGCTGGCGCAGTTTGGCGATGCGCGCATCCACGGCGTCGCCGTTGTCGATGGCCGCGGCGACGGCGCGGTTTTCGGCGCGCGGCAGGTAGCCGAGCTTTTGTCCGCGCCATTCGATGCGCACGGCGTTGGCGTCATGCGGGTTGTCGGCTTCGCGCACCAGCGTCAGGCGGTCGCCTTCGCGCATGTCCTGCCACAGCGCCTCGCCTGCATAGTAGCGAAAGCCGGCCAGCGGCGAACTTTGCACCAGGACGCGGATATCGCCGGCCAGCGCCGTCAGGCTGACGGCAAGGCCGAGGCTCAGCCCCAAAAGGAATCTAGTCAGCGGCGAACGCATCGCGCAGCCATTCAAGATGTACGGGTTCGGTGCCGTCGAGCAGCACGCAGTCGAAGCGGCAGGGCGTTTCGCCGTGGCGCAGCAGCCAGTGCCGCGCGGCGAGAATCAGGCGCGCCTGCTTGGTGGCCGTGATGCTGGCGGCGGCGCCGCCGAAATCACTGCGGCTGCGCAGGCGCACTTCGACGAATACCGTGGCCTTGCCGTCGCGGCAGACCAGATCGATCTCGCCGCCCTTCACCCGGAAGTTGCGTTCGATGACGGAGAGCCCCTTGCGCTGCAGATAGTCGGCCGCCAATTGCTCGCCCGCCGCACCTTTGGCTTGCCTCGTGCTCATTGGACTGCAAGAATGCCGGACATGGAAAATGCATTGTATGTCGTCGCCACGCCGATCGGAAATCTCGGCGACATCACCCTGCGTGCGCTGGAGACCCTGCGCGGCGTCGATCTGGTCGCCTGCGAGGACACCCGTCACGTGCGCCACCTGCTCGATCACCACGGCATCAAGGTGCCCACCATCGCCGTGCACCAGCACAACGAAAACGAAGCCGCAGAAAAGCTGATCCGGCTGCTGGGCGAGGGTAAGCGCGTGGCGCTGGTCTCCGATGCCGGCACGCCCGGTGTCTCCGATCCTGGCGCGCGCACGGTCGCCGCGGTGCGCGCGGCCGGATTCCGCGTGATCCCGCTGCCGGGGCCGAGCGCGGCGATCGCGGCGATGTCGGCCAGCGGTCTGGTGGACCGGCGCTTTCTGTTCGTCGGCTTCCTGCCGGCGAAAGTCGTCGCCCGCAGGACGGCGATTGCGGAGCTCGCTGCGGTCGACGCGGCACTGGTGTTCTACGAAGCGCCGCACCGGGTCATGGAAACGGTGGCCGACCTGGTCGCAGGGCTGGGCTCGCCCCGCGAAATCGTCATTGCCCGCGAACTGACCAAGCTGTTCGAGCAGATCGAGCGCATGCCCCTCGCGGCAGCACCCGCCTGGCTGGCAGCCGATGCCAATCATCAGCGCGGCGAGTTCGTGCTGGTGGTTTCGGCGCCGCCGCCGCGCGAAGGCGTGGATGCCGAGACCGAGCGCGTGCTGGCCGCGCTGCTGGCCGATCTGCCGGTCAAGCAGGCGGCCAGGCTGGCGGCGGAGATCACCGGCCAGCCGAAGAACGCCCTGTATGCGCGGGCGCTGCAACTGAAGGGCGACTGAGGGCTGCCCCGTATAATCCGCTCCATGCAGACACTGACCCAGACACTCACCATCGCCCGCCCCGACGACTGGCATTTGCACCTGCGCGACGGCGCGGCGCTTGCCGCCGTGCTGCCCGACACCGCGCGGCGTTTTGCGCGCGCCATCGTGATGCCGAATCTCAAGCCGCCGGTGACCACCGTGGCGCTGGCCGCGGCCTACCGCGAACGCATCCTGACCGCGCTGCCGGCGGGCATGAAATTCACGCCGCTGATGACGCTGTACCTGACCGACAACATGCCGGCGGCCGAGATCGATGCCGTCAAGGCCAGCGACTTCGTGCACGCGATCAAGCTCTATCCGGCCGGGGCGACGACCAATTCCGACGCCGGCGTCACCGACCTGAGGAAATGCGCGGCGACCCTGGCGCGCATGGAAGAACTCGGCGTGCCGCTGCTGGTGCACGGCGAGGTTACCGATCCGGCCGTCGATGTGTTCGACCGCGAGGCGGTATTCATCGAGACCGTGCTGATCCCGCTGCTGCGCGATTTCCCGGCGCTGAAAGCGGTGCTCGAGCATGTCACCACCCGCAACGGCATCGATTTCGTGAAGGCCGGCGGCGCGAACGTCGCGGGCACGCTGACGGCCCATCACCTGCTGCTCAATCGCAACGCGATGTTCG
Source organism: Sulfuritalea sp. (assembly GCA_030247575.1). Classification (GTDB taxonomy): domain Bacteria; phylum Pseudomonadota; class Gammaproteobacteria; order Burkholderiales; family Rhodocyclaceae; genus Sulfuritalea. The sequence goes on from JAOTRV010000003.1 coordinate 207,524, forward strand.
CCGGCGGCATCCGGCCGCACCATTACTGCCTGCCGGTCTTGAAGCGCGAGAGCCATCGCCAGGCGCTTGTCGCCGCAGCAATCTCGGGCAGTCCGAAATTCTTCCTCGGCACCGATTCCGCGCCGCATGCGCAAAGCACCAAGGAGACGGCGTGCGGCTGCGCCGGCTGCTACACCGCGCATGCCGGCATCGAGTTGTACGCGGAAGCCTTCGAGGCGGCCGGCGCGCTGGAAAAGCTGGAAGCCTTCGCCAGTTTTCACGGCGCCGACTACTACGGGCTGCCGCGCAACGCGGACAAGATCACGTTGCGGCGCGACGCCATGGCCGTACCGCAGAGTCTCGACTACCTCCCGGGAGAACGGCTGGTGCCGCTGCGCGCCGGCGAGTCGGTCGCCTGGCGCCTGGCCTGATCACCTCCGTCGGGCCGTGACTCCGGCCGCCGGGGAACTCCATCCGCTGTCGGCCTTCCTGCGGCCCTGGTTTTCCGCAGGCACGCCCGAAATATCGCGGCTGAATGCAGCAGCGCGCGAGCGCGGTCTGGTCACGGGCAATGGCGCCGCCTTGTGCTTCGTCGCGCCGCGCGCCGGCGCAGGGGGATACGAAGAGCACGCCTTTCTCACCGGCGAAATAGCGACGCGGCCCGACAACCGGCACGACCTGTTCAATGCGCTGATCTGGCTCGCCTTTCCCCGCACCAAGGCGTTGCTCAACCGGCGCCATGTGGCCGCGCTGCGCGAGGCGCGGGTACGCGCAAGCCCGGTGCGCGGTCCACTGCGCGATGCGCTGACCCAGTTCGACGAATGCGGCGTGGTGGTGGCCGGGTCCCGCCCCGAACTGTGGTCGGCCTTGTGCGCGCATCGCTGGCGCGAGGTCTTTGCAGACCGGCGCGAGGAACTGCGGCGCAGCACGCGCTTCCTGGTCTTCGGCCATGCCAGTCATGATGCCCTTGCCGCGCCCTTTGTCGGACTGTGCGGCAAGGCCCTGTTCTTCGAGGTCGATGACGCCTGGCTGCGCCTTGCCGATCAGGCTGCGCTGGCCGCCCTCGATGCGCGCCTGGCCGCGCTGTTCGACACCCGCCGCTTCACGCCGCGCGACTGGCAGCCCTTGCCCCTGCTCGGCATTCCCGGTGCAACGGCGGATAACGAACGGCCCGATTACTACGACGACAGGCGCCAGTTCCGCCCGGCGCGTACAATGCGCCCGGGAAGTTCGCCAGGCAACCGCTGATCACGCAAGTGGTTGGAGGAAAGTCCGGGCCCCACAGGGCAAGATGCCGGTTAACGACCGGGCACCGCGAGGTGACAGACAGTGCAACAGAAAGATACCGCCTAAGCCCGACTTTGACGCCGCAAGGCGGCAAAGTCCTTTTCTGAAGAGCAGCTCGCTGCGATGAAGGAAAGAAAGGGCCGGTAAGGGTGAAATGGCGGGGTAAGAGCCCACCGCGTTTCTGGTAACAGAAACGGCACGGCAAACCTCATCTGGGGCAAGGCCAAATAGGGGAGCACTGGCGTGGCCCGCGTCGCTCCCGGGTAGGCTGCTAGAGGCCGCTGGCAACAGCGGTCCCAGAGGAATGGTTGCCCACGACAGAACCCGGCTTATCGGCGGACTTCCCACCAATCGCTTTGCGATTGGTGGGGCTTGATGCACCTTCCCCCCATCCCCCTTCCCGTGGAAGGGGGCTACTGAGCTACGCCGCCTGCGGCGGCCATGGCATGGAAGAGCCCCGCTTCCCCTGCATGCCGACTGAATGGTGGATCAGGTAGCGGCGGCACTGCACAAAAGTCGGGAAAGTCGACGCTGGCGATACGGCGTCGTTGACGTTCAGCGGATCAGCAGCACCGGTACGCGGGCATGATGGACGACTTTCATCGCCACCGATCCGAGCAGGGTGCCGGTGAGTCCGCTGTTGCCATGGGTGCCGATCGCGATCTGGGTGCAGCCATGGCTGTCGGCAAAGTCGGTGATGGCCGCGGCGGCTTCGCCCACCAGCACATGCAGTTCGGGCGCGAGGCCGGCTGCTGCAAGCCGGTCGCGCGCCGCGGCGAGCGCCTTCATGCCGGCTTCGAGGTGAAACTCGCGCATTGTTTCGGCGTTGATGAAGCGTCCGATGTCGCTCGGCAGTTTCGTTTGCACATTGATCAGGTGGAGTTGCGGTGGCTCGCGCAATTCCGCCGCGTGCCCGATGATCCAGTCGATCGAACGCAGCGCGGTCTCGGAGCCGTCGATCGGCACCAGCCATCTTTGGGTCATGATGAACCTTTCGTCGAATCGTTGCCTGTCAGTTCGACAGCGGCGCGAGGTATCGCGCGCGCCGCCAGCCACTTGCCGATGACCACCACCAGCGCCGCGCCGGCCAGCGCCGCCAGGGTCCTGGCGTAGGGGATGCCGGTCAGCAGGTCGGCCGGCAGGGCCGGGTCGGTGACCAGCATGCCACCGCCGATCCAGCCTAGCAGGGCGCCGCCCGCGGTGATCACGATCGGATAGCGGTCCATCAGCTTCAGCACCAGCTGGCTGCCCCAGACCACGATCGGGATCGAGACCAGAATGCCGAAGGTCACCAGCACCATGCTGCCGTTGGCGGCGCCGGCCACGGCGATGACGTTGTCCAGGCTCATCACGGCGTCGGCGACAATGATGGTCTTGATCGCGCCAGCGAGCGTGGTCGAAGCCGCCACGTCGTCGTGGCCCTCGTCTTCGGGCAGCAGCAGCTTGACGCCGATCCAGAAAAGCAGGAGTGCGCCGACGATCTTGAGCCAGGGCACGGCGAGCAGTTGCAGGGCGAAGAAGATCATCACGATGCGCAGGCCGATGGCGCCCATGACGCCCCAGAAAATTCCCTTGTTGCGCTGCTCGTCGGGCAGCTTGCGGCAGGCCAGGGCGATGACCACGGCATTGTCGCCGCCGAGCAGGATGTCGATCAGGATGATTTGCAGTACCGCGATCCAGAATGCGGCGGTCGAGATGTCGAGCATGAGAATTGTGAGCTGCAGGGCAGGGAGGCCGTATCTTAGCGTCTGGCCGGGGACAGGTGTTGGCGCCGTTCGATCGCTGCCGTCATCGATTGCGCGTCTTGTCGTTGCCGTCGATTCACGGCACGATGCGCGGATGAACAGGTTTCTTCCCCGCCTTTGCCGGGCGCTGCCCGACGGCGGGCAGCAAGGCTGACCCGTGACGCTGGACGTCATGGCCGTCGTGCTGTTTGCCGCCGCGCTGCATGCGGGGTGGAACGCACTCGTGCGCGCGTCCGCCAACAAGTTTCACGATACCGTCCTGATCGTTGTCGGTGCCGGAATCTGGACCGCGCTGCTGATGCCCCTGCTTCCCGTTCCGGCCGTCGCGAGCTGGCCCTACCTGGCGGCGTCGGTACTGATACATGTGGCCTATTTCGTCCTCGTCGCAGTTTCGTACCGGGGCGGGGAACTCAGCTTCGTGTATCCGCTGATGAGAGGCTCGGCGCCGGCGATGACCGCAGTTTTCGGGGCGCTGCTGATCGGCGAATCGCCTTCGCTCGGCGGCTGGGCTGGCGTGCTTCTGATTTCCTGCGGCGTGCTGGTGCTGGCCGGCGACTCGTGGCGTGCCGGGACATTTCGTGCCGCGCCCGCCATGTTCGCCCTGATCAATGCCGGCGTCATTGTTGTCTATACGCTCGTGGACGGCCAGGGAGCCCGGCTGTCCGGGCATGCCTTCAGTTACACCGGATGGATGTTCCTGCTGACGGCTCCGCTGCTGCTGGCCATCGCGGCGGCAAATCAGGGGCGGGCGGTTCTGCAGCGCATCCGGCTGGGTTGGCGCCTGGGCCTGCTCGGGGGCGCCTGCACCCTGGCGTCCTACGGGCTGGCGCTGTGGGCCATGACGCGCGCGCCGATCGCGCTTGTCGCGGCGCTGCGGGAGACGTCGGTGGTTTTTGCGGCGATCATTGCGACAAGCTTGCTCAAGGAGCCGATTACGCGCTTCAGATACGTATCGATCGTTGCGGTCTGCGCCGGCGCGGCCGCGATAAAGACTTTCTAGGCGGTCGTTGCGTCCCGGTCGAGATCGAGCGCCAGTTTGATGCCGAAGCGGCCGGCGGCGCCGCGCAGATGGTCGAGCGCGCAACGGCGCGCGGCTTCCGCATTGCCGAGCGAGATGGCTTCGAACAGGGCGCGGTGCTCGCGCTGGGCTTCCCGAGGGTGGGCGAGTTCGCGGCGCGTGCCGTGCCACGACAGCTTGCGCGAATCGGAAAAGTGCCGGCCGAGGAATTCGACCAGCCGGCTGACGTAGGTATTGTGCGTGGCCACGGCCATCGCGATGTGAAAATTGTCGTCAGCTTCGGTGCCGTCGGCGCCGTTGGCCATCGCCTCGTCCATCTCCTTGAGATGTCGGGCCATCGCCTTGAGGTCCTTTTTGTTGCGGCGCTGGGCCGCGAGCTCGGCCACCGCACCCTCGACCATGGCGCGCAGCTCGAAGATGTCGCGCAACTCGTCCAGTTCCGAGCCGACGCCCTTCCAGAAGCGCAGATTGATGGTTTTCGGCGCCTCGACGACAAAAGCGCCGGACCCCTGGCGGGTTTCGATCAGGCCGTCGGCCTTGAGGCGGGCGACGGCTTCACGCACGACCGCGCGGCTGACGCCGAAGGCCTCGCCGAGCGCTTTTTCAGTTGGCAGTCGATCACCGGACTTGAGTTCGCCGCGTGCGATACGGCGCTGCAGGTCGCCTGAAACTTCTTCCGAAAGCCGCAATGGCCGGGCGATGCGGCTCAGCTCTGGACTGGACGGAATGTCTGGCCCGTCGGCATGGGCTGGGGGTGTGGACATTTATGCCTCAAATAATTGTTGTCCTATTGTCAGACAAATTCTCTTTCTGGTAAAGTGGATCCGTCAGTCGCAGTACCCACGATTCAAATCCAAGACCGCAGGCCGGCACGGCAATCGCTGATGCGACCGCAACTCATCATCGTTCCCAGGAGGAGACCATGTCCGATACCAAGCAAGCAGAACTGAAACCATCCCGCCGCAAGTTTCTCGCTGCCGCAGCAACCGGCACAGCGGGTGCCGTCGCCGCGGGTTTCCCGATGATCGCCGAGGCCCAGGCCGGTCCGATCAGCATGCGCTGGCAATCGACCTGGCCGGCGAAGGACATCTTCCACGAATACGCGCTGGACTTCGCCAAGAAGGTGAACGACATGACCGGCGGCGACCTCAAGATCGAGGTGCTGCCGGCCGGCGCCGTGGTGCCGGCTTTCAGCCTGCTCGAAGCTGTGTCGAAGGGCACGCTTGATGGCGGCCACGGTGTGCTGGGCTACCACTACGGCAAGCAGAACGCGCTGGCGTTGTGGAATTCCGGCCCGGCCTTCGGCATGGATGCCAACATGCTTTTGTCCTGGCACAAGTACGGTGGCGGCGCTGAACTGCTGGCCAAGCTGTATGCGTCGATCGGCATCACCACGGTGCAGTCCTTCCTCTATGGACCGATGGCGACGCAGCCGCTGGGCTGGTTCAAGAAGCCGATCACCAAGGCGGCGGATTTCAAGGGCCTCAAATTCCGCACCAACGGCCTGGCGATCGACTTGTTTACCGCAATGGGTGCGGCGGTGAATGCGCTGCCCGGCGGCGAGATCGTGCCGGCCATGGATCGCGGCCTGCTCGACGGCGCCGAGTTCAACAACGCCACCTCCGACCGGCTGCTCGGCTTCCCCGACGTGTCCAAGGTCTGCATGCTGCAGAGCTACCACCAGAGTGCCGAGACCTTCGAGATCATGTTCAACAAGCCGAAGTACGACGCGCTGCCGCCGAAGATGAAGGCGATCATCGCCAATGCGGTGGAAGCCGCATCGGCAGACATGTCGTGGAAGGCCATCGATCGCTATTCCAAGGACTACATCGAGCTGCAGACCAAGGACAAGGTCAAGTTCTACAAGACTCCCGATTCCCTTCTGCTGCAGCAGCTCACTTTGTGGGATGCGATCGTGGAAAAGAAATCGGCGGAAAATCCCCTGTTCAAGGAAATCGTCGCATCGCAGAAGGCATTCGCCGCGCGCGCCGTGAAATGGGATCAGGACGTTTACGTCAACCGGCGTATGGCCGTGAATCATTTCTTCGGAGCCAAGAAGGCTGCACCCAAGAAGGCTTGACGGGTTTCGCGGCTTCATCGTCCATCAACCATCCGGGCCCGGTCCGGATGGTTGATTTTTCTTGAGCAGGCAAAATATGCAAATGCAGAAGTTATTGCTGGCCATCGACCGGATCAGCACCTTCATCGGCCAGATGTTTTCCTGGCTGATCGTTTCGCTGACCTTCATGATCACCTGGGAAGTGGTGTCGCGCTATGCCTTCGACAATCCGCATCCCTGGGCCTTCGACGTCATGATCATGATGTACGGCACCATTTTCATGATGGCCGGCGCCTACACCCTGTCCAAGAACGGACATGTGCGCGGCGACGTCCTCTACGGATTCTTTTCACCCCGGGTGCAGGCCAGCCTGGACCTGACTCTGTATTTCCTGTTCTTCATTCCCGGGGTGTTTGCCCTGCTCTGGGCCGGCTACAACTTCGCCGGCGACGCCTGGGCCATCAACGAGCATTCCAACGTCACGGCCGACGGCCCGCCGGTGTATCCGTTCAAGACCGTTCTTCCCATCGCCGGAGCGTTTCTTCTGCTGCAGGGCGTGGTCGAGATCATCCGCTGCGTGATTTGCATCCGGCAGGGTGAATGGCCGTCGCGCGACGAGGACGTCGAGGAAGTCGACGTCGAGAAGCTGAAGGAAATGGTTCACGTCAAGGACGAGGACATCGCCGCCCTCGACAAGTTCGTCGTCGCCCAGGAGCATGCGGAAGCGCAGCACGCAGGAGCCGCCAAATGAAAATCAGGAAGGAGCTCTGGTTCGGCTTCTCGCTGATGGCGGCGATCCTGCTGGTCACGGTGATTTTCATGCCTTGGGCCAATATGACGAACGGTCATATCGGCCTGCTGATGCTCTCGCTGGTGGTGGTGGCGATCATGCTCGGCTTCCCCACGGCCTTCACGCTGATGGGCATGGGCGTGTTCTTCGCCTGGCTGGCATACCGCAGCGGCAATCCCGATCTCGCCGTGCGCCAGACGCTGGACCTGATGGTGCAGCGCGCCTATTCGGTAATGTCCAACGACGTGCTGATCTCGATCCCGCTGTTCGTCTTCATGGGCTACCTGGTGGAGCGCGCCAACCTGATTGCCAAGTTGTTCCGCTCACTGGAATTGGCGCTGGCACGCTTGCCCGGCGCCCTCGCGGTGGCGACGCTGGTCACCTGCGCAATCTTCGCCACGGCGACCGGCATCGTCGGCGCCGTGGTGACTCTGATGGGATTGCTGGCCTTTCCGGCCATGCTCAAGTCCGGCTATGACATTCGCCTGTCGGCCGGCGTGATCACTGCCGGCGGCTGCCTCGGCATCCTGATCCCGCCTTCGGTGATGCTGATCGTCTATGGCGCCACGGCCGGCGTCTCGGTGGTGCAACTTTACGCCGGAGCTTTTTTCCCGGGCATCATGCTGGCCGGCCTGTATATCGGCTATGTCATTGTAATTGCCAAGCTCAAACCCGAAATGGCGCCACCGCTGCCGATGGAGGAGCGGCACATCGATCTGCCGCCGGCCAATGAAAAGATCCGCGACGCGATCAGTCACCGGGTTTTGCCGGGCCTGATCGGCGCCTTCAAGGGCTCGCGCAATCTGGGCATCAGCAGCGGGGTGATTGCGAAGCAGGGCTTCATCGCACTCCTGCCAGCCCTGGCGCTGGTGGTTTTTCTCGGTTTTACCTGGCATCTGGCGACCAAACCCGCGGCCACGGCCGAAACCGCCGGGCTGATGGAAATGGGCGGCGAGATCGGCGCGGAATCGGCCGAGAGTGCATCGGGTGGGCTCGATGAGCCGAAGGAGGAAGGGCTCGCCGAGCCCGGGGCCGAGGGCGGCGATCTCGAGGAGCCGCCCGCCGACGAGGACGGAGTCAAGGAGCCTCCGGCCGATGGTGCGCAGGAGCCGCCCGTGGCCAAGGAGCCGCCGGGAGCCGTCCGCGAAGCTCCTGCAGCAAACGCGGCCGCCGTGACGGCCCAGCCGGCTGCGACCGCCGTGCCGCCGGCGTCGACTCCTGAAGTTGCGGAGCGCCAGCCGATTCCCACGTGGTACTGGATCGTGCTCGGCATCAGCGTTGCCAGCGCCGTCGGCTTCTATGCGATCTTCACCTTCGTTCGTCTCGAAGTGTTCAAGATGCTGCTGGGCTCGTTCTTCCCGCTGGCGCTGCTGATTCTCGGGGTGCTGGGCAGCATCGTCTTCGGCTTCGCGACGCCGACCGAGGCCGCGGCCATCGGTTCCTTCGGCGGCTTCGTGCTTGCCGCGGCCTACAAGCAGCTCAACTTTCCGGTGATCAAGGAATCGGTGTTCCTCACCGCGAAGACCTCGGCCATGGTCTGCTGGCTGTTCGTCGGTTCCTCGATCTTCTCGGCGGCCTTCGCGCTGCTGGGCGGACAGGATCTTGTCGAAAAGTGGGTGCTGTCGCTCGACATGACGCCGATGCAGTTCATGCTGCTGGCCCAGTTCATCATCTTCATCCTGGGTTGGCCGCTGGAATGGACCGAGATCATCGTCATTTTCATGCCGATCTTCATCCCGCTGCTGGCGCACTTCCACATCGACCCGCTGTTCTTCGGCCTGCTGGTCGCGCTGAACCTGCAGACGGCCTTCCTCTCGCCGCCGGTGGCGATGGCGGCCTTCTATCTGAAGGGCGTCTCGCCGCCGCATGTGGCCCTGAGCCAGATTTTCGCCGGTATGATGCCCTTCATGGGTATCCAGGTCTTCGCGCTGGCGATCCTCTACATATTTCCCGACATCGGCATGTGGCTGCCGCGCGTGCTCTACGGCAATTGATGAAGCAAAAGATACTTGTTGCACGTGAAGTCTTTCCCGAAGCGCTGGAGCGCCTGCGCCAGCACTTCGAGGTCGAGGACAATCAGGCAGATGCCATTCTCGGCGTCGCGGGCCTGAAGGCGCGACTGGCCGACAAGGCGGGCGTGCTGACGGCGGCCACCGACCCGATGACGGCGGAAGTGATCGCCGCCGCTCCGTCGTTGAAGGCGGTGTGCAACTTCGCTGTCGGTTACAACAACATCGACCTCGCCGCCTGCACGCGTGCCGGAGTCATGGCGACCAACACGCCCGGCGTGCTCGACGACACCACGGCCGACCTCGCCTGGGCCTTGCTGATGGCCAGCGCCCGCCGTCTGCCCGCCGCCGAGCGCTGGCTGCGCAACGGCGAGTGGAAGAGTTGGCAGTTCATCCAGTGGCTGGGCAGCGACGTGCACCACGCCACGCTCGGCATCCTCGGCATGGGGCGCATCGGCCAGACCGTGGCGCGCCGTGCGCTGGGCTTCGACATGAAGGTGATCTATCACAACCGGAGCAGGCTGCCGGCGGACAAGGAAGCCGCATGCCGAGCCAGCTTCGTGGACAAGGAGACGCTGTTGCGCGAATCGGATTTTCTCGTGCTGCTGCTGCCCTATTCGCCCGAAAGCCATCACACGATCGGCGCCCCCGAGCTGGCGTTGATGAAGCCCGCGGCGCACCTGATCAATGTTGCCCGCGGCGGCATTGTCGATGACGAAGCGCTGATTTCGGCGTTGCGCCAGCACCGGCTCGCCGGAGCCGGACTGGACGTGTTCGAGGGCGAACCGAAATTCAATCCGGGCTTTCTCGAACTCGACAACGTCGCGCTGACGCCGCATATCGGCTCGTCGTCGCGGGCCACGCGCATGGCGATGGCGATGACCGCGGCCGACAACCTGATCGCAGCCTTGTCGGGCCGGCGGCCGCCCAACCTGCTCAATCCAGAAGTTCTCTGATGACGTCCGGTTTCAGCCGGCCGGCGGTGATGCTCGGCCTCGGTGTGGCCGTCGCCGCCTACCTGCTGTCCTTCTTCCACCGCGTGGCGCCGGCGGCGATTTCGGGCGATCTGCAGGTCAGCTTCGCCATCGGCGGCGCACAGCTCGGCACGCTGGCGGCAACCTACTTCTACGTCTATACGCTGATGCAGATTCCCACCGGGGTACTCGCCGACACCCTGGGACCGCGTCGCATACTCTGGTGGGGCGGGTTGGTGGCCGGGGTCGGCGCCATCCTGTTCGGGCTCGCGCCGGGTTTCGAGCTGGCCTTCATCGGGCGCACGCTGGTCGGCCTCGGCGTTTCCGTCACTTTCATCGCCATGCTCAAGTTGCTGGCGCTGGGCTTCGACGAGCGCCGCTTCGCCACGCTGACCGGCTTGTGCATGTTGATCGGCAACCTCGGCTCGATCCTGGCCGGCGCACCGCTGGCTTGGGCGACCCAAGCCGCCGGCTGGCGCCAGGTATTCGTCGTGGTCGGGCTGTTGTCCTTCGCGCTGGCCTTTGCCAGTCGCGCCTGGGTGATCGAAACCCCGGCGGGCAAGGTCGATCGCACGGCCTGGCTCTCCGGTCTGGTTTCGGTGCTGAAGAACCGCGCCACCTGGCCCGGCTTTTTTGCCAACGCGGGGCTTTCCGGTGCCTTCTTCACCTTTGCCGGACTTTGGGCCGTGCCCTACCTGACGCAGATGCACGCCATGTCGCGCGCCACCGCCTCCAACCATGTGAGCATTTACTTCCTCGGCTTTGCCATCGGCTCGGCGCTGTGGGGGCGCGTCTCCGACGCATTGGGGCGGCGCAAATCGGTGGCGCTGGCGGTCTCCGGCCTGCACGTGCTCGGCTGGTGCGTCTGGTTGTGGGCGACCTGGCGGGCCAACGGCGCCCTGCCGTTGGCGGCAACGTATGGCTTGTGCGCGGTGATGGGCCTGGCCACGGCAGGCTTCACGCTGTCCTGGGCCAGCGCCAAGGAAGTCAATCCGCCGCAGCTTTCGGGCATGGCCACCAGCGTGGTGAATGTCGGCATCTTTCTCGGCCCGGCGATCCTGCAACCGACGGTCGGCTGGCTCATGGAGCGCACCTGGGATGGCAGAATCGAGGCCGGGGTGCGCATTTATTCCGGCACCGACTGGCGCAACGGCCTCACGCTATTGACGGCCGCCGCCGTCGCCGGCTGGATTGCGACACTCTTCGTGCGGGAAACCGGTTGCCGCAACATCTGGAAAGTGGAGGAAAAGTGAGGGGCATACTGCTGTTCGGACATGGGGCGCGCAACCCCGAGTGGGCGCAGCCTTTTCATCGCATTCGCGACGCCATTCTTGCGCGCGAACCGGGGGCGCTGGTCGAGCCGGGTTTTCTCGAACTGATGCGACCGACTTTCGACGAGGGCGTCGATTGCCTGGTGAATCAGGGTGCGACCGAAATCGTCGTCGTGCCGATTTTCATGGCGGCCGGCAGCCATGTGAAGAAGGATCTGCCGCAGATGGCGGCCAACGCCATGGACCGTCATGCCGGGCTGGTAATCGCCCTTGCGGCACCGGTGGGGGAGGCCGAGTCAGTGCTGGCGGCGATGGCCGAGTTCGCCTTGAACGCAGCCTCCGGCGCCTGAGCAGGGGTCGGACGGCCAAAAAAAACGGGGGCATGAAGCCCCCGTTTTTTTGCAGGCAGGCTGCAAATCAATACACGTCCTTCTGGGTGTTATAGACGTTGAACTTGCCGGTCGGCGTGATCAGGCGCTTGTCCTTGACCACGGCCTTGAGCTTGCGCGTCTTGTCGTCGACCACCACGATCGCGGATTCCTGGTTTTTCGCGCTCCACACCGAGAACCACACCTCGTCGCCGGCCTTGTTGTATTCGGGCTGGAGAACGCGCTTGGCACCGTCATCCTTGATGCCGGACCATTCGGCGATCGGCAGCGTGACGAAGCCCTTGTCGAGGTTGTTGATGTCGAACACGGCGATGGACCGGCTGATCGCGGATTCCGGGTTCAGCGTGGTATCCACCCACAGGTTCTTCGACTTCGGATGCGTCTTGATGAACAGCGAACCGCCGCCTTGCGCCTTGAGGGTCTGCACTACCTTCCAGGCGTGTTCCTTGTGGCCCTTGGGGTCGGTGCCGATCAGGCTGACGGTCTCGTCGCCGAGATGGCTCGTCGCCCAGACGGGGCCGAACTTCGGATGCTTGAAGTTGGCGCCGCGGCCCGGATGCGGGATCTTGCCGACATTGACGATGGCTTCCAGCTTGCCTTCCTTGGTGTCGACGACGACGACCTTGTCCGACTGGTTGGCGGCCATCATGACATAGCGCTGGGAGGACTCCCAGCCGCCGTCATGCAGGAAGCGGGCGGTGGCGATCTCGGTGATCTTGAGATTGGTCAGGTCCGAGTAGTTGGCCATCATCACCTTGCCGGTTTCCTTGACGTTCACCACGAATTCCGGCTTGTGGTGGTTCGCCACGATGGCGGCGACGCGCGGCTCGGGATGGTATTCCTGCGTATCCACCGTCATACCGCGGGTGCCGACGATCTTGATCGGCTCCAGCGTGTCGCCCTTCATGATGACGAACTGGGGCGGCCAGTATGTGCCGGCGACCGCGAGCTTGTCCTCGTAGCCCTTGTACTTCGAGGTTTCGACCGAACGCGCCTCGAGGCCGACCTTGATGGTGGCGACCACGGCGGGTTGCTCCATCCACAGGTCGATCATGTCGATCTTGGCATCGCGGCCGATCACGAACAGGTAGCGGCCGGAAGCCGACATGCGCGAGATGTGCACCGCGTAGCCGGTCTCGATGGTGCTGATGATCTTCTTGCTGTCGCCGTCGATGAGGGCAATCTTGCCGTCATCGCGCAGGGTGACCGAGAACATGTTCTCGAGGTTGATCTTGTTCAGCTTTTTGGTCGGACGCTTCTCGGGCGGCACGAGAACTTTCCAGGTGGCCTTCATTTCCTTGAGGCCGTACTCGGGCGGAGTGGGCGGCTCATGTTGCAGGAAGCGAGCCATCAGATCGACGTCCTTTTCCGACAGTTCGCCGGAGGTCTGCCAGTTCGGCATGCCGGCGGGCGAACCGTAGGCGATGAAGACCTTGAGGTATTCGGTGCCCTTGGGCAAGGTGATGTCCGGTGTCAGGGGCTTGCCGGTAGCGCCCTTGCGCAGCACGCCATGACAGCCGGCGCAGCGCTCGAAATAGATCTGCTTGGCGCGCGCGAATTCTTGCGGGCTGACGGGCGGGGCCTTCGGCGAGATGGTTTCCTTGACATCTTCCGGCTTGATCGGCACCGCGGCGCCCTTGTAGCGCATCTCCTCTTCCGGTGTGCCCGGATGGACCGTCTTGGACTGGGCCCAAGTGAAAGCTGGCAGTGCGGCCAGCAAGGACAGTCCGGCGGCCAGCGCTAGATTCCGAATTTGCATTGATTCGTCTCCTCGGTTTTGTGGATAAGTAATTTTGATAAACGGTACATTAGAGTTGTTGTCGCTTTCGCCAGCCTTGACTGAGATCAAAATATCCGCATTTACATCGTGGATACCTTCAATCAGTCTCTCCGCTTGTTTGCGCGGCCGTTGAGCTCTTATCCAGGATAGCGGGCTTGTTGTCCCGTGTCCTTCCAGAATTCGGTTCGCGCCGCTTGCGCCGGTCGATCAAGGGCAGGCAGACCCTGTCGTTGTAATAGACGACCTGGCAGTCGAGGCAGTAGTGGCACTCGTTGGCGTTGATCTCGCCGGTCGGGCGGATGGCCCTGACCGAACACTGGTTGGCGCAAACCTGGCAGGGCTTGCCGCATTCCTTGCGTCGCCGCAGCCACCATTCGAAAAGCCTGAATCGGCCCGGAATGGAGAGTGCGGCGCCCAGAGGGCAAAGATACTTGCAATAGAACTTGCGGTTTACTGCGGCAATGCCGATTAGAAGCGCTGCGTAAAGCACATAGCTCCATTCGCGCTGAAAGCGCAGGGAAAACACCGTCTTGAACGGCTCGACCTCGGTATAGCTGGCGGCCTCGGCAATCGATTGCAGGGAGACGCCGAAGAGCAGGATGAGGATGATGTACTTGAGCGCCACGAGGCGCTCATGAACCGCATCGCTGAACTCGATCTGCGGCAGATTCAGCTTGCGCGAGGCGATCAGGATCAGCTCCTGCAAGGCGCCAAATGGGCACAGCCAGCCGCAATACACTCCCCGTCCCCACAACAGCAGGGTCACCGCGACGAAGCCCCAGAGGATGAACAGCATCGGGTCGATCAGGAAATTCTCCCAGCGGAAACCCTGCATGACGGAGCTGACGAAGGTCAGCACATTGATCACCGACAGCTGGGCCAGCCCCCACCAGCCGATGAAGAACAGCGTGTAGACATGGAAGGCATTGCGCACGTACTGCAGGAGCGTCGTATGGCGCACCAGCCAGTCCTGGAAAATAAGCACGAAGAAGAGCACCGCCATGCCTGTGACCAGCACGATGATGTCGAACGTGCGGTTTTTCCAGATGGCGACCCACTCCGGTTCCTGCTCCGGCGCCATCAGCTCGGCGGGCCGCGCTGGATACGCCGCGCCAGTCGCGGCGGGCGGCGCAGGCATGGCGGATGCATAAGTCGGCGCCGGCGACGCGGCGGGAGTGCGGCCCGGCGGCGGCCGGATGATTTGGGACCGGGCGCTGTCCGGCGGCTCTGTCCGGCGCGCTGTCTGCCATCCATCGTCTTGCGGCGCCTGCGTCGCGCCAATACCTGGCGCAGCAGCAGGGGCTGCCGGAAGCGCCACCCGGGAATCTCCCGGCGGGGCGCTCGTCGCCGGCCACGGCAGGGAGTCTGTAGATGCGGTATATCGAATGCCTCGCGATTCCGCGACGGCTCGCGCCGAGCGCATCAAGGTTGCATTCTGGACCATCACGGTGATGGTGGCGCCGGTGATGCCGTCGATCGCGACATGGCCGTCACGACGGGCGCCGATCACGATCTTGTCGAAGGCTGACTTGCCGACGTACTGGTCTACGTAGCGGGCGAGCCTCTCCTGCGAGATGCCTACGGCGAGGATCGGTTCGTCGTGGTTGACGATGGTCAGGCCGACGATACGCCCGGTGGTATCGAGCCCGACGAGGGTATTGATGGGCTTGCCGGAGTAGGCGGGAATGCGCAGCACGTCGGAAGTAAGGTAGACGTAGCCTATCGGCACGCCCGCCTTGTATGCGGCGGCCGAAGGCGGGGCGCCCTCGAACTCTCCGAAAGCGTCTGCCTCGGGATAGAAGCCGCGCACCTGCGGATAGGCCGAGGGCCAGTCGGCCGCTCGCGCAAGCGTCATGAAAATGAACAAGAATGCCAGGCCGATCAGCCTTGCCGTTGCCATGAATGCTTCCAAGGGTCTGACGCCTGCCGACAAGCCGGCGCGCCGCGCAGTGTATCGGGATTGGCCGCAAATACAAAGGGCATCCGGCCCGCCGTGAAGATGCGCCCTGTATTCGCCACGGTCAACTTCGCCGAGCATGTGTCGATGCCGCGTCAGTCGGTCACAGGACCCGCCATATATTCCGCACGAGAATGCGAGAATCACCGGAGTTCCCGGTTACGCCGACCGACGGTGAAAATCGGACTTGATTTTCTCGTATATAAGCATATACTAATGTGCATGACGATACCTACCCGTTTCCTCCCCAAGGGCTCCCTCCTCCTCCGGACGGCCCTTGTTTCAGTGCTCGCCGGCTTGCTGCCGGCGAGCATTTCTTTTGCGGCGGACGCTCCCGCGACCAGTGTCGTGGTCCAGCCGCGGGAAGTGGATCTCGGTTTTCCGGTCGATGCGACGGTCGAAGCCGTGCGTCAGGCCACCGTCGCGGCACAGATTGCCGGCCGCGTCCTCGAAGTTCGTGTCGACGCTGGCCAGCGGGTCAGGCAAGGCGAACTGCTGATGCGCCTCGATGCACGCGAAGCCGCCGGCTCGGATGCCAGCGCGCAGGCCGCGCTGGCGCAAGCGAGTGCGGCCTACGAGCGGACCAGGAATCTCCATGCCCAGAAGTTCGTCAGCCAGGCGGCGCTCGACCAGGCGGCTGCGGGGTGGAAAGCGGCACAGGGTGCGGCCGGTGCGGCCGGCGCAGCCCTGTCGCATGGCGCGGTGACGGCGCCGATCGCCGGCGTGGTCGCGCAGCGGCAGGTAGAGCTGGGCGAGATGGCGGCGCTGGGCAAACCCCTGATCACCGTGTTCGACCCGAAAACCCTGCGCGTGATCGCCAGCCTGCCGCAGTACAAGCTGGCCGAGCTCAAGAAGGCCGGCCGTGCCCGCGTCGAGTTTCCCGAGACCGGTACCTGGGTCGAGGCGCTGCGCGTGGAAATACTTCCCACGGTGGATGCGCGCAGCCATACGGCGACGGCACGACTCTATCTGCCGGAAAACATCGAAGGTGTGGTGCCCGGCATGTTCGCCCGTGCCCACTTCAACGTCGGCCGGGCGCAGAAGCTGACCGTGCCGCCCGCGGCCGTCATCCGCCGCGGCGAAGTGACCGCCGTGTACGTGCTGGACGACAAGGGCGGTGCCCGCCTGCGTCAGGTGCGCGTGGGCGAGGCGGTGTCCGGCGGCGAACTGGAAGTGCTGGCAGGAATCAGTCCCGGCGAGCGGGTAAGCCTGACGCCGGTGAAAGCCGGCATCGCTTCAAAGACACCGGCTGCACGCTGATGTCCATAAACGCGCGCCATAGACCCAATCACGGGATCAATGACCTTGTCGAAAACGCGGTCGGATAATCGACTGTTTTTTCCATAATGGACAAGGAGACATCGTGGCTCACATAGTTATCCTCGGCGCCGGCATCGGCGGCATGCCCGCAGCTTATGAAATGCGTGAAATTCTTCGTCCCGGCGACAAGCTGACGGTGATTTCAAACAATCCGATGCATCACTTCACGCCGTCGAATCCGTGGGTCGCCGTCGATTGGCGCAAGCGCGATGCGATCGAAGTGGAAATCGGGCCGCTGCTGGCGAAGAAGGGCATCGACTTCATCCCGGTCGGCGCCAAGCGGGTGCATCCCGACAGGCACCAGGTCGAACTCGACGATGGTCGCAACATCGACTACGACTTCCTGGTCATCGCCACCGGCCCCAAGCTGGCTTTCGAGGAAGTCGAAGGCCTGGGCCCGAAGGGGCATACCCATTCGATCTGCCACGTCGATCATGCGGTCGAGGCCGAAGAAGCCTGGCAGCAATTCGTCAAGGATCCGGGCCACATCGTGGTGGGCGCGGTGCAACTGGCTTCCTGCTACGGCCCCGCCTACGAGTTCGCCATGATCATGGACACCGATCTGCGCAATCGCAAGATCCGCGACAAGGTGCCGATGACCTTCGTCACCGCCGAACCCTATATCGGCCATCTCGGCTTGGGCGGCGTGGGCGATTCCAAGGGCCTGATGGAGTCGGTCATGCGTGAGCGGCACATCAAGTGGATCTGCAATGCCAAGACCACCAAGGTCGAGGCCGGCAAGATGTACGTCACCGAACACAACGAGGACGGCACGCCGAAGAAGGAGCATGTGCTGGAGTTCAAGTATTCGATGATGCTGCCGGCTTTCAAGGGCATCGACGCCGTATTCGGCATCGAGGGCCTGACCAATCCGCGCGGCTTCATCCTGATCGACGCCTTCCAGCGCAATCCGAAGTTCCAGAACATCTACTCGGTGGGCGTCTGCGTCGCCATTCCGCCGGTGGAGGCCACGCCGGTGCCGACCGGCGCGCCGAAGACCGGCTACATGATCGAATCGATGGTCAGCGCCACCGTGCATAACATTCGCGAAGCGCTGGACGGCAAGGAACCGACGCACAAGGCGACCTGGAACGCGGTGTGCCTGGCCGACTTCGGCGACAACGGCGCGGCGTTCGTCGCCCTGCCGCAGATTCCGCCGCGCAATGTGAGCTGGTTCTCCCAGGGCAAATGGGTGCATCTGGCCAAGATCGCCTTCGAAAAGTTCTACATGCGCAAGATCAAGAAGGGTACCAGCGAGCATGTTTTCGAAAAGCTGGTGCTCAACTCGTTGGGCATCATGAAGTTGAAGGACAAGTAAGCGGGTAGCCGGCACAAGGACGCAGGAACACGCAGAGCGAGACAGGAGAGGCCGACCGAAACGGACCAACGCCCCCGTGAGCCTCCTCTGCGTCCTTTTGCCGGCACTTTCTACCGGTAGTTACGATTCGAGGTGACAGTGGGAATATCAGGCCGTATCGCGGAGTACTTTCTCAGGAATTCCCTGACGCCCTTGATCGCGCTGATCGCGCTGCTCCTGGGCGTGGGCGCGACCCTGATCACGCCACGCGAGGAAGAGCCGCAGATCAACGTCACCATGGCCAATGTCTTCGTGCCCTTCCCGGGCGCGTCGGCGCGGGACGTGGAAGCCCTGGTGACGCGCCCGGCCGAGCAGGTGCTGTCGCGCATCGCCGGCATCGAGCACGTGTATTCCGTGTCGCGCCCCGGCATGGCGGTGGTCACCGTGCAGTATCAGGTCGGCGAAGATCCGATTCAGGCGCTGGTGCGCCTCTACGACACCGTCAATTCGCACCGCGACTGGCTTTCGCCGAACCTCGGCGTGATGGAGCCCATCATCAAGCCGAAGGGCATCGACGACGTGCCGATCGTGACGCTGACCTTCCACAGTTCCGATCCCTCGAAGTCGGCCTTCGAAATGCAGCAGGTGGCGCGCGCCGCCGAAATCGACCTCAAGCGCATTCCGGGCACGCGCGACGTGGCGACCGTCGGCGGCCCCGGCCACGTGATTCGCGTGGTGATGGACGCCGATCGCATGAACTCGCACGGTATCACCGCGCAGGACCTCAAGGCCGCCCTGCAGGTGTCGAACGCCTCGCAACCTGCCGGCAGCCTGGTCGCCGGCAATCGGGAAGTGCTGGTGCAGACCGGCACCTACATCGAATCCGCCGCCGACGTAAAGCGGCTGGTGGTCGGCGTCTATGAGCGCAAGCCGGTGTACCTGGCCGATGTCGCCCAGGTAGTCGATGGCGCCGACCAGCCCGTGCGCTATGTCTGGCATGGCGATCGCAAAGGGGAATTCCCCGCAGTGACGCTGTCCGTTTCCAAGAAGCCCGGCGTCAATGCCGCCGATGTCGCGGCAAGCGTGATCGCCCGCGCCGAAGCGCTGAAGGGCACCGTGATACCCGAGGGCGTCGAATTCACGGTGACGCGCAACTATGGCGCGACGGCGACCGACAAGGCGCAGAAGCTTATCGGCAAGCTGGTGTTCGCCACCGCCTTTGTCGTGTTGCTGGTGCTGTTCGCCCTGGGCAAGCGGGAGGCATTGATCGTCGGTGCGGCGGTGACCCTGACGCTGGCGGCGACGCTGTTCGCTTCCTGGGCCTACGGCTTCACCCTCAATCGCGTGTCGCTGTTCGCGCTGATCTTCTCCATCGGCATCCTGGTGGACGACGCCATCGTGGTGGTGGAGAACATCCATCGCTGGCACATGCTGGAGCCGGACAAGCCGCTGTGGCAGATCATCCCCCCGGCCGTCGACGAAGTGGGCGGCCCGACCATCCTCGCCACCTTCACCGTGATCGCCGCGCTGCTGCCGATGGCCTTTGTCTCCGGCCTGATGGGCCCTTACATGAGCCCGATTCCCATCAATGCCTCGATGGGCATGTTCATTTCGCTGGCCATCGCCTTCGTCATCACGCCGTGGCTGGCACTGAAGCTGATGAAGCCGGCGGCACACGGTGGCGGCGCCGGCCATGGTGCGGACGCGACGACCGCCAGGCTCGATCGCTTCTTCCGCCGCCTCATGACGCCGCTGCTCGATCCGCATACCGGCAAGTCGGCGCGGCGCAAGCTGTTGATCGGCATTCTGGCCGCGATTCTGGCTTCGGTGAGCCTCGGCTTCGTCAAGCTGGTCGTGCTGAAGATGCTGCCTTTCGACAACAAGAGCGAATTCCAGATCGTGCTCGACATGCCGGTCGGCACCCCGCTCGAAGAAACCGCCAAGGTGCTGCGCGAAATCTCCGCCGAAATCGCGCAGGTGGAGGAGGTCGCCGATTACCAGGCGTACGCCGGTGCCGCCAGCCCGATCAACTTCAACGGCCTGGTGCGCCAGTACTACCTGCGCAGCGCGCCGGAGATGGGCGACATCCAGGTCAATCTGGTGGACAAGAAGCATCGCAGCCGTCAGAGCCACGAGATCGCCGTGTCGGTGCGCGATCGGGTGGTCGCCGTGGCGCGGAAGCATGGCGGCAATGCCAAGGTGGTCGAAGTGCCGCCGGGACCGCCGGTCTTGTCGCCGATCGTCGCCGAAGTTTACGGCCCCGACCATGCCGGGCAGATCGCCGTGGCCAAGCAGGTGCGTGCGGCATTCGAGGACACGGCCGACATCGTCGGCGTTGATGACACGGTGGATGAAGACGCCGAAAAGCTGGTGCTGCACGTGGCCCAGGCCAAGGCCGCCCAACTCGGCGTGGCGCAGAAGGACATCGTCGATGTGGTGCGCATGGGCCTCTCCGGCGAAGATGTGACGCCGGTGCACGACGGCGACGCCAAATACGAAATTCCTGTGCGCATCGTCCTGCCGGCGGAGCGCCAGAACAGCGTCGACCAGTTGCTCAAGCTCAAGGTGCGCAGCCGCGATGGCGCGCTGGTGCCGGTCTCCGAAGTGGTGGAGATCAAGCGCACGCTGCGCGAAAAGGTGATCCATCACAAGGATCTGCTGCCGGTCGTCTTCGTCACCGGCGACATGGGCGGCAAGCTGGACAGCCCCCTGTACGGCATGTTCGACATCCGCAACAAGCTGGCCGGCATTTCGTTGACCCAGGGCGGCACGCTGGGCGAATACTTCTTCAAGCAGCCGAAGGACCCCTACGCCCAGTATTCGATCAAGTGGGACGGCGAGTGGCAGGTGACCTACGAGACCTTCCGCGACATGGGCGCGGCCTACGCCGTCGGCCTGATCCTGATCTACCTTCTGGTCGTGGCGCAGTTCAAGTCGTACATGGTGCCGCTCATCATCATGGCGCCGATTCCGCTCACCATCATCGGCGTCATGCCCGGCCACGCGCTATTCGGCGCGCAATACACGGCGACCTCGATGATCGGCATGATCGCGCTGGCCGGCATCATCGTGCGCAATTCGATCCTGCTGGTCGACTTCATCAACGAGCAGGTGGCCGACGGCATGGACTTCGCCGAAGCCGTGATCCAGGCGGCCGCGATCCGCGCCAAACCCATCGTGCTGACCGGGCTCGCCGCCATGCTCGGCGCGCTGTTCATCGTCGACGACCCGATCTTCGCCGGCCTCGCGCTGTCGCTGATCTTCGGCATTTTCGTATCCACCGCGCTGACGCTGGTGGTGATTCCGGTGTTGTATTTCGCTGCGATGAAGAATCGCATCAAGCAGTCTTGACCCCCAACTTTCTCAAGGAGCACTTCGCATGACCGTCAATCAATTCGTTCGCATCATCGCCGGCTTTTTCATCATGGCTTCGCTCGCCCTGGCGCACTTCAGCGGCCAGGTCGACATGAGCAAGCTGTCCTGGCTGTGGTTCACCGCCTTCGTCGGCGCCAACCTGTTCCAGAGCGGCTTCACCAAGTTCTGTCCGCTGGACACGATCCTGAAGAAGCTGGGCGTCAAGGAGTCCACCGGCAACAGCTGCTGCGCCTGAACCCCGCCGGGACGGCGAAGCCGATTCGCCGTTCCGCCAGCGTCTACTCCCGGGTTGCCTCAGGCGAACAGGCGCGCCAGTTCAGCCCCCGGCGATGGCGCGCGCATGAAGGCTTCGCCGACGAGGAAGGCATGCACGCCGCCGGCGCGCATCCGTCCGACGTCGGCCGGCGTCAGGATGCCGGACTCGGTCACCACGATGCGCCCGGCAGGCATGCGTCCGAGCTGCGACAGCGTGGTGTCGAGGCTCACCTCGAAAGTACGCAGGTTGCGGTTGTTGATGCCTATCAGCGGCGTCTGCAACTGCAGCGCGATGTCGAGTTCCGCCGCGTCGTGGCACTCGACCAGCACCGACATGCCGAGACCGTGGGCGATGGCTTCCATCTCCTGCATCTGCGGCAGGGACAGCGCGGCGACGATCAGCAGGATCGCGTCCGCCTCCATCGCACGCGCCTCGTACACCTGGTAGGGGTCGACCAGAAAATCCTTGCGCAGCACCGGCAGCGAACAGGCGTCGCGCGCTTCGCGCAGGTAAGTTTCCGAGCCCTGGAAAAACTGCCTGTCGGTCAGCACCGAAAGGCAGGCCGCGCCGTGGCGTTCGTAGTCGGCGGCGATCGCGGCCGGGCGGAAATCCTCGCGGATAATGCCTTTCGAGGGGCTGGCCTTCTTGATCTCGGCGATGACCGCCGTAGCGCCGGCGTCTACTCTTGTCCGGATGGCGCCGGCGAAGTCGCGCGCCGCCGGTTGCGCGACGGCCGCGGCCCGCACCGAGGCAAGCGGCCTGGCAGCGGACGCCGCCGCGACTTCTTCGCGCTTGACGCCGAGGATCTTCTGCAGGATGTCGGACATCAGGCGAACTTGCGGGTGAAGTTGATGAACTCGTCGAGTTTCTTGCGCGCGGCGCCGCTGGCCAGCGCTTCACGCGCCCTGGCGATGCCGTCGCCGATCGAGTCGACCAGGTTGGCCGTGTAGAGCGCGGCGCCGGCGTTAAGCGTGACGATCTCGCGCGGGGTGCCGGGCTTGTGCTCCAGCGCCTCGATCAGCATGGCCTGGGATTCGGTGGCGTCGGCGACGCGCAGGCCGCGGTTGGACATCATGGCCAGGCCGTAGTCCTCGGGGTGGATTTCGTATTCGGTGATCTCGCCGTTCTTCAGTTCGCCGACCAGCGTGGCGGCGCCGAGCGATATCTCGTCCATGCCGTCCTTGCCCCAGACCACCATGACGTGGTCGGCGCCGAGCTGTTTCATGACGCGCACCTGGATGCCGACCAGGTCGGGATGGAACACGCCCATCAGGGTGTTCGGCGCGCCGGCCGGGTTGGTCAGGGGCCCCAGGATGTTGAATATCGTGCGCACGCCCATTTCGCGGCGCACCGGGGCGACGTTCTTCATCGCCGGGTGGTGCGTCGGCGCAAACATGAAGCCGCAGCCGACAGCCTCGATGCATGCGGCGACCTGCTCCGGCGTCAGCATGATGTTGGCGCCGAGGGCTTCCAGCACGTCGGCGGAGCCGGACTTCGACGAGACGCTGCGGTTGCCGTGCTTGGCCACCGTGGCCCCGGCGGCTGCCGCGACAAACATCGACGCCGTGGAGATGTTGAAGGTGTGCGCGCCGTCGCCGCCGGTGCCGACGATGTCCACGAAATGCGGGTTGTGCGGAGTCACGACCTTGGTCGACAGCTCGCGCATGACCGTGGCGGCGGCGGAGATTTCGCCGATGGTTTCCTTCTTCACGCGCAGGCCGGTGAGGATGGCGGCGACCATCAGCGGCGATATCTCGCCCTTCATGATCTGCCGCATCAGGTGCAGCATTTCGTCGTTGAAGATTTCGCGGTGTTCGATGGTGCGCTGGAGCGCTTCCTGGGGGGTGATCATGATTGGCTTCCTTGCAGGAAATTGCGGAGCAGCTCGTGGCCGCATTCGGTGAGTATGGATTCGGGATGGAACTGCACGCCTTCCACGTTGAACTCGCGGTGGCGCACGCCCATGATTTCGCCGTCTTCGGTCCATGCCGTGACTTCGAGGCATGCCGGCAGCGTCTCGCGGCGGATCGCCAGCGAGTGGTAGCGGGTCACGGTCAGCGGATTCGGCAGCCCGGCGAAGACGCCCTTGCCTTCGTGGATGGCCGGCGAGGTCTTGCCGTGCATCAGTTGCTTGGCATGCACGATCTCACCGCCGAAGGCCGCGCCGATGCACTGGTGGCCGAGGCAGACGCCGAGCAGCGGAATCCTGCCGGCGAATTCCGTGATCGCCGCCACCGAGACGCCGGCCTGCGCCGGCGAGCAGGGTCCGGGCGAGACCACGATGCGGGCCGGATTCATCGCGGCGATTTCCTTGAGCGTGATCGCGTCGTTGCGAAACACCTTGACGTCCTCGCCGAGTTCGCCGAAGTACTGCACCAGGTTGTAGGTGAAGCTGTCGTAGTTGTCGATCATCAATAGCATGGCGATGACTCCCGAAGGGCCGTCCCGAGGGAGGCATAGCCCCCTTGGGGGGCAGCGAACGAAGTGAGCGTGGGGGTCATATATTTCCTATTCGAAACGCGTATCGAGGCCGGCTTCGGCCATCTCGGCGGCGCGCAATTGCGCCCGCGCCTTGTTCAGCGTTTCCTGCCATTCCGAATCGGGGTCCGAATCGGCGACGATGCCGGCGCCGGCCTGGACGTGGATCTGCCCATCCTTGATGACGGCGGTGCGGATCGCGATGGCCAGGTCCATGTCGCCGTTGAAGCCGAGGTAGCCGACGCTGCCGGCGTAGATGCCGCGCTTCGAGGGTTCCAGTTCGTCGATGATTTCCATGGCCCGCACTTTTGGCGCGCCGGACACCGTGCCGGCCGGGAAGGTGGCCTTGAGCACGCCGGGCGCGCCCTCGTCGTCCTTCAGTTCGGCCTCGACGTTGGACACGATGTGCATCACGTGCGAATAGCGTTCGATGATGAACTGGTCGGTGACCTTGACCGTGCCGGTCTTGGCGACGCGGCCAATGTCGTTGCGGCCGAGGTCGAGCAGCATCAGGTGCTCGGCGCGCTCCTTCGGATCGGCCAGCAGGTCGGCCGCCAGCGCTTCATCTTCGGCCGCGGTGGCGCCGCGCTTGCGCGTGCCGGCGATGGGACGCACCGTGACGCGCTTTTGCCCGTCCTGATGTTCGAGACGCACCAGAATCTCCGGCGAGGCGCCGACGACGTGGAAATCCTCGAAGTTGAAATAGAACATGTAGGGCGAAGGGTTCAGCGTGCGCAGCGCGCGGTATAGCGCCAGCGGGCTCGCCGCGTAGGGCTTGCTCATGCGCTGCGACAGCACCACCTGCATGATGTCGCCATCGACGATGTACTGCTTGGCGCGGCGCACGGCGGCCTTGAAGGCCTCCTCGCCGAATTCCGAGACGGCGGGCGCCGAACTGGCCTGCGCTTCGGGCGGGATGGCGACAGGCGCACGCAGCTTGGCGAGCAGCTCCCGCAGGCGCGCCCGGGCCTGCTTCCAGGCGCCGGGGAAGCCGGGTTCGGCATACACCACTAGCGTCAGCTTGCCCGAGAGGTTGTCGACGATGGCGATTTCCTCGGAGAGCAGCAGCAGGATGTCCGGCACGCCGAGCGGATCGGGAGTCTTCCGTTGCGCCAGCCTGGTTTCGATGTAGCGCACCGTGTCATAGCCGAAGGCGCCGACGAGGCCGCCGCAAAAGCGCGGCAGGCCGGGCAGGTCGGGTACCTTGAAGCGGGACATGAACTCGCTGATGTAGCTCATCGGGTTGGTATGGTCGCGCCGCTCGGCGACGCGGTTGCCGGTGAGCAGCATGATCGCGCCCTCGACCACGGCGATGCGCGTGCTGGCGGCGAGGCCGATGAAGGAATAGCGGCCGAAGCGTTCGCCGCCCTGCACCGATTCGAGCAGGTAGGAGTAAGGATCGTTGGCCAGCTTGAGGTAGATCGACAGCGGCGTGTCGAGGTCGGCGAAGGTTTCGAGCGTCACCGGAATGCGGTTATAGCCTTCGGCGGCGAGCCGGTTGAAGTCGGATTCGGTCATGGGGAAACTCCACGGAAACGGGTACTGCAAGGACAGAGGCGCGGGCTGTTCAGCTCCGGCGCGATGGAAATCGGCGCGCGATGGCGCGGGCGTTCAGGCCCGCCAGGGCCAGGCCTCCGCCCCGAGGGCGTGTTTCCTTGTCGTTTGCAGGTTGCGGTGGAGCATGGTCAGGCAGTTTTCGCGTGAGAGTCGACGCTGGCGATACGGCGAGCAGCCTCGACCAGCGACGCGACTATAGCATCGCAGTCGATTCCTTGCACGTCCTCGCCCTCGTTGTAGCCGTAGGGCACGATGAACACCGTGCAGCCGGCGGCGCGCGCCGCGACGGCGTCGTGATGCGAGTCGCCGATGTGCAGGTTCTCTTCCGGCCGCGTGCCCATGCGTTCGCAGGCATGCAGCAGCTGTGCCGGATGCGGCTTCTTGTGCGGCAGGCTGTCGCCCGAGACGGCGAACTGGAACCACGGCGCGAGCTGCGTTGCGACCAGCAGCGGTTCGGTGAAGGCCGCCGCCTTGTTGGTGATCACCGCCAGCGGCAGGCCCGCCGCGCGCAGGGCCCGCAGGCCTTCCAGCACGCCGGGGAAAAGCTTCGAGCGGCGGCCGTTCTCGATGGCGTAATGGCGGCGGAACACGGCCTGCGCTGCTTCGATCGCATCGGCATCGAGGCCCGGCAGGCAGCGCTCGACCAGTTTCGGGATGCCGCGGCCGATGAAGCCGGCGATGGTGTCGATGTCGTATTCGGGCCGCCCCAGCTCGCGCAGCATGGCATTGGCGGCGGCCGCGAGATCGGGAACGGTGTCGAGCAGGGTGCCATCGAGGTCGATGGTGACGGAGCGGATCGGTTTCATCGGCGCGACGATAGCACGGGGCGTGAGCGGTGGCGGCAAGGTCGCTGGATGGCGCTATAGCGGAGGTTTATTGGTGCTCGCAGCAGGGCTTTTGTTCGGATGTCGCCCCGGCCTTCTTCGGATTCCAGGGCGCTCGCTTTAAATTGAGAGATGTTTTGGCTTTCATGTTGCCAGCGGCGACGGCGGGGGCAAGGGGAGCGAGACTTGTCCGCGATCCCTTCGCCTGTTAGACTTGTGCAACTTATTGAACAAGTCGGCAGTTCTTGGCGAGGTCGAAATCATGCGCGTCGTAAGCTTTTCGGAAGCCCGCAACAATCTCAAGCAGGTCATCGACGAGGTGGTCGACGATCTCGATGTCACGGTGATCTCCCGGCGCGATGCGCCGGACGCGGTGGTGATGTCGCTGGAGACCTACAACAGTTGGCGGGAAACGGTGCATCTGCTCGGGACGCCGGCGAACGCGGCCCATCTGGCCAAGTCGCTCAAGCAGTTGCGCGGCGGCAAGGTCCGCGAGCGACCCCTGATCGATGCCTGATCGCCTGGTCTGGACCGCCGCCGCCTGGGCCGACTATGTCTGGTGGCAGGGGCAGGACCGCAAGACGCTGAAGCGCATCAACCTCCTGATCCAGGAGGCGATGCGCCATCCCTTCGAGGGCATCGGCAAGCCGGAGCCGCTGCGCGAGAACCTGTCGGGCTGCTGGTCGCGCCGGATCGACGACGTCAATCGGCTGGTCTACGCGGTCGAGGGCGGGCAGCTCGCCGTCATCGCCTGCCGGTATCACTACGGGTAGCGCCGCGTCCCTAACTAACCTGCGACAGGAAGGCCCCCAGGCGCTGGTCGGTGGTGAGGATATGGGCGGTCAGCCAGCGCTCCAGGAACACGATCTGCTCGTCGGCCACCTGCCGGCCCGTCTGCAGCAGTTGCCCTTGCAGCTCGCGCGCGGCCTCGATCAGCTCGCGGTGCGCGGCCTTGTGTTCCTCGATGCCCTCGTAGCGATGCTTGAGCATCAGCCGCTCCTCGTGGCTGAAATGCCACACGGTGCAGTTGATCAGCTCTTCCAGCGTCGCCGCGAGGTATTCGGGCGATTCGCCCTGCGTCACCGCGCGGTTCAGCTCGTTGAAGATGCCCACCAGCTTGCGGTGGTCCTCGTCGATCTCTTCGAATCCGACGCTGAGTATCTTGCTCCAGGCGATGTCTTTCATGCTTCTTCTCCCTGACCGGAATGCCGGCTCTTCGTGAACATTGAAGCATACGACGCGCGGTTCCGCGAGGTCGATCGGAGTCTTTGATCGTCAGCCCGCGGCCAGCCCCAGCATCGCCCGCGCCCCGGCGGGGCTGGCGACCTCGCGCCCGGCGCCGCGCGCGCAGGCGGCAAGCGCCTCGATCAGGGCGCCGTTGCCCGGTGCGCGCGAACCGTCGGGCAGATAGAAAGTGTCTTCCAGCCCCGTGCGCAGCATGCCGCCGAGCTCGGCGGTGCGCCGGTGCACCGGCCATATTTCGGCGCGGCCGATCAGCGTGGTCTGCCACAGGACGGCATGTCCGTCCTTGCCTGCCCTGTCGTCGGGCTCGATCCAGCGCAGCAGCAGCGGCAGCAGGTCGCCGTCGGCGGGCATGCCCGAGGCCACGCCCATGACGAAGTTGTAATCGACGTACTTCGTCATGCCGGCCTTGCGGAACATGGCCACCGAACGCGCGATGCCGACGTCGAAGCACTCGAACTCGGGCAGGGTGCCGGTCTCGGCCATGACGTCGAGGAAGGCCTTGACCTTTTCCACGGAATTGTCGAACACCATCGGCGGCCAGGCCCAGCGGCCGTCCTCGCGGATCTTCAGGTAGTTCAGCGTGCCGGCGTTGCAGGCGGCGATTTCGGGCTTGACGCGGCGGATGCAGGCGGCCGGGCCCGAGATGTCATTGCCGATCACGCCGGTGGTCAGGTTGATGATGACGCCGGGGCAGGCGGCGCGGATGGCGTCGACGATCTCGGCCGCGACTTCGGGTTCCCACGACGGCAGGTGGCCCATGCCCGGCTCCTGGCGGCGCAGATGCACGTGCATGATGCTGGCGCCGGCGTTGAAGGCGTCGCGCGCCTCGGCGGCCATTTGTGCAGGCGTCACGGGTACCGGGTACTGCGATGGGTCGGTCAGCACGCCGGTCAGCGCGCAGGTGAGGATCGCCTTGTCCATTGTGTCTGACATCTCATGCCTCCTTGTCGTATTCGAGTTCGACCAGCACGGCGCCGGATGCGACCTGGTCGCCGGTTCCGATGCGCACGGTGGCGACGCGGCTGGCCACCGTGGCGACCAGCTTCATTTCCATTTTCATGGCTTCGACGCAGGCCACCGTCTGGCCTGCCACTACGAAGTCGCCCTGCACCACCAGCACCTGGGTCACGGTGCCGGCCACCGGCGAACGCACGCGGCTCGCATCGTGCTCGGCATCGACGGCGGGGAAGGGCGAGACCTCGGTGAAGACGAAGCCTGCCGCGGCGCGCGAGAAATGCAGGCGGCCGTCCTCGCGCACCAGTGCGATGCGGCGGCGGATGCCGTCGAAGCGGTAGTCGAGCCAGCCGGCGTCCTCGCTGCCGAGGGCGACTTCATGGCGCGTTGCGCCGAGATCGACATGCACGCTGCCGGCGCCGAGTTCGACGCGCAGCGTGCGCTTCGCGGCGCCGCATTCCAGGCTGAGATCGAAACCGGCCACGCTGGCTGGTCGCGCGCCGCGGCCGACCGCGACCGCGGCCGCCAGGCACCAGAGCTCGCCGTCCGGCTCGGGGCGCTGCAGCATTGCCTCGGCGCCGGCAGTCCATTCGTCGAGCAGTGCTGTGTGCATGGTCGCGGTGCGGAAGGTCGGGTGGTCGATCAGGTCGCGCAGGAAGCGCGCGTTGTTGGTGAGGCCCAGCAGCGGCGCGTCCTCCAGCGCGGCCATGAGGCGCCGGATCGCATCGCCGCGGTCGCGGCCGTGAGCGATCACTTTGGCCAGCAAGGGGTCGTACCAGGGCGTCACCGTGCCGCCCTCGACGACTCCGGCGTCGATGCGGATGCCGGGCTGTGCCGCGGCCGCGGCGGGGCGCCAGTGCAGCACGTTGCCGGTCTGCGGCGCGAAGTTGGCGTAGGGGTCTTCCGCATAGAGCCGCGCTTCGATGGCGTGGCCGCTGAAGCGGACCTGCTCCTGCGTCAGCGGCAGGGCCTCGCCGGCCGCGATGCGCAGCTGCCATTCGACGAGGTCGAGGCCGGTGATCATTTCGGTCACCGGATGTTCGACCTGCAGGCGCGTGTTCATTTCGAGGAAGTAGTGCTTGAGTTCCTGGTCGACGATGAACTCGACCGTGCCGGCGCCGCGGTAGCCGACCGCCAGCGCCGCGGCCACGGCATCGCGGCCCATGGCCTCGCGCATCGCGGGGCTGACCACGGGCGAGGGCGCTTCTTCGATGACCTTCTGCCGCCGCCGCTGCGCCGTGCAGTCGCGCTCGCCCAGATGAAT
Source organism: Sulfuritalea sp. (assembly GCA_030247575.1). Classification (GTDB taxonomy): domain Bacteria; phylum Pseudomonadota; class Gammaproteobacteria; order Burkholderiales; family Rhodocyclaceae; genus Sulfuritalea. The sequence continues at coordinate 237,352 of JAOTRV010000003.1, forward strand.
CGCGTTGCCGTGGGCGTCGGCGAAGACCTGTATCTCGATGTGGCGGCTGCGTTCGATCAGGCGTTCGAGCATCAGCGTGTCGTTGCCGAAGGCGGACTGCACCTCGCGCCGCGCGCCGGCGATGGCCTCGCACAGCTCGCCGGCGGCATGCACCAGGCGCATGCCGCGACCGCCGCCGCCGGCGACCGCCTTGACCAGCAGCGGGTAGCCGAGTTTCTTCGCTTCCGCCATCAATCGTTCGTCGTCCTGCTGCGCATCGAGATAGCCGGGTGCGGTCGGCACCCCGGCGGTGATCATGCGCCGTTTGGCGACCGCCTTGTCGCCCATGAGCTCGATCGCCTCGGCCGGCGGGCCGATGAAGACCAGCCCGGCGTCGGCACAGGCGCGGGCGAAGGCGGCGCTCTCGGAGAGGAAGCCGTAGCCGGGGTGGATTGCATCGGCGCCGGTGCGGCACGCGGCGTCGAGCAGGGCTTCGACGCGCAGGTAGGACTCGGCCGCGGGCGCGGCGCCGATCGGCACCGCTTCATCGGCCAGCATCACGTGTGGCGCATCGGCGTCGGCCGTCGAATGCACCGCCACCGTGCGGTAGCCCAGTGCGCGCGCAGTACGAATGACGCGGCAGGCGATCTCGCCCCGGTTCGCGATGAGAATCTTGCTGAAGCTCATCACGGCGCCCAGGACGGTTTGCGCTTCTGCAGGAAAGCCAGCGTGCCTTCCATGCCTTCGGCGCCTTGTGCGCTCAGCGAAAATGCCGCGGCGGCGTCGTCGATCAATGATTCCGGCGGCGCCAGGCGAGCCTGTCCGATCAGCCGCTTGGTGGCGGCGACGGCGCCCGGCGCACAGGCCAGGATCTCGCCCAGCACGCGTGCCAGGGCCGCCGCCAGCGCAGCGTCGTCCTCTGCCAGTTCGTGCACCAGTCGCAGCGTCAGCGCCGTGCGCGCATCGAGCCGGCCGCCGGTGACCGCCAGGCGCTTGGCCTCGGCGAAGCCGAGGCGCTCGACGAGATAGGGTGCGATCTGCGCCGGCACCAGGCCGAGCGATGTCTCCGGCAAGCGGAAGCTGGCCGAGACATGGGCCAGCGTGACATCCGCGGCGCAGGCGAGGCCGAAGCCGCCGCCCATCACCGTGCCCTCGACCACGGCCACCACGGCCAGCGGCGTGCGGGCAAAGGCCGCGCAGAGCCAGCCGAAGCGCGCGTTGACGTGGGCCAGGGGATCGCTGTCCTCCGTCGGTTGGGCGCGCGCCGCGGCCATGTCCTTGAGGTCGGCGCCGGCGCAGAAATGCCCGCCGGCTCCGCGCAGGACGACGACGCGCGTCGCGCCGTCGGCCTCGGCGGCATCCAGCGCCGCGAGCAATTCATCGACCATCGCCAGCGACATGGCGTTGCGCGCCTGCGGCCGGTTCAGGGTCAGGTGCAGCACGCCGCCCTCGCGGCGCGTCAGCACGTTCCGGTTGTCGTCGCCCATGTCAGCCGGCGCGCGGCAGCGTGCCTTCGAGCTTGGCGATGATGCCGAGCATGATTTCGTCGGCGCCGCCGCCGATCGACACCAGGCGGCCGTCGCGCCAGGCGCGCGAGACGTGGTTGTCCCAGGTGTAGCCCATGCCGCCCCAGAACTGCAGGCAGGAGTCGGTGACTTCGCGGATCAGGCGGCCGCACTTGAGCTTGGCCATCGACGCCAGTTTCGTCACGTCCTTGCCCGAGACATAGGCCTCGACCGCGCGGTAGGTCAGCGAGCGCAGCGCCTCGACTTCGGTGCGCAGCTCGGCCAGGCGGAAATACATGGCCTGGTTGTCGAGCAGGCTCTTGCCGAAGGCCTGGCGTTGCCGCGTGTATTCGATGGTCTCGTCGATCACGGCGTCGAGCATGCGCAGCGAACTGGCCGCGCCCCAGAGGCGTTCCTCCTGAAACTGCATCATCTGGAAGGTGAAGCCCATGCCCTCCTGCCCGATCACATTGCGTTGCGGCACGCGCACGTCGTCGAAGAACAGTTGCGCGGTGTCGGAGGAGTTCATGCCGACCTTCCTGATCTTGCTGCGGCTGATGCCCTTGCTGTCCATCGGCACCATGATCAGCGACTTGTTCTTGTGCGGCGCGCCCTCCGAGGTGTTGGCCAGCAGGCAGCACCAGTCGGCCTTCATGCCGTTGGTGATCCACATCTTGCTGCCGTTGATCACGTAGT
>JAOTRV010000064.1 GCA_030247575.1 Sulfuritalea sp.
TAATGGCTGTCGTTCGCCATGCGGATCGCCTCGGCTTCGTCGCGCCAGGGGATCGCCACCAGCACCGGCCCGAAGATCTCCTCCCGCGCCAGCCGCCATTCGTTTGACGTGTCGGCGAAGATCGTCGGGAGAGCGAAATAGCCTTCCGACAGAGGACCCTCGCGCGGCGGCAGGCCGCCCATCACGAGCCGCGCCTCGGAGCGGTCGAGCCCCTCCTCCACATAGCCGCAGATCTTCTTGAACTGGCGTTCGTTGATGATGGCGCCGATGTCGGTCGCCTCGTCCAGGGGATCGCCGATCTTGAGCGCGGAGGTGCGGGCCACCAGCTTTTCGAGGAACGGCTCGAAGATGTCGGCATGGAGAAACAGGCGCGAGCCTGCTGTGCAGGACTGGCTCTGCCGGGTGAAGCGCATGGACGCGATGATGCCGTCCACCACCCAATCCTCGTCGGCATCCTCATAGACGACCGACGGACTCTTGCCGCCGAGTTCAAGCGATACCGGCGCAAGGCGATCGGACGCCGCGCGCATGATCGCCTTTCCAACCCCGGTGGACCCGGTGAAGCTGACCTTGCGCACCAGCGGATGGCCGGCGAGGGGGGCGCCGCATTCCTCCCCATAGCCGGTGACCACATTGACCACGCCCGGCGGCAAATGCTGCTGGCAGATCTCGGCGATCAGCAGCACCGCCAGCGGCGCATCCTCCGCCGCCTTCAGCACGATGGTGTTGCCGGCGCAGATCGCTGGGGCGATCTTCAGCGCCGCGAGCTGGGCCGGTGCGTTCCAGGGCACGATGGCGCCCGTGACGCCGATGGGTTCGCGGCGCGTGTAGCTCAGCACGCCTTCGCCGAGGGGAATGGTGAGCCCCTTCAGTTCGCCCGCGAGGCCGCCGAAATATCGGAACGCATCCGCCACCATCCGCGCTTCGCCGCGCGCCTGCGTGCGCAGCGCGTTGCCGGTTTCCGCCGAGATGGTGCGGGCGAGTTCCTCGAGCCGTGCCTCCAGCGCTTCCCCGATGCCTGCGAGCAGGCGTCCCCGCTCGCGGGCGGGAATGCGCGCCCAGGCGGGGAATGCGGCGGCGGCCGCCTGGACGGCCCGGTCCACATCCTCGGCGCGCGCGCGGGGCACCTCGCCGATGGGCGAGCGGCGCGCGGGATTTTCGACCGTGATCGTTTCCCCGGAAGCCGCTGCCTGCCAGGCACCGCCGATCAGCATGGAACGAGTCTGGAAGGGGACTGCGGCCGGGGCGGCGGGGTTATGTAAAGTATTCATGATGCCTTCTCTTTCGGAATCATCGGCTCACGCGTCTGACGTCCGCACACCATCGCCCTCGATCAGCTTGATGATGGCGGAGTAATCGAGCTCGCTATGACCGGCCTGGCAGAACATTCCGTAGAGCGCCGCAGCGAGGCCGCCCAAGGGCAGAGCCGTGCCGGACTGGATCGCGGCCTGCTGGGCCAGCTTGAGGTCCTTCAGCATCAGCTGGGAGGCGAAGCCGTTGCGATATTCCCGGCTGGAAGGCACGTTCGGCACGAGGCCGGGCACCGGCGGGTAATTGGTCAGCGAGAAGCACCCGCCGGTCGAGACCGCCGAGATTTCCTGCATCTTGCGCGCATCGAGCCCGAGGTGTCGCGCCAGCGCGAACGCCTCCGAGACCGCGATCATGGAAATGCCCGCGAGCAGATTGTTGCAGAGCTTGGCGGCCTGCCCGACCCCCGGCTCGCCAGCGTGGAAGATGCGGCGCCCCATGGCCTCGAGCACGGGGCGGGCCCGTTCCAGATCCTCCGCGCTGCCGCCGACCATGAAGGTCAGCGTGCCCGCTTCCGCGCCCATGACCCCGCCGGACACCGGGGCATCGAGCACTGCGATGCCGCGTTCGCGCCCCGCCGCATGAAGACGGCGCGCATCCGCAGTGTCGATGGTGGAGGAATCGATGGCCATGCTGCCCTTGGCCATCTTCGCAAGCACGCCGTCATCGCCCAGGAAGATTTCGAGCACATGGCGCCCCGTCGGCACCATGGTGATCACGAAATCCGCCCCTTCCACCGCCACGTCGACGCGCGAAGCCGTCTTCAAGCCGGCCTTCGCAGCCTTGCGGCCAACTTCTTCGCTGGGGTCGTAGACGTGAACGTCATGCCCTGCGGTCGCGAGGTTGCGGGCCATGGGAAAACCCATGCGCCCCAACCCGAGAAAGCCAACCTTCGCCATCGATAACCTGCCTTGTGTGAGCCGACATTCCCCAAGTGGCCCGCCGCTTGACTTCAAGTTCGCCTGATTTTGCTCGCTGGGCAAGCGTTTTTCGCCCCGAGCGGTGTCTGTCGTCGCGCAAACGGCCGAAGTCGGGTGGATCAAGCCTCGAACCCGCAGCATTCT
>JAOTRV010000065.1 GCA_030247575.1 Sulfuritalea sp.
GAGCTTGCGGTGGTGAGTATGCGCCGTCTCCAGCCCATTGATATCGCGGGTTTCCAGCGAGCTGCGTAGGAGCGAGCCTCTTTGTGGTTTTCTGCAAGGGGGCGATGATGGCGGATGGTGGCGACGGGTTCGTTGGTCGTGTCGAGGTGGTTCGTCGGACGCGGGGGTATCGGCGCTGGCCTGAGGCGGTGAAGGCCCGGATCGTGGCGGAGAGTTTCCAGCCCGGGGTGCGAGTTGTGGATGTCGCGCAGCGGCATGATCTTGCGCCGCATCAGCTCTCGGACTGGCGGCGCCAGGCGCGACAGGGGCTTCTGGCGCTGCCGGCGGATGCCATGGAGGCGGTAGGCGCGACCGTGGTGCCGGCGTTCGTGCCGGTGTCGGTAGATGACGAGGTGGATGCCTCGCCTGATGCCGCGCGCGGTGCCGAAGGGGTCATCGGAATCGAGATTGGCGACGGAATTATTGTCCGCGTGCCGGGCGACGTGTCGGCGGAGCGGGCGGCGGCGCTTGTGCGTGCGCTGCGCAGGTCGGCATGATCGTCGCCGGGCAGCGGCTGCCGATCCTGGTGGCGACCCGACCGGTGGACTTCCGTTGCGGTCATCAGGCGCTGGCACTGATCGTTCAGAACACGCTGCGGCTCGATCCGCATTCCGGGGTGATGGTGATCTTCCGATCGAAGCGCGGCGACAGATTGAAGATCCTGGTGTGGGACGGCACCGGCATGGTGCTGGTGTATAAGGTCCTGGAGCAGGGCAAGTTCGCCTGGCCGAAGGTTCAGGACGGGGTGATGCGGCTGTCACGGGCGCAATGCGAGGCGCTGGTCGAGGGCCTGGATTGGCGGCGGGTGATGGCGCAGCGGGTGACGGTGCCGACTGCGGCGGGGTGACTCAGGTCGTCGTTCCGGCGTTGTTTTGTTGGGCTTCCCTGCCCGGATCGGGTAGAAAGGGCCATGTCGCAACCCCTCGATCTGAGCCGCTTTCCTGACCTCCCGCCCGAGGTGGTGGCGGCCTTTGCAGCGCAGCACGAGGCGCTGGAGGCCGCCCGGTTCGAGGCCTCGGTCGAACGCGCGGCACGCCAGCACGAGCAAGCGGTGGTGGCCGAGAAGGAGGCGTTCATCGCCGAGCTCAAGGAGCTGGTGGCGACGCTGGAAGGCCAGATCCAGCAGTATCGCCGCGCGAAGTTCGGGCCGAAGTCCGAGAAGCTGGACCCCGCCCAGCTGGACCTGGCACTGGAAGACCTCGAGACTGCCATCGCCGAGACCGAGGCGCGCATCGCTGCGGTCGAAGAGAAGATCGCCGCCAGCACGCTCGATCCCGAGAAGAAAGCTCGGCGTAAACCGCGCAAAGCCCGGGCGCTGCCCGAAGGCCTGCCGCATGTGGAGCGGGTGGTCGAGCCCGACAGCATCGCCTGTCCTTGTGGCTGTGGCGACATGGTCCGGATCGGCGAGGACCGCAGCAAGCGGCTGGATTGCATCCCTGCGCGGTATCAGGTGATCGTCACGGTGCGACCCAGATACGCCTGCCCCAAGGGCCGGGCCGGTGTGGTGCAGGCAAAAGCCCCGGCGCATCTGCTCGAAGGCAGCTGGCCTACCGAGGCGCTGCTCGCGCAGATCGCGGTCGCCAAGCATTCCGAATACATGCCCTTGAACCGGCAGTCGCTGGTCATGGCCCGGCACGGGGTGCCCATCGACCGCTCGGTGCTGGCCGACTGGATGGGCCGGACTGGCGCGCTGATCGCGCCCGTGGTCGAGCGCATGACGGTGCTTCTGAAGACCGGCGGCACCCGCCTCTATGTCGACGAGACCACAGCCCCGGTCCTGGACCCAGGGCGCGGCAAGACGAAGACCGGATATCTCTGGGCGGTGCTACGCGACGATCGCGGTTGGGGCGGTCCCGCCCCGCCCGGCGTGGTGTTCCACTATCGCCCGGGCCGCGCCGGCGAGAACGCCGACGAGATCCTCGACGGGTTCGACGGGACGATTCAGGTCGACGCCTATGGCGGCTACACCCATCTGGCCAAGCCCGACCGGAAGGGCGGCAAGCCGCTTGCGCTGGCGTTCTGCTGGTCGCACGGCCGCAGGAAGCTCATCGCGGCCAGACCGAAGGCCGGCTCGCCCATTGTCGACGAGGCGCTGGCGCGCATCGCCGCGCTCTATCGGATCGAGGCCGCCATCCGCGGCAAGGATGCCGGCCTGCGCCGCACCATCCGGCAGGAGCAGTCCCGCCCCCTGGTCGATAAATTCTTCGCCTGGCTCGCCGCCCAGGCCGACCGGACCTCGCGCAAGTCGGATCTCGGCAAGGCCCTGCACTACATGCTGCGCCGCCAGGACGGCTTCCGGCTGTTCCTCGACGATGGCC
>JAOTRV010000044.1 GCA_030247575.1 Sulfuritalea sp.
CGTAAGGAGGTGTCCGACCCAGAGAATGCGCTACACTTATCCACAGCCATGCCTATGACAGGCGGCTTTAGCCCCTGGTCAAAATTCAATGCGCACAGCTGGTCAGTTTTAAACGCGCACCGACACCAGTCTTGCGCCAACGGCCACCAGTTGTAATGGAGCAGCTTTCCGTCGATTTCCGGTGCGATGGGTTTTCCTGCGGCCGTCGTCGCAATCGGGCAATTGATGCTTGATCCCGGCGCGGGTGGTTTGATTGCCTCCCTAAGGATGCTGCGAAGTTCGGGTTGGTTCGAGTAGCGGTTCATCTTCTCGATGTCAGCAACTGAAATCTTGCCCAACCTGTTAAGTTCCTTCTCGTTATTGCTCGTGCCGATGACAAGGTTGATGCTCTTGAATTCGGTTGGCAATTCCGATAGCTGGATACGCTGCCATGCCATCCCATCGTGTCTAAAGATCACATAGGGCGGATTCGGTCTTCCCCACTTGTTGTAGGCGACGCAGCCATACGGTGTTGCAATGATGTAGGCCGTTCCGTTCGCAATATGCAATGCGAGGATGCCGAAGTTGGCTGAGCCAACGATTTCGCTGTATTCGTCGCGCCACATTACGGTCTTGCCCGTTCCGGGCACTTCAAACGTCATCCCTTGCTCCTTGATGGGTGGTCCAGAACCAATTTCATGTCCCCCTCCACGCTTATGCCAGCGCTCCACCACAATCTTGCTGCCGTCATGAAGCAGCACTTCTTCCTTCCAATTCGTGCCGCCGAATCCAAACAACCCCGCGCTCGCATTCATGCTCGCCCCCATCATCAATAGAAGCCCAAGTTTCGCGACTTGCTTCAACCACGAGTGATTCGCTTTCATGCCGATCTCCTCCATGCCGCATCGTTGGCCTCTCGCAAGTCCTGCTCGCCGTGTCGCCAGCGCCGACTTTCGGCGCGAATGGCATTCCCTGATTCCTTCAGCCAATTTTGCATGCTGTCTCCCCTACGCCTTGTACCCTCAGTCGCAGTAGCGTCATATCGAATAGCCCATCTGACTATCGCTCGCCGTGGATGGCAACTCAGCCAAATGCTTCCCCAGCATCCAATTGCAACCGGTCAGATGCTCAATCCCCGCCGCCAGAATCGAGAGGTTGTACACATAGCTGTTCTCGCATGCCTTCTTCCATAGGTTGCCTGTCAATCCCATGCACGACCCACGACACATCTGAAGCACGAGGCAACCGCCGCAACCATTTCTTACCGACCAGTGGTGACCTGTACACAGCCGGATGCTTGCGTAGTCGCTGATATGTCCGATCTTGCTGGAACCTTGTGCTGGTGCGTTCTGGCAAGACAGCACGTTGCCCTTCAGGTCTATGGCCACTGAGTCGCTTCGATCCATGGCGCATCGTTGCCCCAGGGTATCGGCAGGCCGACCGGACGCGATCGAGTTGAAGAAGTCGTGGAGTTTTTCTCGGATGTTCAATACCTGCACTGCGCCGTTTTCGACAATGTCGCGGTATAGATGCCTGAATAGCGCTTTGCGCTCGTCCGCGCCGTGTAGCGACAATGCGAGCCCCTGCGCCTCGTAGGGAAGCAGCATTTCCTCCGTGGATAAACGGATATCGCTCAATGGACAAGCCAATTTTGCCGCCAGGAATTTCTGAATCTCAAACAGAGAAAGATTGTTGCGAGCCAGGACGCAATTGAAGTTGATCAAGCCTTTCGGCTGCAACCGGCGGTAGAGCTTGCGAATTGCCTCGGCAGTTTTCGGATCGTCGAATGGATCCTTGCCACGATTGGGCTTCTGCCCCGGCCCGTCATGACTGATTGCCACGGAAAATCCCATGCGGTCGAGCCAATCGATCTTCTCGTCGTCAAGTACGCTGCCGTTGGTAACGACATTGAAGATCGCCTTGGGGTACCGGGCACGCAGTTCCTCGCCCAACAGCTTCATCGTCTTCCAGTAGACGAAAGGTTCCCCACCCCAGAATTCGATGGTCAGGCCTTCGCCGTCGTCATTGGCCGCCTTGAACCAAGTCGGCAACTGCTCGAGGAATTCCCGTGCGTCGTCCGGGTTGCCGTGTGACGACTCGGGCCGGCTGGTCTGATTACAGTAGGAACACTCATAGTTGCACTTGAGTCCCATCTGGATTTTGAGTGACCGTATGGCCCGCCCTTTGGTGCCTGGGTTTCGAGGCGAAATCGCTTCGGCGAAAACCCATCTTCGAGCCCCATCGGGTTCGTATTTGAACCCCACCGATGACAGATCGACGCGCTCCCCGGTATCGGCCCAACGCAGTTCCGAGGTCTGCGGACGATAAAGAACCGTGCGGGGTGAACCATCCTTGCGGCGAAGTTCCAAACGATGTTCGACGATGCTCTCTGGTCTGTTCAAGATATTTTCCCCTTCTTTGTCATGACTTCAACTCCCTTGATTCATGTCGTTTGTTAGCTAATCCCAACTAGCATATCCCGCTATCTTTTCACCTTTCCCGCAAACTCTCGTTCCCGTGCTGCAGCAACGGACTCAGGAAATATTCGATCACCCTGCGCTTGCCTGTCTTGATTTCCACCGTCACCGCCATGCCGGCCGAGAGATTTACGGTCTTGTCTTCCACCTGCATCGTGGCGCGCTGCAAGCGGGCACGGGTGGAGTAAATCGGGCCGCGCTTTTCGTCGTTGATGGCGTCTCGCGAGACATGGACGAGGCTCGCGGGGATGGTGCCGTACTTGGTGAAGGGAAAGGTCTCGATCTTGACTTCGGCCACTTGCCCGGCATTGACGAAGCCGATGTCCTTGTTCTCCAGGAAGGCTTCGACTTCCAGCGCGTCGTCTTTCGGCACGATGACCATCAGCACCTGGGCTTCGGTGACGACGCCGCCGACAGTGCGCACGGCCAACTGCTGCACGGTGCCATCGACCGGCGCGGTGAGCGTCATGAGCCGGCCGCGGCTTTCGGTCTTGACCAGTTCCTGGCCGTAGCCGGTGGCTTTCTGCTCGGCTTCGTTGAGGGTGTCGAGCGCCAGGCGGCGGGTTTCGGCGACGGCCGAGCTGCGCTGGCCCTTCGCTTCGTCGATGGCGGCGGCGAGTTCCTTGAGGCGGCTCTTCTGGGTTTCGAGGTCGGCCTCCTGCTCGATGCGCGCCTGTTCCTTTTCCAGATAGCCGTGCTTGGAGATGAAGTTCTTTTGCACCAGGCCCTTGAAGTCCTCGGCGCGCTGGCGGGCGATGGGAGCCGTCTGTTCGAGCTTCTTGACGATCTCCTGGGTCGAGCGCCGTTCGGCTTCGCGCTTGGCGATCTCGGCGTCGATGCGCGAAACACGGGCCTGATATTCGCCGTACTGGCCGTCGAGGATGCGTTGCTCTTGCGCGATGCGCTCAATTCCAATACCTGCGCCGATACCGGCGGGAGCGTCGACGCGCGGCGGCTTGCCGGAGGTAAGCGCCGCCAAGAGACCGCGGGCGCGGGCGGCTTGCAGCCTGGCCGTGGTCAGGTCGTTGGCGGTGCGCGTACTGTCGGCCCGGGCCATGGTGGCGTCGAGTTCGACCAGCACCTGGCCGGCCTTGACGGACTGGCCGTCGACCACATGAATGGCCTTGACGGCGGCGGTTTCGATCGGCTGGATGAGCTTGCTGCCTTCGTTGGGCACGATCTTGCCCTGCGCCGTGGCGACCACGTCGATCTTGCCGAAGATGGCCCACAGTACCGCGATGAGTGCGAAGGCCATCAGCAGCCAGGCGACGATACGCGGCGCGGCGGAGACCGGGGTTTCCTGCAGTTCGAGGGCGGCGGGGAGGAATTGCGCCTCGTGCGGCAGGCGTGGCGGAGGGTCGAGTTCTTTGCGTATTTTCCAGACGTGACTGAAGATGGTGGCGTAACGCTTGAGCAGATCGAACGTGGCTTGCAGGCGCAGGGTGAGGGTGTGGCTCATGAAAACAGCCCTTGATAAACACAACATAAGTGTTTAACATTCAACTCGTGAACCCGAATGAATTCAAGCGCTGGTTGACCAAGAAAGGGGCGACGTTCCAGACGGCCAAGGGATCGCATCTGAAGATATTTTTGAACGGCCGCCAGTCGGTCATGCCCATGCACAACTCCGAACTGAAAACCGGCACCGTCGAGGGCATCAAGAAGCAGCTTGGGCTGAAAGGAAAATGAACCATGCTTGACTACCCTGTCATTCTCGAAGCACAGCCCGAAGGTGGCTTCGTTGTCACCTTTCCGGATGTTCCCGAAGCCATCACCCAAGGCGAGGACGAAGACGAAGCCTTGCTCTACGCTATCGACGCGCTGGAAACGGCCTTGTCCTTCTACGTCGATGACCGCAAACCGCTGCCCGTTCCGGGCAAGCCCAAGCGCGGGCAGAAAACGGTGCGCCCTTCGGCCTTGGAATGCGCCAAGCTGGGCGTCTATCAGGCGATGACCGAGCAGGGCATCAAGAAGTCCGAGTTGGCCCGTCGCCTCGGCTGGCATATGCCGCAAGTGGATCGGCTGTTCGATCTGCGGCATGCGTCGCGGCTCGACCAGATCGAAGCGGCGGCACGGGCGCTGGGACGGCATGTCGAGGTGTCGGTTACTTAGCATCTGCCTACCCCTGCTGCATCCGGTGCAGCCGCGAGTAATGCCCCGCCTCATGGCGCAGCAGTTCGGCATGGTTGCCCTGCTCGACGATCTGGCCGCGATCGAGGACCACGATGCGGTTGGCGTCCCTCACCGCGGAAAGCCGATGGGCGATGATCAGCACGGTGCGGCCCTTGCAGATCGCCTTCATGTTGTTCTGGATGATGCGTTCGGACTCGTAGTCGAGCGCGCTGGTGGCTTCGTCGAAGATCAGGATGCGCGGGTTGCCGATCAGCGCGCGGGCGATGGCGATGCGCTGGCGCTGGCCACCCGATAACGTCGAGCCGTGTTCGCCGACCAGGGTGTCGTAGCCTTCGGTCAGTTCGAGGATAAATTCGTGCGCACCGGCGAGCTTGGCGGCGGCCATCACGGCTTCGATCGGCAGGCCCGAATCGGCCAGCGCGATGTTGTCGCGGATGCTGCGATTGAACAGCATGTTCTCCTGCAGCACGACGCCGATCTGGCGACGCAGGCTTGAACTGTCGGCCATCGCCAGATCGATGCCATCGACCAGCACGCGGCCGCGCTCTGGCAGGTAGAGCCGCTGCGCCAGTTTGGCCAGCGTGCTTTTTCCGGAGCCGGAACGGCCGACGATGCCGATCACCTCGCCCGGCTCGATGGTGAGATCGATGCTACGCAGCACCTCGGGTGCATCGGGCCGGTAGCGGAAGGCCACTTGGTCGAACTCGATTTTTCCGGCCAGCGGCGGCAGGGTGGTACCCGAACGTACCCCCTGGCCGCCCTGCCCGCCTGACCTGGCGAGCTCGGTGCGGGTGTTGAGGATATCGCCCAGGCGCTGCACCGAAATGCCGGTCTGCTGGAAGTCGGTCCATAGTTGCGCCAGGCGCATGACCGGCGTGGCGACCCTGCCGGCAAGCATGTTGAAGGCGATCAACTGCCCCAGGCTGAGGCTGCCCTCCACCACCAGACGGGCCCCGAGCCACATCGTGACGAGGGTCACCAGCTTGCCGATCAGGCTGACGCCTTCATGCGCGAGGGTGCCGAGCGTGGCGGTGCGAAAGCCGGCCGACACATAGGCGGCCACCTGCTGGTCCCAGCGACGGATCATTTGCGGCTCGACCGCCATGGCCTTGACGGTGTCGATGCCGTTGATGGTCTCGACGAGGAAGGCCTGGTTCTCGGCGCCGCGGTTGAACTTCTCGTGCAGCCGGGCGCGCAGCAGCGGCGTGATGAGCACCGAGACGATCACGTAGCACGGCAAGGAAACCACCACGACGAGCGTCAGCCAGCCGCTATAGACCAGCATCACGCCGATGAAGACGACGGAAAACAGCAGGTCGAGCACGAGGGTGATCGCATTGCCGGTGAGGAACTGGCGAATATTCTCCAACTCCCGCACCCGAGCCACGGTGTCGCCGACCCGCCGGGCCTGAAAATAGGCCAGCGGCAGGTTGAGCAAATGCCGAAACAGCCGCGCGCCGAGTTCGACGTCGATGCGGCTGGTGGTATGGGCGAAGACATAGCTGCGGATGCCGGACAGCACCACTTCGAACAGCATGACGACCAGCAATCCGATGGCGATGACGTCGAGCGTGGTCATGCCACGATGGACCAGCACCTTGTCCATCACCACCTGGAAGAACAGCGGCGTCACCAAGGCGAAGAGTTGCAGGACGAACGAGACCAGCAGCACTTCGCCGAGCAGCTTGCGGTACTTCACCACCGCCGGGATGAACCAGGTGAAGTCGAACTTCGCCAGCTCGCCGGCAAGCGATGCACGCGAGGTGAACAGGATCAGCTCGCCGCTCCAGCGCGCGGCGAACTCTGCGGCGGAGAGCACCTGCGGGCGTTCGACGCGCGGGTCGTGGATCAGTATCTGGTCGTTATCAATGCGGGCGAGGATGAAGAAGCGACCGTCCGTGTCGGCGGCCAGTGCGGGCAGCGGCGTTTGTGGCAGTCGGGAGAGTTCCGCGCGAATCAGTTTGGCCTTGAGGCCGAGTTGTTTGGCGGCGAGCAGGATCTGCGGTACGGTGAGATTCTTGCCGGACTCGCGATGATCGTGCGCCAGTTGATCGGCATCGGCGGCAACGTTATGGAAGCGGGCGAGCATGACCAGACCGATCAGCCCGGTGTCGGGTTCGCGCTCGGGTTCGGACGAGGAACTCTCGCCAGCGGGCGCTGCCACCAGGTTCAGTGGTGCGTCACTCATTACGACTTCGCGGGGGGGGTACTCATGCGTCCGGGTTTGTCTGGGATTCTTGGTGCTTCACGTGGCCAAACGCATTCAAGAAATCGAAGCCCCGTTGCCAATATCTCAGGGCGCCGCAGAATTCCATACCAATAGCAAGGGTATCACCCTAGCATCCGCCCTTATGCGGTACAAGTACTATTTTGGCATTGCAATGCGTCGGCTATGACGAATAGCATAGCCTGATCTACGCGGAGCCCAGACGGCGAAAGGCTTTGCCGCCAGGCACACGTCGGGCAACAATTTTCCACGGGCGCGGATCAATCCGGCTTGACGGCGATAGCCTACGGAAAGTTCTGAGAAACGCCAGGCCGAGAGTCGGCGCTGGCGGTACGGCGATTTACGCCGGAGATTTACGCAGCGACTGCCATCCCGTTGTGCCGCAGCAGGGCATCGGGCCGCGGCTCGCGGCCGCGGAATGCCTTGAAGGAGTCGAGCGCCGGACGCGAACCGCCGACCGACAGGATCTCGCGCCAGTAGCGCTCGCCGGTCGCCGCATCGAGCGTGCTGCCGCTGGTCTTCGCCGCCTCCTCGAAGGCCTCGTAGGCGTCGGCCGACAGCACTTCGGCCCATTTGTAGCTGTAGTAGCCCGCCGCGTAGCCGCCGCCGAAGATGTGCGAGAAGCTTTGCGGAAAACGGTTCCACTCGGGCGGCACCAGCACCGCCACTTCGCGGCGCACCTGCGCCAGCAGGTCCATGAAGCTGCGGCCGCCGCCGGGTACGAAGTCGGCGTGGAGCAGCAGATCGAACAGGCCGAACTCGACCTGGCGCAGGGTCTGCAGGCCGCTCTGGAAATTCTTCGCGGCAATCATCTTGTCGTAGAGCGCGCGCGGCAACGGCGCCCCGGTTTCGGCGTGCGCCGTCATGCCGGTGAGCACATCCCATTCCCAGCAGAAGTTTTCCATGAACTGGCTCGGCAGTTCCACCGCATCCCATTCGACGCCGTGGATGCCCGACACCGGCAGCTCATCCACCTGCGTCAGAAGATGGTGCAGGCCGTGGCCGCATTCGTGGAACAGCGTGATGACATCGTCGTGGCTGAAGGTGGCGGGTCGCATTTGCGTACCCTCTCCCACGGGGGCCGGGAAGTTGCAGTTGAGGTAGGCCACCGGCGTCTGCACGCCGCTCGCAATGCGGCGGCGGGTGATCGCTTCGTCCATCCACGCCCCGCCGCGCTTGGTTTCGCGCGCATACAGGTCGAGGTAGAACTGGCCGATGAGTTTGCCGTCGCCGCCTTTGCCACTGAGGATGCGGAAGAAGCGCACGGCCGGATGCCAGGCCGGCGCCGCATCGGGCGCCAGCTTCACGCCGAACAGGGATTCGATGACGCGGAACAGCCCGGCCAGTACCTTGGGTTCGGGAAAGTACTGCTTTACTTCGTCGTCGGAGAAGCTGTAGCGCCGCTGCTTGAGCTTTTCCGAGGCCCAGGCGAGATCCCAGCTCTCGAGCGCGTCCATGCCGAGTTCCTGCCGGGCGAAGTCGCGCAGTTCGGCGACGTCCCGCTCGGCGAAGGGGCGCGCCTTGGCCGCCATGTCGCGCTGGAAGGCCGCCACCTGGGCCGGCGTGTCGGCCATCTTGGTGGCCAGCGAGACTTCGGCATAGTTGCCGTAGCCGAGCATTTTCGCCTCTTCATCACGCAGGGCGAGCAGGCGATCGATCAGCGGGCCGTTGTCCCACTCTGTCTTGCCGAACTCGGAAGCGCGCGTGGCATAGGCGCGGTACATGCGCGCGCGCAACTCGCGGTTGTCGCAGAACTGCAGCACCGGAATGTAGGACGGCGCGTGCAGGGTGAATTTCCATCCCGGCTTGCCCTCCTTTTCCGCTGCGGCTCTGGCGGCCGCCTTCGCATCTTCGGGCAGGCCCTTGAGTTCGGCCTCGTCATCGATCCATTCGGCATGGGCATTGGTCGCATCGAGCACGTTCTCGGAAAACTTCGCGCCGAGCGCCGACAGTTCTTCCTGGATCTCCTTGAAGCGGGGCTTGCGGCCTTCCGGAAGTTCCGCGCCCGACAGCCGGAAATCGCGCAGTTCGTTTTCGATGATGCGGCGCCGGGCCGGCGACAGCGTGGCGAATTCAGCGCCGGCGGCGAGCGCTTTGAACTTGGCGAACAGCGCCAGATTCTGCCCCAGATCGGCATAGAAGCTGGAAACCTCGGGCAGCATGGCGTTGTAGGCTTCGCGCCAGGGCGGCACGTCATTGACCGAATGCAGATGGCCGACGATGCCCCAGGCGCGCGACAGGCGCTCGCCGGCATCGAGCATCGGCTGCACGAAGGCATCCCACGTCGCCGCGGTTTCCTGCGCGATCAGGCGTTCGATCAGCGCGCGATTTTCGTCGAGCAGTTGGCGGATGGCGGGGGCGACGTGTTCGGACTGAACGGCGTCGAAGCGGGGCAGCCCGCTGAAATCGAGTAGTGGATTCATTTTCTGTACTTTGGGGCGAAGCTCGGGGGTTCAATGGCGCGCCGTCCGTTGCGGCGGCGGCGCTCAAGGCTGGTGGTGCTCGACGAGGTCCTTGTAGGCGTGAAAGCTGGCATGCCCGAGCCAGGGCAGGACGACGATCATCCCCACCAGCGCGGTGGCGAAACCGAAACCGCAGAGCAGCATGATGATGAAGGCCCATAGCGCCAGCGGCAGCGGATTCTCGGCGACCGCATTGACGCTGGTCACCAGCGCACACAACAGGTCGCACTGGCGGTCGATCAGCATCGGCATCGAAACCACGCTGAGGGCGAAGACCAGGGCCGCCAGCACGCCGCCGGCGCAGAGGTAGATGAAGAACATCAGGTAATGCTGCGGGTTGAGCACCACCTCGACCATCATGGCCATCGGCACCATCGCGCTGCCCTTGTAGAACAGGGCCACGATCACCACCGACACCAGTTGCCACGCCGTACCGGCCAGTATCGACATCAGGCCGAAGCCGACCAGCGCGGACGGGTTGCGCTTCCAGGCTGCCATCGAATCGTAGACTGTCGCCGGCTCGTGCGCCAGATAGCGGCGCGAAAGTTCGTACAGTCCTGCTGCAAGCATCGGCGCGACGAGCAGAAAACCGGTGATGGCGGCCGCGAACAGGTAGGGCAGGTTCGCGGTAAGCCCCAGTATGACGGCGCCGCCCACGGCGATGGCAATGCCGTAGAACAGGCTGGCCGCCGGTTGCCGCCAGAGATCCTTCCAACCCAGCCCGAGCCAGCGCATGGGCGCGGCAAAACCGACCCGGCGCACCATGGGCAGAGCTGCGCGCCCGACGGACGATTCTGGCGGGACGGCGGCGGGATCGCTCATGGCCTGCCGCCGGGCGGTCCCAAGGGAGAGCCGCAAAAAACCTGCGAGCGCAGTGAGCCGCCGTCAGCCCTTTTCCTGGAAAAGGGGCCGGGGGAAATGTCGTCAATCGTCGCCGGCGGCATCAGAGGCTGTGCGGGCCGGCCAGGCGGGTCAGCGCCTCGAGATAGTTGGCGGCGGTCTTGTCGATGATGTCCTGCGGCAGTTTCGGCCCCGGCGCCTGCTTGTTCCAGTCCAGGGTTTCCAGGTAATCGCGGACGAACTGCTTGTCGAAGCTGGGCGGGCTGATGCCCACCTTGTACCTGTCGGCCGGCCAGAAACGCGAGGAGTCGGGCGTCAGCACCTCGTCGATCAGGTACAGGCGGCCGTCGGCGTCCTGGCCGAACTCGAACTTGGTGTCGGCGATGATGATGCCCACCACGCGGGCGAAGGCGGCGGCCTCGCGATACAGGCGCAGGGTGGTGTCCCTGACCGTCTTCGCCAGTTCGGCGCCGAGCAGTTTCTCGACCGACGCGTAATCTATGTTTTCGTCGTGATCGCCCGCCTCGGCCTTGGTTGCCGGCGTGAATATCGGCGTCGGCAACTGCTGGGCCATCTGCAGGCCGGGCGGCAGCGCGATGCCGCAGACGGTGCCCGTGGCCTGGTAGTCCTTCCAGCCCGAGCCGATCAGAAAGCCGCGCGCCACCGCCTCGATCGGCAGGGGTTTCAGGCGCTTGACCACCAGCGCGCGGCCGCGCACCTGGACCTTTTCCTCTTCGCCCGCCACCACGGTTTCGGGATCGATGCCGGTCAGCTGGTTGGGCACCACGTGGGCCAGCTTGCCGAACCAGAAATTGGCCATGGCCGTGAGCACGGCGCCCTTGCCGGGGATCGGGTCGGGCAGGATCACGTCGAAGGCCGAGAGGCGATCGGTGGTGACGATCAGCAGTTTGTCCTCGCCCACGGCGTAGATGTCGCGCACCTTGCCGCGGCCGAGCAGCGGCAGGCTCTTGATGCTGGATTCAAACAGGGGAGGGGAAGAAATGGGCATGGAGATGCTCTGAACGGAAGGTTTATTCGCGGACGTAGGGCTTGCCGGATTTTTCGTCGGCATCCTCGCGATAGGGAAAGCGCACATGGCCATAGCGGATCGCCAGCACGGAGACGGTCAGCAGGAAGATCGCCGCGGTGACCGCCAGCATGCGCCACTCGGACATGTCCTTGATGTCGAGGATCAGGTAGCGCGCCAAGGCCACCATGCCAATGTACAGCGGAAAGCGCACCGGCAGCTGCCCCGATTTGAAATACTGGCCGATCATCGCCAGCACTTCGAGGTAGAGGAACATCAGCAGCAGGTCGGCCAGACTCACCCGGTGCGACTCGACCATCAGCATCGCCTCCTGGTACATCGCGATGGTGGTGGCGAAGGCGATCACCAGCAGACCGGCGTACTCGACGATGTCGAGACCGCTGCTGAAGAACTTGCGCAGTCGATCGAAGGTGTGGGACCGGATATCCATGCTGGACAAAGGAAAAGGCCGCCCGAATGGGGCGGCCCGTTAATTTACCGTAAAAACCCGATCATTTGACGATCGCGTTCAGTTCGCCCTTCTTGTAGCGCTCGGCCATCCGGTCCATCGAAATCGGCTTGATCTTGCCGGCCTGTCCGGCACAGCCGAAGGCCGTATAGCGGGCCACGCAGATTTCCTTCATGGCCTTGCGCGCGGCGGCCAGGTACTTGCGCGGATCGAAGTCCTTGGGGTTCTCGGCCAGGTACTTGCGGATGGCGCCGGTGGAGGCCATGCGCAGGTCGGTGTCGATGTTGATCTTGCGCACGCCGTGCTTGATGCCCTCGACGATTTCCTCGACCGGCACGCCGTAGGTTTCGCCCATGGCGCCGCCGTACTGGTTGATGGTCTTGAGCCAGTCCTGCGGCACCGAGGAGGAACCGTGCATCACGAGGTGGGTATTCGGAATGCGGGCGTGGATTTCCTTGATGCGGTCGATGCGCAGCACCGCGCCGGTGGGCGGCCGGGTGAATTTGTAGGCGCCGTGCGACGTGCCGATGGCGATCGCCAGCGCATCGACGCCGGTCGCCTTGACGAATTCGGCGGCCTCGTTGGGGTCGGTCAGGAGCTGGTCGTGCGACAGCGCGCCTTCCGCGCCGTGGCCGTCTTCCTTCTCGCCCATGCCGGTTTCCAGCGAGCCCAGGCAACCGAGTTCGCCTTCCACCGAAACCCCTATGGCGTGGGCGATATCGACCACGTGCTTGCTGACGCGGGCGTTGTACTCGAAGCTGGCCGGCGTCTTGGCGTCTTCCATCAGCGAGCCGTCCATCATCACGCTGGAAAAGCCCGAGCGCATCGACTGGATGCAGATCGACGGGCTGGCGCCGTGGTCCTGGTGCATCACGATCGGAATGTCCGGGTGCGTCTCGATCGCGGCCTCGATCAGGTGGCGCAGATAGGGTTCGCCGGCGTACTTGCGGGCACCCGCCGAGCCCTGCATGATGACCGGGCTGTTGGTTTCGGCAGCGGCCTCCATGATGGCCTGGATCTGCTCCAGGTTATTGACGTTGAAGGCGGGCAGACCGTAGCCGTTTTCGGCGGCGTGGTCGAGCAGTTGGCGCATGGATACGAGGGGCATGGCAATCTCCTAGGGTTATCGTTGTGCGAATTTCGGCGGGCGGTGCTCGCCGACTTTGACCAGTTTCATGGTGTTGGTTCCGCCTGCCTGGCCGATGGGCTCGCCGATGGTCAGCACGATCAGGTCGCCCGGCACCACCGCGCCGGCGGCAATCAGGATTTCCTCCGCCTGCCACAGCAGTTCGTCGCGATCGGTGGCGACGTACTCGGTCAGCAGCGGATAGACATCGCGGTAAATGCTGACGCGATAGCGGGTGCGGATGCGCGGCGTCAGCGCGTAGATGGGCACGCCGGAATTCAGCCGGCTCATCCACAGCGTGGTGGCGCCCGACTCGGTCAGCGTGGCGATGGCCTTCACCTTGAGGTGGAAGGCGGTGAAGATCGCCGCCATCGAGATCGACTGGTCGATGCGCGTAAACACCTGATCGAGAAAGTGCGTATCGAGGGTGACGGTCTGCGATTTTTCGGCCTCGAAGCAGACTCGCGCCATGGCTTCGACCGCCTCGACCGGATAGGCGCCGGAGGCGGTCTCGGCGGACAGCATCACCGCATCGGTGCCGTCGAGCACGGCATTGGCCACGTCGGACACCTCGGCGCGCGTCGGCACCGGGCTGCCGATCATCGATTCCATCATTTGCGTGGCGGTGATGGAAAAACGGTTGTACTCGCGCGCCAGGCGGATCATGCGCTTCTGCAGGGCCGGCACGGCGGCGTCGCCGACCTCGACCGCGAGGTCGCCGCGCGCCACCATGATGCCGTCGGTGGCGTGCAGGATGTCTTCGAGGTTCTCCACCGCCTCGACCCGCTCGATCTTGGCGATGACCAGCGCATCCGATCCCGCGTCGCGCAGCAGTTGCCGCGCCTGGCGCATGTCGCCGCCCGACTTGGGGAAGGACACGGCGACGTAATCGACATTGAGCGAGGCCGCGGTCTTGATGTCGGCCATGTCCTTGGGCGTCAACGCCGGTGCGGAAAGCCCGCCGCCCTGCTTGTTGATGCCCTTGTTGTTCGACAGTTCGCCGTCGTGCCGGTTGCGACAGTGGATCTCGCTGCCCTGGATGCGCTCGATGTCGAACACGGTGCGGCCGTCGTCGAGCAGCAGCACGTCGCCGGCGACCACGTCCTCGATCAGTTCGGGATAGTCGAGGCCCACGCGCCCCTCGTCGCCCAGCACGCACTTCGCGTCGAGGATGAAGCTCTGCCCGGCCTTGATGGCCACCGGGCCGGCGGCGAATTTGCCGATGCGGATCTTCGGCCCTTGCAGGTCGGCCATCACGCCGACGGTGCGGCCGGCCTTGTGCGCGGCCTCGCGCAGATAGCCGATGCGCCGCTTGTGGTCTTCGGCCGTGCCGTGCGAGAAATTCAGGCGCACCACGTCGATGCCGGCGCCGACCAGATCGGCAAGCCTTTCCGGACTGCTGGAAGCGGGTCCGAGGGTGGCGACGATCTTGGTCGAGCGCTGCATGGTCATGGCTGGCCGTGCCGGCGTCAGGTCGTGGCGCGTTGCTCGAGAATTTCTACGGCGGGGAGTTTCTTGCCTTCGAGGAACTCGAGGAAGGCGCCGCCGGCGGTGGAAATGTAGCTGACCCTGGCGCCGAACTTGTTGATCGCCGCAATCGTGTCGCCGCCGCCCGCGAGCGAGAAGGCCTTCGATTGGCTGATGGCGCCGGCCAGCGCCTTGGTGCCGCCGGCAAAGGCGTCGAACTCGAAGACGCCGACCGGGCCGTTCCAGACGATGGTGCCGGCGTTCGTGGCGATCTCGGCGAGGGCTTGTGCCGACTCCGGGCCGATGTCGAGAATCATGTCGTCGTCGGCGATGGCATCGATCGACTTCACCGTCGCCGCCGCGGTCGCGGAGAATTCCTTGGCGCAGACCACGTCGGTGGGCAGCGGCACCTTGACCTTGGCCATCACGCGCTTCGCCTGATCGACCAGATCGGGTTCCGCCAGCGACTTGCCGATCTTCCTGCCCGCGGCGAGCAGGAAGGTATTGGCAATGCCGCCGCCGACGATCAGCTGGTCGACCTTGTCGGCCAGCGCTTCGAGCACGGTGAGCTTGGTGGACACCTTGGAGCCGGCGACGATCGCGGCCAGCGGCCGCGCCGGTTTCGCCAGCGCCAGCGTCAGCGCTTCGAGTTCATTGGCGACGCAGGGGCCGGCGCAGGCCACCGGCGCGTACTTGCCCATGCCGTAGGTGGTCGCCTCGGCGCGATGCGCGGTGCCGAAGGCGTCATGCACCCAGACGTCGCACAGCCTGGCGAGCTTCTGCGACAGCGCGTCGTCGCTCTTTTTCTCGCCCTTGTTCATGCGGCAGTTTTCCAGCATCACGACTTCGCCGGCTTTCACGTCGACGCCGTCGACCCAGTTCTGCGCCAGGCGCACGGGGCGGCCCAGCAGCTCGCCCATGCGCGCGGCGATGGGAGCCAGCGAGTCTTCGGGCTTGAACTCGCCCTCGGTCGGCCGGCCGAGATGGGAGGTGACCATCACGGCAGCGCCGCCGTCGAGCGCATAACGAATGCCCGGCAGTGCGGCGCGGATGCGCGTGTCGTCGGTGATGGCGCCGCTGTCGTCCTGCGGCACGTTGAGGTCGGCGCGGATGAAAACACGCTTGCCGCTCACATTGAGATCAGTCAGTTTCTTGAATTTCATTGCCTATCCGCAGCGGAAGAAGCACCGGACACGGCCGGTGGATTGAGGAGGAGAGCCGGCGCCGTACCGCCGGCGTCGACTCTCCGCCGTGCCGTCACTTGCTGATGACGCGAACCATCTCCAGCACCTTGCTGGAGTAACCCCACTCGTTGTCGTACCAGGACACGACCTTGACGAAGGTGCTGTCGAGCGCGATGCCGGCTTCGGCATCGAACACCGAGGTGCAGCTTTCGCCGCGGAAATCGGTGGCGACGACCTTGTCCGTGGTGTAGCCGAGCACGCCCTTCATGGCGCCCTCGGAAGCGGCCTTCATCGCGGCGCAGATCTCATCGTAGGTCGCCGGTTTGCTCAGTTCCACGGTGAGGTCGACCACCGAGACGTCGGAGGTCGGCACGCGGAAGGACATGCCGGTGAGCTTCTTGTTGAGTTCCGGGATCACCACGCCGACGGCCTTGGCGGCGCCGGTCGAGGAGGGAATGATGTTCTCGAGGATGCCGCGGCCGCCGCGCCAGTCCTTGTTGGACGGGCCATCGACGGTCTTCTGCGTCGCGGTGGTGGCATGCACGGTGGTCATCAGGCCGCGCTTGATGCCCCAGGTGTCGTTGAGCACCTTGGCGATGGGAGCGAGGCAGTTGGTGGTGCACGACGCATTGGAAATGATCGTCTGGCCGGCATAGGTCTTGTCATTGACGCCGAAGACGAACATCGGGGTGTCGTCCTTCGACGGCGCCGACATGATGACCTTCTTGGCACCGGCGACGATGTGCTTGGCGGCGGTTTCCTTGGTCAGGAAGAGGCCCGTGGATTCGATGACGATATCGGCGCCGATTTCGTTCCACTTCAGCTCGGCAGGGTCCTTGACCGCGGTGAGGCGGATCTTCTTGCCATTGACGATCAGCGTCGAACCCTCGACCGAGACCTCGCCCTTGAAGCGGCCATGCACCGAATCGTACTTCAGCATATAGGCCAGGTAATCGGGTTCGAGCAGGTCGTTGATGCCGACGATCTCGATGTCGGAGAAATCCTTCGCTGCGGCGCGGAACACCATGCGCCCGATGCGGCCAAACCCGTTGATGCCAACTTTGATCGTCATGCCGAAACTCCTGATAAAAGAAACTTAAAGGACACCCTTCACCGTCGCCACCACGTTGTCGACGGTGAAGCCGAATTCCTTGAACAAGGCCCCTGCCGGAGCGGATTCGCCGAAGCGGTCGAGGCCGACCACGGCCCCTTCGAGTCCGACGTACTTGTACCAGCCGTCGCTGACGCCGGCCTCGACGGCGACCCGCACGACGTCCTTGGGCAGCACGCCGGCGCGATAGGCCGCATCCTGGCGATCGAACACATTGGTGCAGGGCATCGAAACCACGCGCACCGGAATGCCGTCTTCGGCCAGTTTGGCCTGCGCCTTGAGCGCAAGATCGACTTCCGAACCCGTCGCGATCAGCACCGCCTTCGGCTTGCCGATGCTATCGACCAGCACGTACCCCCCGCGCCGGATGTTGGCCTGCGTCGTCGCGTCGCGCTTGATGAAGGGCAGGTTCTGCCGCGAGAAGGCCATGCTGGTCGGGCCCGAGCGCCGCTCGATCGCCGAGGCCCAGGCCACCGCTGACTCGACGGTGTCGCAGGGGCGCCACATGTCCATGTTGGGGATCAGGCGCAGGCTGGCGGTCTGCTCCACCGGCTGGTGGGTCGGGCCGTCTTCGCCGAGGCCGACCGAATCGTGGGTGAACACGAAAATCGAGCGCTGCTTCATCAGCGCCGCCATGCGCAGGGCATTGCGCGCGTATTCCGAGAACATCAGGAAGGTGGCGCCGTAGGGGATGAAGCCGCCGTGCAGGGCGATGCCGTTGACGATGGCAGCCATGCCGAATTCGCGCACGCCGTAGTGGATGTAGTTACCCTTGCCCTCGCGCGTCACCGACTTCGAACCGGACCAGTTGGTCAGGTTGGAGCCGGTCAGGTCGGCGGAGCCGCCGAGCAGTTCCGGCAGCTTCGGCGCGAACGCCTCGATGCTGTTCTGCGAGGCCTTGCGCGTGGCAATGGTTTCGGCCTTTTCGTTGAGTTTCGCCAGCACGGCGTCGACATGCGCAGTCCAGTCCGCCGGCAGGTCGCCCGCCATGCGCCGCTTGAACTCGGCGGCCAGCGCCGGGTTGGCCTTGGCGTAGGCATCGAAGCGGCCCTGCCATTCCGTTTCCAGCGCGGCGCCCTTCTGCCTGGCGTCCCAGCCGGCATAGACTTCCTGCGGTATCACGAAAGGTGCGTGCGGCCAGCCGATATGCGCGCGGGCGGCGGCGATTTCGGCATCGCCCAGCGGCGCGCCATGCACGTCGTGCCCGCCCTGCTTGTTCGGGGCGCCCATGCCGATCACCGTCTTGCAGCAGATCAGCGTCGGCCGCGTCGTATCTTCCCTGGCATCGCGGATCGCGGCGTCGATCGCGGCCTGGTTGTGCCCGTCGACATTGCGGATCACCTGCCAGCCATAGGCGTGGAAGCGCTCCGGCGTGTTGTCGGTGAACCAGCCCTCGACGTGGCCGTCGATCGAAATTCCGTTGTCGTCGTAGAAGGCGATCAGCTTGCCCAGGCCCCAGGTGCCGGCCAGCGAGCAGGCCTCGTGGGAAATGCCTTCCATCAGGCAGCCGTCGCCGAGGAAGGCATAGGTGTAGTGATTGACGATCTCGTGGCCGGGGCGGTTGAATTCGTTGGCCAGCAGCTTCTCGGCCAGGGCCATGCCCACCGCGTTGGTGATGCCCTGCCCGAGCGGGCCGGTCGTGGTCTCGACGCCGGGCGTATAGCCGACCTCCGGGTGGCCCGGGGTCTTGCTGTGCAGCTGGCGGAACTGCTTCAGATCGTCGATCGACAGGTCGTAGCCGGTCAGGTGCAGCAGCGCGTAGATCAGCATCGAACCGTGGCCGTTGGACAGCACGAAGCGGTCGCGGTCGGCCCAGTGCGGATTCTTCGGATTGTGGCGCAGGTGGCGATTCCACAGCACTTCGGCGATTTCCGCCATGCCCATCGGCGCGCCCGGATGGCCGGAATTGGCCTTTTGCACCGCGTCCATGGAGAGGGCGCGAATGGCGTTGGAAAGCGTGGAGCCTACGGAGGCGGCTACGGAAGAAGAAGCGGTCGGCGACGTTGTCATGGCGGCACGGAAAAGTTGGAAGACGGGATGAGTTCCGTCAGGAGCCCGGTATTATCGGCGAAACCGGGGGGATCGCGCTAGTTGCTGGCTGCAGGTGATTGATTTCCGGTGATTCAGGCCCGCCTGCGGTTCTCCATCATGCGCAGGATCAGCGGCGTGAAGATCAGCTGCATCGACAGTTCCATCTTGCCGCCGGGCACCACGATGATGTTCGGCCGCGACATGAACGAGCCCTGCACCATGGACAGCAGGTAGGGAAAATCGATGCCCTTCGGATTGGCGAAGCGGATCACGACGAAGCTTTCGTCGGCCGTCGGAATGTCGCGGGCGATGAAGGGATTCGAGGTGTCCACCGTCGGCACCCGCTGGAAATTGATGTGGGTGCGCGAGAACTGCGGCGTGATGTAGTTGATGTAGTCCGGCATGCGGCGCAGGATGGTATCGACCACGGCCTCGGTCGAGTAGCCGCGCTGGTTCTTGTCGCGATGCAGCTTCTGGATCCATTCCAGGTTCACCGTCGGTACCACGCCCACCAGCAAGTCGGCATGCTGCGCGACATTGACCTTGTCGGTGACCGCCGCGCCATGCAGGCCTTCGTAGAACATCAGGTCGGTATCGGCGGGCATGTCCTCCCAGGGGGTGAATTCCCCCGCCTGCTGGCCGTAGGGCGCCGCCTCGTCGGAATTGTGCAGGTACTTGCGCACCTTGCCACTACCGGTCTCGCCGTAGCCCTTGAACAGCCCCGCCAGTTCCTCGAGCAGATTGGCCTCGGGACCGAAGTGGCTGAAATGGTTGTTGCCCTGCACCCGGGCTTCTTCCATCGCGACCTTCATTGCCTTGCGGTCGAAGCGGTGGAAGGAATCGCCCTCGACGATGGCGGCCTTGATGTTTTCACGGCGAAACACCAGATCGAAGGACTTGGTGACCGTGGACGTGCCGGCGCCCGAGGATCCGGTGATGGCGACGATGGGATGCTTGACCGACATGGGATTCTCCTGGATTACTGTGTTCGGAACAGCGAGCGCGTTGAAAACAGGGGCGAGTTGAAGGTGTCCGGCTCCTTGCCGCTGGCGTATTCCGCGTGGTACGCGGCGACGCGCTCGACTTCGTTCTTCGAACCGAAGATCAGCGGCACGCGCTGGTGCAGCTCCGCGGGGGCCATCTCCATCACCCGCTGGCGGCCGGTGGTCGATGCGCCGCCGGCCTGCTCGATGATGAAGGAAATCGGATTGGCCTCGTACATCAGCCGCAGACGGCCGGCCTTGGAAGGGTCCTTGCTGTCTTTCGGGTACATGAAGATGCCGCCGCGCGTCAGGATGCGGAAAGTCTCCGCCACCAGCGAGGCGACCCAGCGCATGTTGAAGTCCTTGCCGCGGGGGCCGGTCTTGCCGGCCAGGCACTCTTCCACATAACGCTTGACCGGAGGCTCCCAGAAGCGCTCGTTGGAGGCGTTGATGGCGAACTCGTTGGCGTCGGCGGGAATGCGCATCTGCGGGTGGGTCAGGATGAAGGCGCCGATGTCGCGGTCGAGGGTGAAGCCATCGACGCCGTCGCCGGTGGTCAGCACCAGCATGGTCGACGGCCCGTACAGCGCGAGGCCGGCGCAGACCTGTTGCGTGCCCGGCTGGAGGAAATCCTCGAGGCTGGCGTTCTGGCCAGGATTGGGTGCGCGCAGGATCGAAAAGATGGTACCTACCGTGAGGTTGACGTCGATGTTCGAGCTGCCGTCAAGAGGATCGAAGACCAGCAGATATTTGCCGCGCCGACAATGGTCGGGAAGCGTATACACCTCGTCCATTTCCTCGGAGGCCATGCCGGCGAGATGGCCGCTCCACTGGTTTTCGTGGAGCATGACGTCGTTGCTCATGACGTCGAGCTTCTTCTGCACCTCGCCCTGAACGTTGACCGACACGTCGCCGTCTCCGGCATTGCCCAAGGCGCCGACCAGCGCGCCCTTGTTCACCTGGTTGGAGATGATCTTGATTGCAGTGGCCAGGGAATTGAGCAGGCCGGAGAATTCGCCCGAAGCCCCCGGATGCTTGTGCTCTTCCTCGATCGTGTAGCGCGTCAGCGTCTTGTGCCCCTGATGCATCGGTCCTGCTCCTTTTTCCGTGTAATCGCTGCCGCCGCGTCCGGCGCCGATGGACCCGGCGCCGGCCTCCCCTGAAATCCCGTTTCCGGATTGCCCCTGCATGCTCCCCGTGCAAGTGGCCCCGTTTTGTCAGCGGTCAATGTAAACGCATCGATCTATAAGCACCATTCACTTTTTCTTATCCTTCAAATAAGTTCACTATGGTCCGTTCCGCGCCGCCGGAATCGCGCCGGCAACCACCCCCTCAGCGCGTCAACTCCATGTAGAGACTCGGTAGCGTCTCGGGCAGGCGCTCGATGCGGTCGAGCACCCGCCAGCGCTTGCCGAAGATGTCGCGCACATACTCGTCGGCGCGCGGATCGAGGCTCAGGCAGAAGGTCGTAACGCCCTTCGCCGCCAATTCCTCGACGGCCTTGCGCGCATCGGCGCGCAGGTGCCCGGGCTCGTCGACATCGATGTCGGCCGGTTCGCCGTCGGTCAGCAGCAGCAGGATTTTCTTGTCCGCCGGGCGCGCCGCGAGATAGTGGCCCGCATGGCGCAACGCGGCGCCCATGCGGGTGGACCAGCCCGCCTCCATGGCCGCCAGCCGCCCCTTGACGGTGTCGTCCCAGCGCTCGGAGAAACCCTTGATGTGCTGGTAGCGCACGTCGTGGCGGGTGTTGGAATGGAAGCCGGCGATCGCGTACGAGTCGCCGAGGCAGTCGATCGCCCAGGCCAGCAGGGACACGGCTTCCTGGCTGAGCTCGAGGATGGTCTGCCCGCCTGCCGGCTGGGCGCCGCCCACTTTCTGGTTGAGCGATTCCGAGAGGTCGAGCAGCAGCAGGACGTTGATGTCGCGGCCGTCCGTGCGATGGCTCATGTTGATCCGCGAATCGGGCGTGATGCCGCTCTTGAAGTCGATCAGCGAGCCGATGGCGATGTCCAGGTCGAGGTCGCTGCCCTCCTCCTGGTAGCGGATGCGCACTTTTTCCTGCGGCTTGAGCAGATCGAGCAGGCGCTTGAGGCGCTTCGCCAGCGCCGCGTGCTTGGCCAGCAGCCGGTCGATGTCGGCGGCGTTGCCGGTGCGATGCAGGGCTTCGTAGAGGCTGACCCAGTCCGGCCGGTAAGTCCGGCTCCGCTCGTCCCACTCCGGATAGTGGCGCGGCGGCAGGCCTTGCGGCACTTCGGCAGACGGCGGCCGGCGCTCTTCGTCGAAGGCTTCCTCCTCGTCGCCCTCCTCGATGAACCTCCAGAGCTGGCGATTGTCGTCGCGGTAGCCGATCACCGTGTCGGCGAAGTGCACTTTGGCGAGCTGGTCGCTCTGGCGCCGGGTCCGGGCGACATAGGACAGCGCCAGTGTCGCGATCTCTTCCGTGCCGGATTCGCCGGCGGCCAGCAATTCACGGAAACGCTGCACGAATTCGAGCAGCGCCGGATCGGAATAGCCGTGCGCGGGATCGAGCAGCGCACGCGACAGCATCGCCAGGCGGTGGCGCAGGCACGACGTGGTCTCCGGGTCGCAGGCGTCCGCCGACGGCTTCGGATGCAGGGCGAGGAAGATGCGGCGCAGGCCGGGAAACTCGCGGATCAGCAGCGTCTCGACGCGGCAATCCTCGAAGAATTCCACCGCCATGCGCTGAAAGGGGCTCCAGTTGTCGGCGATCTGCGGCGTGCTCCAGCGGCGGTGGCCGACCATGTGCGCGAGCACCGCGCGGTAGCGGTCAATGCCGCGCACCGTCCCGTTCGGACCATGGATGTCGCCGAATACATCCGGCACGCGCAGGCCCAGCTTGTCGTAATAGGGCACGGGCTGGCGCAGTTCGTCGAAGGCCGTCGAGTAGGGCACCAGCATGTCGCTGTCGCGCCAGAGTGCGCGCAGGTAGAGTTCGAGTTGCCGTTCGACGTCGGCGAACAGCGTGCCGTGACGTTCGCGTTGCAGCACCGCGCGGCTGTCCGCGGATTCGAGACCGAAGTACTCCTCCTGCCGCTGCGGATGTCCGGCGTAATTGCGGATGCCGTACTCGGTCCAGTTGCGCAGGCCGGCCGTCGACAGCAGGCCGAGCAGGCGCGGCGCCTGGCGGAAAAACTCGGGCAGGCCGGGGCTCGGAAACGTCGTGTGATGGCCGTGGATCGATCCCGAGGTGCGCACCATGAGGTCCAGGGCGATGTCGATATAGGCGCGCAACTGATCGGCGGACGGCAGGCGCCGCGCGACGGCGGCCAGGTTTTGCAGAAAGGGCGTGATGGCCTGGCTGTTGGGCGACTTCTGCATCGCGCGAACGGCGCCCATGACATGCGGCAGCAGGCTTTCCTGGTCGCCGCCGGCGGCGGCGACCACCGACGGCCATTCTTCGAGAAATGCCAGCAGCGGCTCCGGGCCGCGCCCGAGCTTGCCGATGAAGCGCGCGGCCTCGATCCAGGCCTCCATCTGCGGTTTGCCGAAAGCGGTCAGCGCTTCATAGAGGCATTCCTCGAAGACGTCGGCGACCTGTGCGAAGCCGCAATCGAGCGCCAGCCACCACGCCTGCACCTGCGGATGCTGCATCTGCCGCTGACGGGCATCGATAACGGGCCGGTATCCTGTCGCCATGGTCTTGCCGCCGTATCGCCAGCGTCGACTCCTCGCCCGGGATCAGGCCGAACTTGCGTCGAACGTGGCGTCGATGGCGTGGTCGAGCGTGGCGCGGATGTCGGCGTCGTCGGTGATCGGCCGCACCATGGCCATGCGACAGGCATCTGCAGGCTGAACGCCGCGCCGGATCAGCGTCGCGGCATACACCACGAGGCGCGTCGAAATTCCCTCGTCGAGGCCGTGGCCCTTGAGATTGCGCGCCGTCTGGGCGATTTTCACCAGCTTGCCGGCGACCGCGGCGTCGACGCCGGTTTCCGTCGCGACGATCTGCGTTTCCAGCGCGGCCTCGGGGTAATCGAAATCGAAGGCGGTGAAGCGCTGCTTGGTCGACTGCTTGAGATCCTTCATCAGCGACTGATAGCCGGGGTTGTAGGAAATCACCAGCTGGAAGTCGGCATGCGCCTCGATCAGTTCGCCCTTCTTGTCGAGAGGCAGCACGCGGCGATGGTCGGTCAGCGGGTGGATCACCACCGTGGTGTCCTGGCGCGCCTCGACGATCTCGTCGAGATAGCAGACCGCCCCCATGCGAGCGGCGGTGGTCAGCGGGCCGTCGAGCCAGCGCGTGCCGTCGGCGTCGAGCAGATAGCGGCCGACCAGGTCGGAGGCCGTCATGTCTTCGTTGCAGGCGACGGTGATCAGCGGCTTGCCGAGCTTCCAGGCCATGTACTCGACGAAGCGCGACTTGCCGCAGCCGGTGGGGCCCTTGAGCATCACCGGCAGGCGGGCGGCGTAGGCCGCCTCGAACAGCGCCACCTCCCGGCCCTGCGCCTGGTAGTAGGGCTCCGCCTTGACCAGGAATTGCTCTTTGTTCGACATGGTCTTATCCGATCAAAACAGCCGGGTTAACATCGCCAAGAGTCCCCGCCGTGGCGGGGATTCCGGGCCGGGGCCGGATTACTTGTGCACGCCGAGCTTTTCGCGCCAGCCGGGGAACAGCTTGTCGGCGTCCTTGGGGAAGGACTCGAAGGCGCGGGCGAATTCCTTGTGCTCCTTCGCGTACTGGATCGGGTCGGCGCCGGATTTCCAGCACTCGTAGGCCTGGCGCAGCGACTTGGCGCCG
>JAOTRV010000066.1 GCA_030247575.1 Sulfuritalea sp.
TCTTGACCGGCGAACTCCGGATCAGGCCTACTTCAACAACACGCCGCTCCTCGCGGCGGCATGAAAGAGGCGGAAATCCACTCAACCGGACCGGGCCTGACTGTTCAAATCAGCGAGACCACCTCTCATCCTCGTCAGCAATCCGTCCATGTTGGGCGCGATGCTGTCGCGCGAGGTCGAGGACCCTATCTTCGAGCAGACCCGCGCCTGGCTCGAATCGTGCCCGGACGCCTACTTTTTCCTGGTGTTCGACGAGCTGCATCTCATGCGCGGTTCGGCGGGCACCGAAACCGCGTTCCTCATCAAGAGCCTCCTTGTAAGGCTGGGGCTCGACAAGCCGGAGAACCGACACAAGCTGCGCATTCTGGCGTCCAGCGCGTCGCTGCCGATCGACGATGCGCGCGCGGCCGACAGCTTGGCCTACCTGCGTGATCTCATCGCGCCATTCGGCACTTCGACGGCGCCCAGCGACCCGGGCTCGACCGATCCGGAATTCTGGCGGAAATGCATCATTGCAGGAACGCCCGAGCTGCCTATGGCACACCCCAGGACCATGGATCCCGCGCCGTTCCAGGAGCTGCTCAAAGTCAGTTGCTCACAGCAGGACATGGTCACTGCGATCCAAAGCGCCGACGCAGAGCCAGCGCTCGTAAAGATCGCCGAGCAGCTCGGAATCAGCACGGCACTGCCGGAAGCTGAACGCAACGCCCTGATCTGCGAGAGTGCCGCCGATCAGATCACTCTGGCCTGCGTCAGCGCCACAAAAGCCGAAATCCGCGCAACTTCGGTGACCGAGGTCGCGCAGAAGATATTCGGCGGCGGCGAAGCTGCCAAAGATGCAGTCCGCGGACTTCTCCTGGCGCGCGCGCTCAATGAATCCGACGTCGCGACCCGAGCACTCAAGCAGGGCACACCGTCGTTCAGAATCCACACATTCGTCAGAAACATCGAAGGCCTTTTCGGTTCGGTTTCTCAAAATGCAGGCGGAACGACCGAGGTCTCCGACCTCACGATGGACCGTGGTTTGTCGCACGCGAAGACAAGGGATGGAACCAGAGGCCGCCGACTGTTCGAGCTGTTATACTGCCAGGCCTGCGGCGACCTTCTCATCGGCGGCCAACGCGGAAAGACCGGCAGCCCCGCCAAATTTGAGCTGCTGCCTGCGACTCCCGAACTTGAGAAGCTGCCCGACGAGGCGGCGGTTACGACTTTCGACAGCAAGACGCTCGACGAATACGCAGTCTTCTGGCCTTCAGGCAATCCGGCGAAAGTGGCGGAACGGCCCTACGATCAATGGCAAAGAGCCGTTCTCGACCCGGCCCTCGGCACCATCGAAGTCGGGGGGGTGACCCGCCAAGGCTGCATTTCAGGCCAGATCTATTTTCAGCTCGATGGCGCACTGCCAAGAGCAGGCGCGCCCAAAACGGCGCAGCCCTACTGCTGCCCAAACTGTGGAACGGATTATTCCCTTCGGCCGGCGAGCAACTCCCAGCGATCGCCGATCCGCGCGTTCCGCACCGGCTTTACGCAAGCATCACAACTCGTCGCCACCGAACTGTTTGAGCTGCTGTACGCGACGAAGGACGCCCCCAAGACCATCGTCTTCTCCGACAGCCGGCAAGATGCCGCTAAGACGGCGGCAGAAGTCGAAAAGCTGCACCGCCGGGACCTGACCCGCGAAATCTTCGTCACGGCGGCACGCGGGCACCTCAAGCTCTTAGCGTCGCGGTTCGTCCCGGATGGGCCGGAGAGATATAAAAAGATCGGCGAGCTCGCTTCGAATCCGGCGACGCAGCCTTTGCTTGGGGCCCAGCTTGACGAATGGACCAAAGAAGGTCCTGGCATGCAAAATCAGAAGGTCCGCCTGGGACGGCTGCTGCAAAGCGAAGAGAACTCAACTTCTGCCGTGTTATCGATCATTGCAGAAGCGTTCATCCGACTCGGCATTCACCCGTCGGATGTCAGCGGGCGCGACAGCTTCAACCGCAGGCCATGGTACAAGAGTTTCGAGGAAGCCAACGGAAAGATCGAGTTCGCTTCAAGCCTATCGCTTGACAATAAGCTTGAGATTATTAGAGAAATATTGGCAAGCCAGGAGGAATTTGCTGCCGAAGTCATCTTCTCGAACTCGTTCTTCGCGCTAGGTCCTGTTGACGAATGCACGCGTCCATAGACGGACGGCGGCGATGAGGACGAAGCCGAGGTAGCTGTCGGCGGTCTTGTCGTAGCGGGTGGCCAGACGGCGCCAGTTT
>JAOTRV010000004.1 GCA_030247575.1 Sulfuritalea sp.
GCATCTTCTGGTCCATAGGTTTAGTTTCACTCCAGGGCATCGGGCGCCTCCTTTCTGGCACCCATTGTGGATAAACTGTTACCTATGTCCCCAGACTATTCTGTTACCTATGTGGCTGGACCGTACCCACCCAACCTCTAATCGGGTAAGGACCGGCTTCTAACCGGCCCTCCCCACACCACCCACCATGCGGGTCCGCAGTGGGCGGTTCAACGAGTTGACGCGCTCGACTAAGACGAATGCCCCTGCGCCTTGCACCAAAGCGTCTTGATGCTCAGCAGCCCTTTGGCCGTGAGCCAGTCATTGTTCAACGCTTGCTGCATCGCCGGAGTACGTGCCATGTGCCAGTAGCTCGTGCTGCTGACGCCATGCTGGATCGCTGTTTTCAGGCTCACGCCCAATGCCAGCAGGTTCTTGATTTTCGTGCGCGGCCAGCGCCATTGTTTCCAATAGCCCATCCGGATACGCCGTCTGATCCACTCGTCCAGTTCCGGGATCGGTCGGTAATACTCGCTGATGCCAAAGTACCCCATCCAACCCCGCACGTACTGTCCCAGCTGGTGCAGCCGGAACTCCATTGATACTCCCCAGCTTCTGCCGGTGAGTTCCTTCACGCGGTGCTTGAATGCCGCCAGCTTCTTTTCCAGCCAGCGGATTTTGCCCCGAACGATCGTGAAGCCCAGAAAGCCACATTCGCTCATCTTCGCCACCTTGCTTTTGGCCGGGTTGATTTTGAGCTTGAGACGGCCTTCCAGATAGCGCGTCAAACTTTGCATGACTCTGTCCCCTGCTCGCTGGCTTTTGACCAGTACGACCATGTCGTCGGCGTATCTGGCGAAGCGATGCCCTCGCCGTTCGAGTTCATGGTCCAGTTCGTTGAGCAGGATGTTGGCCAAGAGCGGCGACAGCGGCCCGCCTTGGGGCGTGCCGATGTCGCTGGGCTCGAGGTGCTCACCGACCAGCACTCCGGCGCGCAGGTAGCGTCCGATCAGGCCCAGCAGCGCCTTGTCGTGGATCGTTCGCCCCATGATCTTCATCAGCACGTCGTGATTGACCGTGTCGAAGAATTTGGCGAGATCGATATCCACGGCCATGGCGTAGCCGTCCTTCACGTGCCGTTGTACCTGCCTGATCGCTTGGTGTGCATTGCGGCCCGGTCGAAAACCGAAGCTCGATGCCGAGAAGCCGGGATCGAAGATCGGCGTGAGCACTTGGGCGATGGCCTGCTGGATGACCCGATCCATGAGGGTCGGGATGCCCAGCAGCCGCTTACTGCCGTCTTCCTTGGGTATTTCGACCCGGCGGACGGCACTGGGGCGGTAGCGCCCGGTTTCGAGTTGGCTCCGGATATCTCCCCAGTGCGCTCGCAGATAGGCGGGAAAGTCCTCGATGGTGATGCCGTCGATTCCCGGCGCCCCCTTGTTGGCTTTCACGCGCCACCACGCGGTGCGCAGGTTGCCGCTGGAGAGTACCGCCGCCAGTAACTCGTGTGTTTCCACTACTCTTCGTCTCGTCTTGGTTCAAGGCTCGGTGCGGGTTGTTCGCCGGCTGGCCTTCCCCGCCTGGGGATACTGCGGCTGCGCCGAGATCGCTCCGTCTGCTCCTTGTGTTTCGTTGTTCGACCCTTCGCCGCGCCACAACTTGCGCGACTACTACGATCTCTGCTGACTTCTGCCGCTTCACATCGGCCATTGCTGTCAGATGCGCTGTTTCGGTTGCTGAACGTTGCTGCCAGTTCGATCGCCCTTGATGCGTGACAGCCCGCATCGGCGCTGGTTGATTGGGACTGGCTCACCCCGGCCACCGTTCGTTCAGCTTCCGTCACCGCTCGCGCGGCAGATCTCCCCAGGTAAGAACGCGATGTTTCCGCACACAAGCGCCGCATTTACCGTAAGGGTCGTACCGGTGGGCTTCGTCGTCCTGTGCCGACTCGCCTCGACCCTCTCGGCCTTCTATGCGATTTCTGTTCGTCGCCTCGCGCGTTTGCTTCCGGCTTCCTTCGGACACGCCCTCGCGGACTTGCCCTTGCCTTCGGCTAGTGGTTATCATGGAGTCATGACGAATCCATGTCGGTACTCCCACAGGGGACTTCCACCCCATCACATCGCGCCCATGCTGGGCGCACACCCTGCGGTGCACCGGACGCTGCGCGATAAAGCCGCGCAGCGCCGGTGACCTTGAACGTTCGGCGTCTTGTAATCCGTAACGTTGCGGGTTACGATAGCGCGTGATCCTAAGTTTCAAACACAAGGGCTTGGCCCGCTTCTTCGAGCACGGTTCCAAGTCGGGCATCCAGGCTCAGCACGCGGAGCGGCTACGACTCATACTCGGTCGGCTGCATGTCGCAACGACCGCCCGAGATATGGACTTGGCTGGTTTGCGCCTCCACGCACTCAAGGGCGAGCGCAAAGGCGTGTGGTCGGTGTGGGTGAGCGGCAACTGGCGAGTCACGTTTCAGTTCGTTGGAAGAGATGCCGAACTGGTGGACTACGAGGACTATCACTGAGGTAATTTGCTATGCGTATGCACAACCCCCCTCATCCGGGTGAAATCATCAAGTCTCTGTGCTTGGAGCCGGTAGGTCTTACGGTTACCGAAGCTGCGGAAGGTTTGGGCGTAAGCCGTAAAACCCTTTCGGCAATCCTCAATGGGCACTCGGGCATCAGTCCCGAAATGGCGATACGCCTATCCATCGCCTTTAACACCAGCGCTGAGAGTTGGCTTAGCCAGCAAGTCCAATACGACCTGTGGCACGCCGAGCAAGGGCGCAAAGCGCTCAAGGTCATCAAGCTTGCCGCCTAAGACGCCGAACCCGTCGTTCCAGGGGACGCACCGCGATGAAGCGTCGCGCAGCGTCCCTGACCTTGAACTACAAGGGCTTCCCCACGAAGGTCAAGGGTGAAATGCGAGATGGTGTTTCGTTGCCTTTCTCCTGAAGCGCGCAGCGCTTCACCAATGTGGATGTCGGGTGTTGCGTGCCGTTGAATCTCGCCCGCAGGGCGCCTATCGGCTGTTCCGGTGTTGTCGCCTTGGTTTCGCAGGAACTGCGCAAACATGGGGTGCCGGGTTCGCGACGGCGCTACTACAAACGGTCATTGACGCTGCTCTCGTGCAGCAGACCCTGATGAAAGACGCACGCCGGGGGCTCCATTCGTTAGTCGAGGACATCCCGCCCGAAGGCAGTCTCCTAGAATTCATCGAGCATTCCCCGGCGCAGGTCTTGAACCTGTACCCATCAACGCAGCCATCCCACGACACCGGACGCAACATGACCAGCCTCGGCGCTTGGCGGCAACCGGCGCTATGCCGCCACAGGCGCGCTTTGACCGTACAACCTGAACGCCTCCCCGCGACGCAGCACCGCCCAGGCCAGGCGCGCATTCTTCGCCGCCATCGCCACCACCGCCTTCCAGTAGCCGCGTCGGCTTTCGACATCCCTCGTCCAGCGGCTGATCGCATCCTCCTTCTTGCGCGCGCTTTGCAGCACGGATCGGGCGCCCAGGATCAGCAAGGTGCGCAAGTAGCGATCCCCGGCCTTGGTGATCCGCCCCAGACGCTGTTTGCCGCCCGAGCTGTACTGTCCCGGCACCATCTGTCAGTGATCGCCGTAATGGCGCCACTTCATGATCGGCGTATAGGAGCCAGACAATGATCGGCGTAATAGAGCCACCTGATGATCGGCATATAGGAGCCAGTCGATGATCGGCGTAAAGGAGCCAGCATTCTACCCCCAACCGCCGTGTTGCCAGCGCCGACTTTCCCAATTGCGTCGCACAGGCAGTTTTTGAGCCGGATCAATACGCGCCGCTGCCGGTTCGCCGCGCTCAAACAGGGTCCTCGCGCGAGATGCTTGCGCTGGAAGTTCGTCGTGTCTCCGCGCTGCCATTTCGGCCAACGTTTTCACTATCGCGCCGTGATATCCGGCCGTCGGACGGGAATTAACCCATGAGCACCGCCTACCTTGTGGGACACCTCACCGTCAAAGACGCCGAGAAGTGGGCCGCGTACCGCAGCCGGGTCCCGGCCACGCTGGAGCCCTGGGGCGCCGAGCTGGTGCTCCGCGGGCAGCGTGCCGAGGTGCTGTCCGGCGAACATCCGCACACCGACGTGGTGGTGATCCGCTTTCCCAGCCGCGAGGCGCTCGCCGGCTGGCACGCCTCGGCCGCCTATCAGGCCCTGATCCCGCTGCGGCAAGAGGCGACGGACGGGGTGCTGCTGTCCTACGAGGAGTAGCATCGCTCCACGCGCCCGCGCTTTCCACACCAGGCCCCGACCCATGCTCTATTACGCGACCAAGTTCATTGTTTCGGCAGCGATCATCGTGGCCATTTCCGAAATCGCCAAGCGCTCGACCGGGCTGGCCGCCCTGCTGGCATCGCTGCCGCTGACATCGCTGCTGGCCTTCGTCTGGCTGCACGTCGAGGATTCGCCGCCCGAGCGCATCGCCGAGCTCTCGAGCCAGATCTTCTGGCTGGTGCTGCCTTCGCTGCTGCTATTCCTGCTGCTGCCGTTCCTGCTGCGGCATGGCATGAACTTCTGGCTCAGCCTGGGCTTGTCGGCCGCGGCGACTGCCGGCGGCTACCTCGCGCTGCTGCCCGTGCTGCGCCGCATGGGAGTCGCCGCGCTGTAAGAATCGGGGGTGGAGTGCCGTACAATCGGGCCATTCGATCATTCACCCGTTCCTGACCGAGGCATCCGATGGCAAAACCCAATTACGCGTTCGAGAAGCGCCAGCGAGATCTGGCAAAAAAGGCCAAGAAGGAAGAAAAGCGCCAGCGCAAGGCCGGCACGGCCGAGACTCCTGAAGGCACGGAAGGCGCGGAGCCTGCGGCGCCCGCGCCGACCACCGGGGAAAAGACGGCTCCCTGAGTTTCCCGGACCCGGCCCGGCCTCAGCGCCCGAGCCGGTAGACGGCGAGGCTGCCGAGGAAATTGGGCTCTTCCGTCACCAAGCGGCCGGCATCGTCGAGCACCTGCCGCTCGCGGATAACGAGGTCCATCCTGGCGCACAGCGCCTCGAAATCGAGCAGCGTGAAGAAGCGCAGGTTCGGCGTATCGAACCATTCGTAAGGCAGGTCTTCGGACACCGGCATGCGCCCGGCCATGATGGCCATGCGGTTCTTCCAGTAGGCGAAATTCGGAAAGCTGACCACGGCCTCGCGCCCGACGCGCAGCATTTCGCCGAGGATGCGTTCGGTGTGGCGCACGGTTTGCAGGGTGCGCGAGAGTACGACATGGTTGAAGGTCTGGTCGTCGAAGCCGGCCAGGCCCTGTTCCAGATTGCCCTGAATGACGTTGATGCCGTTGCCGATGGCGGCCAGCACTTCGGCGTCTTCGAGTTCGACGCCGTAGCCCTTGGCGCCGCGTTCCTCGATCAGGCGCCTGAGCAGCGAGCCGTCGCCGCAGCCGAGGTCGAGCACCCGCTCGCCGGGCTGCACCCAGCCGGCGATGAGGTCGAAGTCCGCTCTTTCCAGTGGGGCGCTCATAGTTTCACCCGCTTCAGGTAGGTGTCGACCACGGCGTGGTAGTGCGGCTCGTCCATCAGAAACGAGTCGTGGCCGTGGGCGCTGTCGATCTCGGCATAGGCCACATCCTGCCCGTTGTGCACCATGGCATGCACGATCTCGCGCGAACGCTCGGGCGAGAAGCGCCAGTCGGTGGTGAAGGCGACCACCAGGAATTTGGCGCGGGCGCGGGCCAGGGCGCGGGCCAGGTCGTCGTCGTAATCCTGCGCGGGGTCGAAGTAGTCGAGCGCCTTGGTCATGCGCAGGTAGGTGTTGGCGTCGAACACGCCGGCGAACTTGTCGCCCTGGTAGCGCAGGTAGGACTCGATCTCGAATTCGACATCGAAGCCGTAGCTGCCGGCGCCGGTGCGCAGACGGCGGCCGAATTTCTCGGCCATCTGGTCGTCGGACAGATAGGTGATGTGGCCCAGCATGCGCGCCAGGCGCAGGCCGCGCAGGGGGCGCACGCCATGCTCGTAGAAGTGGCCGCCGTGGAAATCCGGATCGGTCAGTATGGCCTGGCGCGCGACGTCGTTGAAGGCGATGTTCTCGGCCGACAGCCTGGGCGCCGCGGCGATGACGAGCGCATGGCGCACGCGGTCGGGGCAGGACAGCGTCCATTGCAGCGCCTGCATGCCGCCCAGGGACCCGCCCATCACCGCCGCCCAGGCGTCGATGCCGAGGTGGTCGGCGAGCCGCGCCTGCGAGTCGACCCAGTCTTCGACGGTGACCACGGGGAAATCCGCGCCCCAGGGCCTGCCGGTGGCGGGGTTGGGGCTGGCCGGGCCGGTCGAGCCGTGGCAGCCGCCGAGGTTGTTCACGCCGACGATGAAGAAGCGGTCGGTGTCGAGCGGCCGGCCGGGGCCGACGATGTTGTCCCACCAGCCGACGTTGGCCGTGGGGTTGCCGAGTTCGTCGGCGCTGCGCCCGGCGACGTGGTGGTTGCCGGACAGCGCATGACAGACCAGGATGGCGTTCGATTTGGCGGCGTTGAGCGTGCCGTAGGTTTCATACACCAGATCGAAGGCGGGCAGCACGCTGCCGCCCTTCAGTGCGAGGGGCTGGTCGAAGTGCGCGCGCTGCGCGCTGACGATGCCGACACCAGACATTTGCAGTTTCCAAAACAAGGCCCCAAGGGGCCGCAAACGACTTCACTCCGGACCAAAAAACAGGAACGCCCGAGAACGCGTTCCATCAGCGATCCGGGCGTTGTGACTTCCGTCCCGCTTAGCCGTATTTGTTGTGCGCCCGCAAGCCGAGTCAAATTGGCGCAATGGGCAAACTATGCCGCGAGCCGCGCGCCTTGTCAATCGCGGGCCGCGCCCAGTGCCGGCTACAGCTTGTCGAGCTGTTCGCCGATCTTGTCGGACTCGTCGAGTTTCAGGATCTTCGCGACGCGGGCCGTCAGCTGCGAGGCGTCGGCCATCATGACCTGCTGCTTGACCTCGAGCAGCTGCGCCGGGTGCATGGAAAACTGGCGCAGGCCCATGCCGAGCAGGAGCCTGGTCAGCTTCGGGTCGCCGGCCATTTCGCCGCAGACCGCGACCGGCATGCCCACGCGCTGCGCGCTCTGGATGGTCTGCGCGATCAGCCTGAGCACGGCCGGGTGCAGCGGCTCGTAGAGATGGGCG
Source organism: Sulfuritalea sp. (assembly GCA_030247575.1). Classification (GTDB taxonomy): domain Bacteria; phylum Pseudomonadota; class Gammaproteobacteria; order Burkholderiales; family Rhodocyclaceae; genus Sulfuritalea. Next base: position 7,135 of record JAOTRV010000004.1, read on the forward strand.
ACCGAGCCGTCGGTGCGGTCGATCGCCAGCGTGTACTGGATCAGGTCGTTGGTGCCGATGGACAGGAAATCCAGCCGGCGCAGGAAGGGGCCGAGCGTCAGCGCCGCGGCCGGAATTTCGATCATGCCGCCGACATGCATGGCCTCGTCGAACTTGTGCCGCGTTTCGCGCAATTGCGTCTTGGCCAGATCGATCAGGGCCAGCGTCTGCTCGATCTCGTGGGCATGCGCCAGCATCGGCACCAGCAGGCGCACCTTGCCGTAGTGCGACGCGCGCAATATCGCCCGCAACTGCACCAGGAACAACTGCGGCTCGGCGAGGCAGAAGCGGATCGCGCGCAGGCCCAGCGCCGGGTTGGGCGCGGCACGGTTGCCGGCGCGATTGCGCAGGGCGCGGGCTTCCTTTTCGGCGCCGATGTCCAGCGTGCGAACGGTGACCACCTTGTCGCCGAGCGTCTTGACCACGCTGCGGTAGGCCTCGAACTGCTCGTCCTCGTCGGGCAGCTCGTCGCGGTTCATGAACAGGAATTCGGTGCGGAACAGGCCGACGCCATCGGCGCCGACTTCCCTGGCGCGTTCGGCATCCTGCGGCAATTCGATGTTGGCGTGCAGCTCGACGTCCTCGTCGTCCAGCGTGCGCGAGCGGGCCGTCACGAGGCGCTTGAGCTTGGAACGCTCGAGCTCCAGCGCGGTCTTCCTCAGCCGGTACTCCGCCAGCACTCCGGCGTCGGGGTCGACGATCAGCACGCCGCGCGTGCCGTCGACGATCAGCAGGTCGTCGTCCTGGATCAGCGGCCGCGCATGCTGCATGCCGACCACCGCCGGGATGGCGAGGCTGCGCGCAACGATGGCGGTATGCGAGGTGATGCCGCCCAGGTCGGTGACGAAACCGCCGATCCGGAGGCTCTTGAACTGGATCGTGTCGGCCGGCGAAAGATCCTTGGCGACCACGATCAGGTCGTCATCGGCGGCGGCCGACTTGCGCTTGGCCAGCTTGCGCGGCTTGCCCTGCAGCACGCGGAGCACGCGCTCGACCACCTGCACGATGTCCTGCTTGCGCTCGCGCAGGTAGGCGTCTTCGAATTCGTCGAACTGGTCGACCACCAGCTGCATCTGCTGCACCATGGCCCATTCGGCATTGCAGCGGCGTTCGCGGATCAGTTCGCGCACGCCGTCGGTCAGGGTCGGATCGGCAAGGATCATCGAATGCAGATCGACGAAGGCGGTTAGCTCCGCCGGGGCGCCGGGCACGCTGGCCTCGCTGCGCAGGGTATTGAGTTCGGCGCTGGCGGTCGCCACCGCGTTGTCGAAACGGATCAGCTCGCCTGCGGCGTCGCGCTCGCGCAACTGGTACTGCGCGACTTCCAGCATCGCGTGCGACACCAGATGCGCACGGCCGATCGCAATGCCGCCGGAGACCGCCTGGCCGTGGAGGCTGAAAGTCATGAGACGCCCACCCCCCGGCGCCAGTCGCGGCTCACTCCGACTCTCCGAACTTGTTGGCGATGAGATTGACCAGGGCCTGCAGCGCTTCTTCGGCGCGCTCGCCTTCGGTATCGATGATCACGCTGGAGCCCTTGCCGGCTGCCAGCATCATCACCCCCATGATGCTCTTGGCGTTGATGCGGCGGCTGCCGCGCTCCATCCAGACCTCGCAGGGAAAGGAACCGGCGAGCTGGGTCAGCTTGGCGGAGGCGCGGGCATGCAGGCCCAGCTTGTTGGTGATTTCGGCTTCGGCGCGCGGCATATCGGGATTCAGTGTTTGAGCATGTTAATGACGCCGTCGCGACCGCCGGCGACGGCACGGGTAACCAGGGTGTCCATGTCCTTGTCGCGGTAGGCGATGGCGCGCAGCAGCATCGGCAGGTTGACGCCGGCGATGCCTTCGATGCGCCCCGGTTCGAGCAGCTTCATGGCGAGGTTGGACGGCGTGGCGCCGTAGATGTCGGTCATGATCAGGACGCCGCGGCCGCTGTCGACCAGCTTCAGCATGTCGCGCGCCAGCGGCAGGGCGTCCAGCGGATCATCCTGGGCGGCGACGCCGAGCTGCACGATCTGCACCGGCCGTTTGTTGAGTACGTGGCAGGCGCACTGGATCAGCGCTTCGCCGTAGGTGCTGTGGGTGAGAAGGAATATGCCGATCATGCTTTTATTCTAACGGATCGCGATCCAGGCCAGAGCAAGGACGGCGGCAAGAATCAGGAAAATCGACAGTCGCCGGGCCCAGCGCCGCTTGCCGGCTTCCAGCGCATTGTCGGCGTCGACGATGTGGCGGATGCGACGCAGCGCGGCGATGCCGACGGTGCGGCGCACGGCGCGCACGATTTCGGGATCGTCCGTCACCGGCTGATCCCCAGCTTCAGGTCCGGCACTTCGATCTTCAGCCGCGCCGCCATCGCCGGGGTGGCGCTCGCCGTGCCGTCGGCGTCTACTCTCAGCGCCGCGTCGACGCCGAGCTTCTCGGCCATGCCGCGCCACTCGCGGCCGGCGATGAAGATCGGCTTGGAAAGCGCGTCGGAGCGCATGCCGGCATTTGCGCCGGGCGGCATCAGCACCGTTACCGCCTGCGTGGCATCGGCCGGGAAGCCGCTGCGCGGATCGAGCAGGTGGCAGTAGCGACGGCCGTCCACTTCGAAATAGCGGTGGTAGTCGCCCGAGGTGCCGATGGCTTCGCCGTCCTTCAGTTCGAGCGTGGCCAGCGGCGCGCCGCCGACGCCCTGCGGCCGCGGGTGCTGGATGCCGATACGCCAGGGCGTGCCGGCCGCATCGCGCGTACCCAGAGCCATGACGTTGCCGCCGATGTTGATCAGCGCGTTGGCGACGCCGTCCTGCCTCAGCGACGCCGCCGCGCGATCGAGCGCGACGCCTTTCAAATAGCCGCCGAAGTCGAGGGCGACGCTCTTGTTGCGGCTGCTGACTCGATTGCCTTCCAGGCGCAGATCGGCGATCGACGGATGCTGCGCCAGCAGCGCGTGGACCGTCGCCGAGTCCGGCAGGCGCGGCTGTATGTCGTCGGTATGAAAGCCCCAGAGCGCGATCAGGCGGCCGATGCCGGGATCGAACAGATGGTCGCCCGCGGCGGCAACGGCCCGAGCCTCGCCAATGTAGCCGGCCAACTCGGCGCCGACCTCGTGGCTGCGCCCGGCGGCGATGGCGTCATTCAGGGCCGACAGTTCGGAAGGCTGCCAGGCGTGATAGCTGCGGTGCAGCCGGTCGAATTCGCGCAGCACGCGATTGCCGGCGGTGCGGGCCTGGGCTTCGGGCAACCCGGCGATCAGCACTTCGACGCGGGTGCCGAAGACATAGGACTCCTGCCGCCACGGCACGGGCTGCCCGCAAGCCGCGAGCAGCCATGCCGCGGCGAGCAGGGTCAGGAGGCGGCGGACGTCCGGCACTCCCTTTCCAGGGCGTCGATGGCCAGCGCGGCGACGTCGAACTTCATCTGCCGGGTTATCTCGACGAAGCAGGTCGGGCTGGTGACGTTGATCTCGGTCAGGCAGTCGCCGATCACGTCGAGGCCGACGATCAGCAGGCCGCGCGCCCAGAGAACCGGCGCCAGCGCCTCGGCGATTTCGCGGTCGCGGCCGAGCAGCGGGCGCGCCACGCCCTTGCCGCCGGCGGCGAGATTGCCGCGCGATTCGCCGGGCTTCGGTATCCGCGCCAGACAGTAGGGCACGGGTTCGCCGGCGATCAGCAGGATGCGCTTGTCGCCCTGACTGATGGCCGGCAGGTAGCGCTGCGCCATGATGCTGCGTGCGCCGAAGCTGGTCAGGGTTTCGACGATGACGTTGCGATTGGGATCGTCCTTCAGGACGCGGAAAATGCTGCTGCCGCCCATGCCGTCGAGCGGCTTGAGGATGACGTCGCCGAGTTCGTCGATGAAGGCGTGGATGTCGGCCGGGTCGCGGGCGATCAGCGTGGTCGGCGTGTATTGCGGAAATTCGGTGATGGCGACCTTTTCGGAATGGTCGCGAATCGAACGCGGCTTGTTCCAGATGCGCGCGCCGTCGGCCTCGGCGCGTTCCAGCAGCCAGGTGGCGGCGACGTACTCGAAATCGAAGGGCGGGTCCTGGCGCATCAATACGGCATCCCAGGCGGTCAGTGGCAGCACGGCGTCTTCGGCGACGGCGTACCACGCCGTGTCGTCAGCGCCGACTTTCAGGCGCTGCGCGCGCGCGGCGACGACGCCCTCGCGCCAGGTCAGTGCCGCGCGCTGGATGGCCCATACCTCGTGGCCGCGCTTCGCCGCCGTGCGCATCATGGCGACCGACGAATCCTTGTACGCCTTGAGGCCTTCCAGCGGATCGAGGATGAACGCGAATTTCATGGCTTACACCGCCGGCGCGGCGCGTTCGAGTTCGAGCGAGGCCGCCAGCATGGCCAGCCGCGCCACCACGCCATAGGCATAGAAGCGGTTGGGCGGCGCGTCCGGGTCGAGCTGGGCATCGGGCAGGGTGCAGCCGGTCTGGAAGGCCAGCGGCTTGAAGGTCATGCCCGGCGCATTGAGGTTCTCGTCGATGCCGCGCGCCGTATTGACGCGGTAGAAGCCGCCGACCACGTAGCGGTCGATCATGTACACCACCGGCTCGGCGGTGCCTTCGTCGACGCGTTCGAAGGTCGGCACGCCTTCCTGGATGATGACTTCGGTGACGGCCATGCCTTCCTTCACCACCGCCATCTTGTTGCGCTGCTTGCGATTGAGATTCTTCACCTCGCTGGCATCCTTCACCGTCATGATGCCCATGCCGTAGGTGCCAGCGTCGGCCTTGACGATGACGAAGGGCTCCGACTCGATGCCGTATTCCTTGTACTTGGCGCGCATGCGGTAGAGCAGCGTGTCGATGTTGGCGGCGAGGCATTCCTCGCCCGAACGCTCGTGAAAATTCACCTTGCCGCAGACCTCGAATTCGGGATTGATCAGCCAGGGATCGATGCCGATCTCGGCGGCGAAGGCGAGCGCGACTTCCTGGTAGGCGGCGAAATGCTGCGACTTGCGCCGCACGTGCCAGCCGGCCCACAGCGGCGGGATCAGGAACTGCTCGTCGATGTTGGCGAGCAGTTCCGGCACGCCGCCCGAGAGGTCGTTGTTGAGCAGCACCGCGCAGGGGTCGAAGCCTTCCAGGCCGAGGCGGCGGCCGCCGGGGCCGATGCGCTTCAGCGGTTCCAGCGTGAGTTCGTGTCCGTCGGGCAGATCGAGCGTGGTGGCGTCGGTGATCTCCGGCAGCAGGCTGCCGATGCGCACGTTGAGCCCGGTGTGATGCAGGATGTTGGCAAGACGCGCCACGTTCATCAGGTAGAACTGGTTGCGCGTGTGGTTCTCCGGCACCAGCAGAAGATTCCTCGCCTCGGGGCAGATCTTCTCGATGGCCGACATCGCGGCCTGCACGCACAGCGGCAGAAAGGCCGGATTCAGGTTGTTGAAGCCGCCGGGAAAGAGGTTGGTGTCGACCGGCGCCAGCTTGAAGCCGGCATTGCGCAGATCGACCGAGCTGTAGAAGGGCGGCGTGTGCTCCAGCCATTGGGTGCGCAGCCAGCGCTCGACCGTGGTGTCGTTGTCGAGGATGCGCCGCTCGAGTTCGAGCAGCGGGCCGGTCAGCGCCGTGGTGAGGTGGGGAACCATGGGTGGAGTATGGGATTCAGTGAACGATGGCCAATGGCAAAGTGTAGCAGCCCGGACCCGATCCGGCGGGCAAGCGGCAGGTGGCGCCTACTTCAGCAGGGCGACGCCCTTGATCTGGGCATGGACATCCAGGCCCGGTTTCAGGCCGAGCACGTCGACCGATTTGCGCGTGACGCGGGCGAGGATCGCGGTACCGCCGAGATCGAGGCTCACCACGCACTGGCTGGCACCGGCCGCCGTGACGGCCGTGATCCGCGCCGGCAGGATGTTGATGATGCTGGTCCCGGTTTGCGCCGCGAGGGTGATGCTGACGTCGCGCGCGAGAACCCGCACCCGCACCCTCTGGCCGACGTCGCGCGCCTGGCGCGGCAGGCTCAGCCGGCCGCCCGGAAATTCGACCGTCGTCAGCTGGTAGCTTTCGTCGTGAGCCGCAACGCCGGCCTCGATCAGGGCGCCTTCTGCGTCGTCGCGCGACAGGCGCAGGTCGGCCCGCGCCATGAGCTCGATGATCGGGCCCTGCGCCACCACCCGCCCGGCGTCGAGCACCAGCATATGATCGGCCAGCCGCGCGACTTCGTCGATGGCATGGCTGACATACAGCACCGGAATGTCGAGGCTGTCGTGCAGGCGCTCCAGATAAGGCAGGACTTCCTGCTTGCGCGCCTGGTCCAGCGCCGCCAGCGGCTCGTCCATCAGCAGCAGGCGCGGGCTGACGCCCAGCGCGCGGGCGATGGCGACGCGCTGCCGCTCGCCGCCCGACAGCCGGTCGGGCTTGCGCTCCATCAGGTGGCCGATGCCGAGCAGATCAATGACGTCGTCGAGCGCCACCTTGCGCGATGACGTCGGTATGCGGCTGAGGCCGTAGTCGAGATTGCGCCGCACGTCCAGGTGCGGAAACAGGCGCGCGTCCTGGAACACGTAGCCGAGCGGACGCTCGTGCGTCGGCAGGAAGGTATCCGCGTCCTGCCAGACGGCATCGCCCACCGCCAGATAGCCGTCCGTCGCCTTTTCCAGCCCCGCGATCAGCCGCAGCAAGGTGGTCTTGCCCGAGCCGGAGGGGCCGAAGATCGCGGTCACGCCGCGCGCGGGCAGGCGCAGGTCGACATCGAGGCCGAAGCCCGGATAGGCGTGACGGAAGCGGGTGGCCAGCTCGTTCATGTGCGCAGCATCGTCGCGCGACGATTGAAGGCGTAGAGCAGGAACAGCGTGACAAAGGAGAAGCCCATCAGCAGGATGGCGAGTTCATGGGCCTGCCCGTATTCCAGCGCCTCGACGTGGTCGTAGATCTGCACCGAGACCACGCGCGTCTGCCCCGGAATGTTGCCGCCGACCATCAGCACCACGCCGAATTCGCCGACCGTGTGGGCGAAGCCGAGCACGGCCGCGGTGACGAAGCCGGGCCGCGCCAGCGGCAGGGCCACGGTGAAAAAGCGGTCGCGCGGAGTGGCACGCAAGGTGGCGGCCGCTTCGAGCAGGCCGGGACCGATCGCGGCGAAGGCGTTCTGTATCGGCTGCACGACGAAGGGCAGGGAATAGAACACCGAGGCGACGACGAGGCCGGTGAAAGTGAAGGGCAAGGTGCCGAGCCCCAGCGCCTGCGTGATTTGGCCGACGGGTCCGTGCGGTCCCATCGCCACCAGCAGGTAGAAGCCCAGCACCGAGGGCGGCAGCACGATGGGCAGGGCGACGACGGCCTCCACCGCCGGCTTCAGCCGGGAATGCGTGTTCGCCAGCCACCAGGCGATCGGCGTGCCGATCAGCAGCAGCAGGGCCGTGACGACCGACGCCAGCTTTATTGTCAGCAGGATGGCCTCGATGTTGGCGGCGGCGAACATGACTGTTTATTGGTAGCCGTAGGAGCGGATGATGGCTTGCGCCGGCCTGCCGCGCAGGAAACGCAGCAGGGCGTTCGCCGCGGCCTTGTCGCGACCGGGGTTCAGGATCACGGCATCCTGGCGGATGGGTCGGTGCATTTCGGCGGGAACGATCCAGGCCGAGCCGCCGGTGATGCGTCCGTCCTTCATGACTTGCGAGAGGGCGACGAAACCCAGCTCGGCATTGCCGGACGCCACGAACTGATGGGTCTGCGCGATGTTCTCGCCCTGGACGAATTTCGCGCGCAAGCTCGCGGCGAGGCCGAGCTTTTCAAGCGTCTCCATCGCCGCCGCGCCGTAGGGCGCCAGTTTCGGATTTGCCAGCGCCAGATGCGCGAATGTCCCGCGCGTCAGCACCTCGCCTTTGGCATCCACGACATCGGGGCGCGCCGACCACAGCACCAGCGTCCCCACGGCATAAGTGAAGCGGCTGCCGGGCTCGGCCAAGCCTTCCTGCTCCAGCTTCGCCGGCGTTTCATCATCCGCCGAGAGGAAAACCTGGTAGGGCGCGCCGTTTTTGATCTGCGCGTAAAACTTTCCCGTGCCGCCGAAGGACAGCTGCGCCTTGTGTCCCGTGAGATTCTCGAATTCGGCGACGATGGCTTTCATCGGCGCCGTGAAATTGGCGGCGACGGCCACCTGCACTTCGTCGGCACGGGCCAGTGACGACAGAAACAACATCGTCACGGCGAGGATCAGCTGGCGAGTCATGGCTTGGCTCCGGATGAAAGGAATTCGTTATGTTTCATTGTATATATCGACGGCGCAAAAAATTTTCGGCCTAGGTTTTGGCGGAACCTGCCATCAGGCGCTCGAAGGCTTTCATCTCGGGCGCCACGGCGATGGCCGCCTTGGTTTCCATGGCGCGGTAGCGCGTCAGCACATCCGCGCCGAACCCGGTGACGCGCGCCCCGCCGCCGCCGGCGCCGCCGGTCAGCGTCTCCACCAGCGGCGAGCGGAACGAACGATTCATCACCTCGACCAGGTTCCATGCCCGGCGATAGGACATGCCCAACTCGCGGCCCGCGGCGGAAATCGAGCCGCTGCGGGCAATGGCCTCAAGCAGGTCGGCCTTCCCCGGGCCGAGGGCGATCTCGGCGCCCAGCAGGATGCGCAATCTGGGTTTCGCTGGTTTGGACATGGTGTAGCGAAGCGGCGTTGTCTCGATATATACGGCGAAGCATAGCGAAACCCGGCTTGATTGTCCAAGGTGGGTCGTTCGCTTGACGGCGCCTAGATCAGGCCCTTGACCGCGAACTCGGCGAAGGCTTCCGGCAGCAGGGCCTGCTCCAGGCTGCGCTGCGAGAACAGGAAGCGGCCGTCGCAGACGAAGCCGAGCTCGCCCCAGTCCACGTCGTTCAACATGGCGGTCAGCCGCGCGAGATCGGCGGCCGCGATCTTCGTCCGGTGCGGAAACAGCGCCAGCACCGCGCCGTCGTAGTTGTTGCAGGGATGGAGAAAGAAGGGCTGCGGATTGCGCGTGCGGCCATTGACGTAAATGCGCGGCGCGTCGGAGACGAAATGCCGGCGGCCCCACTTCCACCAGTTGGATTCGTCGAAGCGGGTGACGCGGCGCGCCAGCAGGCGCTCCTTGAACGGTTCCAGATACGGCAGCGGGCCTTCGCGATCGAGGTAGATCATGCGGCGCGTTTCGCCGGTCTGCGCGGTCTTCGAGCAGACGAAGTCGGCGTTGGCGAATTCCGCGTTGCTGAAAATGTCGTCGGCGCCGGATACCGCGCCGACCTTGACGGCGAAGACGCTGGCCAGCGGCAGGCTGTAGATGCCGCGGGTGAACATCAACTGGCCGCCGGACAGCGCCATGCGCCGGCCGTCCCGCAGGCGATGGCTGGCGTTGCCCTTTTCGAAGCGCCAGATGGCGCAGTTGGGCGCGGCGCCGGCGAAGATCTTGGCGTCGCCGAGGTCCTCGAAATCGGTGATGGTGCCCTGGTCGAACAGCCAGGTGTTGAGCCGCCCGGCGCCGGTGGCCTTGAGGAAGTCGCGCGGCGTGATGAAAATCAGTTCGCCGCCCGGCGCGAGATGGCGCACGCATTTCTCGATGAAGTGCAGGTAGAGGTTGGCGTGGCCGTCGAGCAGACCGGAACCGAGGCGCAGCGCGGTTTCCGGCAGGATGTCGCGCGCCTTGACGTAGGGCGGATTGCCGATGACGGTGGCGAACTGCTCGGACTCGGGGTAGGCGAAGAAGTCGATGTTGAGCGCGCCGGCGGGGCAGTGCGCGGCGTCGAGTTCGATCGCCACGCAGCCGGGAATGCGCCGTGAGAACGCGCCGTCGCCGCTGGCCGGATCGAGCACGCGGCCCTCGGCGCGGCCGATGTTGCGTGACAGGGCCAGCATGCGGTCGACGATGCCGGCCGGCGTGAATACCTGTCCGTAACGCTCCACGTCGCGCGGCGCGGCCTCAGGAGTAGACGCCGGGGGCACGGCGGCGACGGGACCGTTCATGCGGAAGCAGATGCGCGAATCGTGCCTGGGAATTTTCCCGGGGCGCCGATGCGGCGCACCGGGCCGCGGGCGGGCGCCCTCAGAATGTTCCGATCACCCACATCGGCACGCGCAGCCCGGCATCCTTCGAGTCCTGGCGCACCCACTGGCCGTCGCCGGAGTGATCGAGCAGGTAGTAGGGCACGCCGTGCGGCGGCGTCACCTTGAGCATGTAGAGCTTGCCGCTCAGGCGGAATTCCTCGACCTTGTCTTCACCGCGTTTGGTGATGGTGACCTGGGGCTCCAGCGATTCGTTCAGCGTGCCCGGCGGCGGCGGGGGCGGCTCGGGGATGGGTTCCAGCTTCGGCGGCCGGGTCTGTGCGGCAACGCTCAATGCCACGGCGGAAAGCAGAACGAAGATCAGGCGGCGCATGGGATGTCCTTAAAGGGAGACTCTGTCCCGACAGGAATCGACTCCTGCGGAAACTGACTCTTGCTGCCAGTTTATCAAAGGTTAAGCAGCAATTCGTGCTCTTCCGGCAAGGGCCCGAAGCCGCGCGCCTCGTAGTGGTCGAAGATCGCCGCCACGATGCCCTCCGGTTCATCGATGACCTGCAGCAGATGGATGTCCTCGGGATTGATCATCCGCTCGGCCACCAGCCGCTCGCGAAACCAGTCGAGCAGGCCGGCCCAGAACTCGGAGCCGACCAGGATCAGCGGAATGCGCGGGCTCTTGCCGGTCTGGATCAGGGTCAGCGCTTCCAGCAGTTCATCCAGCGTGCCGAAGCCGCCGGGCATCACGACATAGGCCGCGGCGACCTTGACGAACATGTACTTGCGGGCGAAGAAATGGCGAAAGCTTTGCGAAATGTCCTGATAGTGGTTCATCTTCTGCTCGTGCGGCAGCTGGATGTTGAGCCCGATCGACATGCTCTTGCCTTCGAAGGCGCCCTTGTTGGCCGCTTCCATGACGCCGGGGCCGCCGCCGGAGATCACCGAGAAGCCGGCGTCCGACAGCAGCCGGGCGATCTTTTCGGTGAGGCGATAGGAGTCGGAATCCCGCGCGATGCGCGCGCTGCCGAAGATCGACACCGCCGGGCGAATCGCCGCCAGACGCTCGGTCGCCTCGACGAACTCTGACATAATGCCGAACACCCGCCAGGCTTCGCGCGCGCTGGTAGCGGTCTGCCGGGCAGGCGCCGCGTCAAAGAGCTTCGAACCCTTGCCCAGGCTTTTGGATGCGCTCTTGGGTAATTTGTCCTTGTCATTCATTTCGTAGTGCTCCCCATGCCCACGCTTCTGCTCGTCGACGGCTCGTCCTATCTCTACCGCGCATTCCACGCGCTGCCCGATCTGCGCACCTCGACCGGAGAACCCACCGGCGCGATCCGCGGCGTGCTTTCCATGCTGCGCGTGCTCGAAGCCGACTATAAGTCAGATTATCGCGCCGTGGTATTTGATGCCAAGGGCAAGACTTTCCGCGACGACTGGTATCCGGAGTACAAGGCGCACCGGCCTTCGATGCCGGAGGACCTCGCGGCGCAAATCGAGCCGCTGCACCAGTGCATCCGCGCCGCCGGCTGGCCGCTCTTGATGATCGACGGCGTCGAGGCCGACGACGTGATCGGCACCCTTTCGCAGCAGGCTGCGGCGGCCGGCATCGACTGCGTGATCTCGACCGGCGACAAGGATCTCGCGCAGCTGGTCAACGGCCACGTCACGCTGGTCAACACCATGAACAACGAGACGCTCGACGCGGCCGGCGTCAAGGCCAAGTTCGGCGTGCCGCCCGAGCGCATCGTCGATTACCTCGCGCTGGTCGGCGATACCTCGGACGGCGTACCGGGCGTGTCCAAGGTCGGGCCGAAGACCGCCGTCAAATGGCTGGACGCCTGGGGTTCGCTCGACGCGATCGTGGCCCATGCCAATGAGATCGGCGGGGCGGTGGGCGAAAACCTGCGGAAGCACCTCGATTTTCTGCCGCTCGGCGTAAAGCTCGTCACCGTGGTCCGCGACGTGCCGCTGCCGGCGCACGTGACCGACCTCGCGCCGCAGGCGCCGGATGTCGAAAGGCTGGCCGGACTGTATGCACGGCTGGAATTCAAGGGCTGGCTGCGCGAGTTGAGCGGCGAGAAGCCGGCGCCGCAGGCACGCGAACAAAACGCCGTGCCGTCGGCGTCTACTCCCGCGGCCCCGACCAGCGAACCCGACCGCAGCGGCTACCAATGCATCCTCGATGCCGCGCTGCTCGACGCCTGGCTGGCCCGCCTCGACGCGGCAGCGCTGGTATCGCTCGACACCGAAACCACCGACCTCGACCCGATGCAGGCAAGGCTGGTGGGCATTTCCTTCGCCATCGCCGACGGAGATCGCGTCGATGCCGCCTACCTGCCGCTGGGCCACAGCTATGCCGGCGCGCCGGCGCAACTGCCCTTCGCCGAAACCCTGGCGCGGCTCAAGCCCTGGCTCGAATCCGCGCACCACGCCAAACTCGGCCAGCACCTCAAGTACGACCGCCATGTGTTCGCCAATCACGGCGTGCAATTGCGCGGCGTCGTCGAGGACACGCTGCTGCAATCCTATGTGCTGGAATCGGACAAGACGCACGACCTCGGCGCGCTGGCGGCGCGCCATTGCGGGCTGAAAACCATCAGCTACGACGACATCACCGGCAAGGGCGCCAACCGGATTTCCTTCGCCCAGGTCGATGTCGCGCGCGCCGCCGAATACGCCGCCGAAGATGCCGACGTCACGCTGCGGGTGCATCGGGCGCTGCGCCCGCAACTCGCCGCCGAACCCGAACTCGAAAGCCTCTACCGCGACCTCGAACTGCCGGTCGCCGAGGTGCTGTTCCGCATCGAGCGCAACGGCGTGCTGATCGACGCGGCGACGCTGGCGCAGCAGAGCGACGAGCTCGGGCGCAAGATCATGGCGCTCGAAGCCGAGGCGCAACAGCTCGCCGGCCAGCCCTTCAACCTCAACTCGCCGAAGCAACTGGCCGAAATCCTGTTCAACCAGCAGGGCCTGCCGGTGGTGAAGAAGACGCCCTCGGGCGGGCCTTCGACCGACGAGGAAGTGCTGGAGAAACTGGCCGAGGACTATCCGCTGCCGAAGAAGATCCTGGAACACCGCAGCCTGGCCAAGCTGAAGAACACCTACACCGACAAGCTGCCGAAGATGATCGACACGGCCACCGGCCGCGTGCACACCAGCTTCGGCCAGGCCACCGCGGTCACCGGCCGGCTGGCTTCGACCGACCCCAACCTGCAGAACATCCCGATCCGCACGCAGGAGGGCCGCCGCATCCGCTCCGCCTTCGTCGCACCGGCGAATCACCGTATCGTCAGCGCCGACTATTCGCAGATCGAGTTGCGCATCATGGCCCATCTCTCCGACGACCCGCGCCTGCTCGAAGCCTTCGCCCAGGGCGAGGACGTGCATCGCGCCACGGCCGCCGAGATCTTCGGCATCACGCCGATCGAAGTCGGCAGCGAGCAGCGCCGCGCCGCGAAAGTCATCAACTTCGGCCTTATCTACGGCATGAGCGCCTTCGGCCTGGCCAAACAGATCGGCGTGGACCGCACGGCCGCGGCGGCCTACATGGACCGCTATTTCGCCCGCTACCCGGGGGTGGCCCGCTACATGGAAGACACCCGCGCCATCGCCCGCGACAAGGGCTACGTCGAGACCGTATTCGGCCGCCGCCTGTGGCTGCCCGAGATCAAATCGTCCAACGTCGGTCGCCGCCAGGGCGCCGAGCGCGCCGCGATCAACGCGCCGATGCAGGGTACCGCCGCCGACCTGATCAAGCGCGCCATGCTCGCCGTGCAGGACTGGATCGACGCGCAGAAGCTGAGAACCCTGCTGGTGCTGCAGGTGCATGACGAACTGGTGCTCGAAGTGCCGGACGCGGAGCTCGATGTCGTGCGCGAGATGCTACCGAAGCTGATGGGCGGCGTGGCGAAGCTCAAGGTGCCGCTGCTGGTCGAGGTCGGAGTCGGCGCGAACTGGGATGCAGCCCACTGAGTAAGCCCCTGTATACTTCGCGGTTTCCCGTTTCCCGACTCCCAGTGCAAGAAAGCCGCGACCTCTATCTGCGCCTGCTCGGCCATGTGCGCCCGCACTGGAAGGGCTTCGTCCTGACGCTCGCCGCCACGGTGCTGGCGGCGGCCACCGAACCGCTGTTTCCGGCGCTGATGAAGCCGCTGCTGGACAATGGCTTCGGCCAGGGCGGCAGCGACTGGCTGGCCTGGCTGCCGCTGGCCATCATCGGCATCTTCATCCTGCGCGGCGTGGCGGGCTTTTTCGCCTCCTACGGCATGTCCTGGGTATCCAACCGCGTCATCACCGATCTGCGCCAGCTGATGTTCGAGCGCCTGATGCGCCTGCCTGCCAGCTACTTCGACGCCCACGCCTCCTCGGTGCCGGCCACGCGCATCGCCTACGACGTGAATGGCGTCGCCGCCGCCGCAACCTCGACGCTGACCGTGCTGATCCGCGACAGCCTCTCGGTAATCGGGCTCGTGGCCTGGCTGCTGTATCTCAACTGGAAGCTGACCCTGACCAGCCTCGCCGTGATTCCGCTGATCGCCCTCATCATCCGCGGCTTTTCTGCGCGCCTGCGGCGCCTGTCGCTGGCGTCACAGGAAGGCATGGCGCAGATGAACGAGGTGCTGCAGGAATCGATACGCGGCCACAAGGTGGTCAAGATCTTCGGCGGCGAGCAGCATGCGACTTCGCGTTTTTCCAGGGTCAACAACGCGCTGCGCGGCAATGGCATGCGCCAGGCGATCGCCGCCGCCGCCGTCGCGCCGATCACCCAGATCTTCGCCTCGGTCGGCCTCGCCATCGTGGTCTACGTCGCTCTGCACCAGTCCGCCGGCAACGAGACGACTGTCGGCGGCTTCGTTTCCTTCATCACCGCGATGCTGCTGCTGCTCGCCCCGCTCAAGCACCTGGCCGACATCAACGCCCCGCTGCAGCGAGGCCTCGCCGCCGCCGAAAGCGTGTTCCGCATGCTCGACGAAGCGGCCGAAGTCGACCACGGCACCCTCGACCTCGGCCACGCCCTCGGCGAGATCGAATTCGCGGGCGTCGGCCTGCGCTATGCCGCTGCCGAGCGCGACGCATTGGCCGGCATCGACCTGACCATCCGTCCCGGCGAAACCGTGGCGCTGGTCGGCCCCTCGGGCGGCGGCAAGTCCTCCTTCGTCAATCTCGTGCCGCGCTTCTATCACGTCGGCAGCGGCCAGATCCGCATCGACGGCCACGACATCGAAACGCTGACGCTGGGCAGCCTGCGCGCCAACATCGCCCACGTCGGCCAGGACGTGTTTCTCTTCGACGACACGGTCGCCGCCAACATCGCCTACGGCGGCAAGCGCGACGCGAGCCGCAGCGAGATCGAGGCCGCCGCCCGCGCCGCGCATGCGCTGGAGTTCATCGCCGCCATGCCGCTGGGGTTCGACACCGTGATCGGCGAAAACGGCTCGCGCCTGTCCGGCGGCCAGCGCCAGCGCATCGCGATCGCCCGCGCCATCCTCAAGGATGCGCCGATCCTGATCCTCGACGAGGCCACCTCGGCGCTCGACAGCGAATCCGAGCGCGCCGTGCAGGATGCCCTGGAAACCCTGATGCACGGCCGCACCACGCTGGTGATCGCCCACCGCCTGTCCACCGTCGAGCATTCCGACCGCATCGTGGTGCTGGCGCACGGCCGCATCGCCGAAGTCGGCAGCCATGCCGAGCTGATGGCAGCAGGCGGTTTGTACGCGAGTCTCTACCGCCTGCAGTTCTCCGAAGATTCATGACGACATTCCCCCCAACCCCCTTTCCAGGAAAGGGGGTGACTACGGTTCAGTCGCGTTCGCGACTTCCGGTTATTGGCTTGCTGCCCCCTTGGGGCGGCCCGGCGGAGGCAGCGTGAAAATTCTCCACACCGAAGCCTGGAGTTTTTACGAGGAGACTTCCGCGTGAAAATCCTCCACACCGAAGCCTCCTGTGGCTGGGGCGGCCAGGAAATCCGCATCCTCGAGGAGTCTCGCGGGCTGATCGCGCGCGGCCACGAGGTCAGCGTGGCCTGCCCGGCGCATGCGCGGATGGTGGTCGAAGCGGCCCGCTTCGGCGTGCCGGTGGTCGCGCTGCCGATCGAGTTCAAGACCGTCGCCGGATTCCTCGCGCTGCGCAGCCATCTGGCCAGCGCGGCGCCGGACGTGGTGAATACCCACAGTTCGGCCGATTCCTGGCTGACGGGCCTGGCCTGCGCCACGCTCGCGGATCCGCCGGCCATCGTGCGCACCCGCCACATCTCGGCAAAAGTGTCCGCCAATCTTTTCAACCGCTGGCTCTACCGTCGCGCCAGTGCCGTGGTCACGACCGGCGAACGTCTGCGCCGGCACCTGCTGAAAGCCCTCGACCTCGAACCGCTGCGCGTGAGTTCGGTGCCCACCGGCATCGACACCGAGCGCTTCAGTCCGGTCGAA
This sequence comes from Sulfuritalea sp., assembly GCA_030247575.1. GTDB lineage: Bacteria > Pseudomonadota > Gammaproteobacteria > Burkholderiales > Rhodocyclaceae > Sulfuritalea. The sequence goes on from JAOTRV010000004.1 coordinate 23,549, forward strand.
GGCGCGGCCGGCAAGACTGCCGCCAAGCTCGCGCTCGGACTCGACCCGGCACAGCGCCATCTCGGCATCGTCGCCACGCTGCGCAGCTGGAAGGGCCACCTGTTCCTGCTCGACGCCCTCGCGCAACTCGACCGCCCGGAACTGCACCTGCTGATCGTCGGCGAAGGCCCGATGCGCAGCCAGATAGAAGACAGGATCGCGGCGCTCAGGCTAGGCGGGCGCGTCACGCTGGCCGGCCAGCGCAGCGACCCCGAACACTGGCTGCAGGCGATGGATGTGTTCTGCCTGCCGTCCTACGCCAACGAAGGCGTGCCGCAGGCGATCCTGCAGGCCATGCTCTGCGGCCTGCCGATCGTCACCACCCCGGTCGGCGCCATACTCGAAGCCGTCAGCGACAGGAACACGGCGCTGATCGTGCCGCCCAGGGATGCCGCGGCGCTGGCCGCCGCGATCGGCCGCCTGCTCGACGACAGCTCGCTCGCGGCGCGCCTCGGCGAGGCCGCGCGCCGTCGCGCCAGCGCCGACTTTTCGCGCGACGCGATGCTGGACAGCATGGAGGCGATCTTTGGCAGCACCGTTCAAGGCCGCCAAGCGCCCTGGACGGGATCATGAGCCGATTTCGCGGCATCGCTGGCACCTGCAACAAGGAGGCGAAAATGGAAGCACCGTCTCGCATTCTGTTCATCGTGGTCTCAAGAATCGGCGACACGCTGTTTTCCACGCCCGCGTTACGAGCCGTAGCAGACACTTGGCCCAAGGCAAGGATCACGGTACTGGGGCACCCGAAGCGGGCCGAAGTCTTCCGAAACCTGCCTTACGTCACCGAACTGGGCACCATCACTAAAACGTCGGCAATTGTAAAGAGCTTATGGCGACGAAAGAAGTTCGACCTCGCGATCGTATATGGCTTCGATTCCTCGCTGGTCAAGCATGCCCTTGCGGTTTCATCCAGAGTGGTGGCATTCCGGCAATCGGATGAGTCTCTCAACGCGCGACTTGCACACGCGGTTCCCGTTCCCGCCTTCCAAAGCGAGCACGCCGTAAGGCAACTGCTGAGGCTCCCGCAGGCACTGGGTATCGATACCCATCAACTGCGAATCGATTTTTCCTTGTCCGACGAGGAGATCTCGGCAGCCAGGGAGCGGCTCAGACTGAGTGGACTAGCCGAGACCGGGCCGCTAGTTGGTCTGCAGGTCGCCAGCTTTCCAACCAAGGGCTACCGTGACTGGCCGATCGAAAGTTTTCTCGGACTGACAGAGCGAATTGCAGACCGGTGGCCGGCAGCGCGGTTTCTTATTTTTGGCGGCAAGGAAGAACGCGACCGGACGAGCTGGCTTGCCACGACTATCGGCGCCCGGGCAGTGGATTTTTCGGGACGCCTGACGCTGCGGGAGACCGGCGCGCTGATGGCTCAAATCGATCTGTATGTGGGAGTCGATACCGGACCTACGCATATCATGAGTTCATTCGACAGGCCGATGGTGGCGCTCTACCACTGCCTGTCCTCGTCACGTCACACCGGTCCGCTCGACCACCCCGCGGCATGGCTGATCGATCATCCGGATGCGGACGGACGCTGTTCGGAGCAGTCGACAATGGATCAGATCAGCGTTGATTCTGTTTGGGCGGCCGTACAGGAAGCGCTTACGGGCTACCGCCAGCAATGAGGTTCGCCTTGTTCACCACCAACCTTGCCGGCGGCGGCGCCGAAAAGGCGCTGGCCAAGATCGCCAGCGGCCTCGCCGCGCGCGGGCACGAGGTGGACTTCATCGTCTGTGAAACAGCCGGCAGTCCTGCCGGCCGCTACGCCCCGCCGGCAGGCTGCCGCTTCCACGCCATGGCCGCGCGCGCCGCTCACGGCTGGCTGGGAAAGCGGCGCCTGGCCTGGTGCCTGCGCCGCCACTTGGCGGTGCGCCCGCACGACCTACTGGTCTCGACGCTGCCTTTCGCCGACGAAGTCGCGGCACTGGCCGGCATCCCGCGCCACGTCTGCCGCATCGCCAACACCCTGTCGGCTGAGATCGCGCGTCTGCCCTCCGCGAAGGCGCCGAGGCGCGCAGCGCGCTACCGGGAACTCTACGGCTCGCGCCGGCTGGTCGCCGTGTCGCAGGGCGTGTCGGCGGACCTGCAATCGCACTTCGGCGTCGATGCCGGCCGCATGCGCGTCATCGGCAATCCCTTCGACTTCGCCGGAATCCGCGCCCTGGCCGCCGCGCCCTGCCCGGCGCGGCCCGCCGGACCTTACGTCCTCCACGTCGGCCGCTACGCCGCTCAGAAGCGCCACGACCTGCTGCTGGCCGCCTTCGCCGCGCTGGACGCGCCGCACCAGCTCGTACTGCTGACGCCGCCAGCTGCTGGTCTGACGGCATTGATTGCGCAGCACGGTTTGCAGCGCCGTGTCGCCGTCGCCGACTTTCAGGCCAACCCCTATCCATGGATGGCCGGCGCCGAGCTGCTGGTGCTGTGCTCCGACCACGAAGGCCTGCCCAACGTGCTGATCGAGGCGCTGGCCTGCGGCACGCGCGTGCTCAGCACCGACTGCCCCTCCGGCCCGCGCGAGATCCTCGGCGGCGAACTCGCGAAATGGCTGGTGCCTTGCGGTGACGCCGGGGCGCTGGCAACGGCGATGCGCGCCGCGCTGGCGGCGCCGAAACCGGCACAAGATCTTGTCGCCGAGGCGCTCGCACCCTATGCTGCCGACCGGGCGCTCGACGCCTGGGAAGCCATGGCACGGGAGAACGTCTGATGTGCGGCATCCTGCTCGCTGTCGGTGACGCCTTCCGCGCCGATTTCGGCACGGCGCTGGCGGCACTCAAATCGCGCGGCCCCGACGCCAGCGATGTACTGGCCCACGGCAACGCCCTGCTCGGCCATGCGCGGCTGGCGGTGATCGACGTCGCCGGCGGGCGCCAGCCGATGACGGCGGACCGAGACCGGCTGGCCATGGTCTACAACGGCGAGATATACAACTTCGTCAGCCTGCGGCGCGAACTGGAGGCTGCTGGCCATGCCTTCGCCACGCGTTCCGACAGCGAGGTGCTGCTGACCGGCTACCTGCACTGGGGCGAAGCCGTGGTGGAAAGGCTCGACGGCATGTTCGCCTTCGCCATCCGCGATGCCCAGGACGGCAGCATTTTTCTCGCCCGCGACCGGCTTGGCATCAAGCCGCTGTTCTGGGGCGAACACGCCGGCGGGCTGGTGGCGGCGTCCACGCTGGCGCCCTTCTTCGTCCTGAAGAACTTCCCCAGGCGCCTCGACGCCGAAGGCCTGCGCGACTATCTGGCCTTCCAGACGCCGCTGGCGCCGCATACCCTGGCGCGCGACATCCGCGCCCTGCCGCCGGGCACCTGCCTGAGATGGAAGGCCGGCAGCAGGGCGAAGCCGCGGCGCTGGTGGACAATTCCCGACGCGACGGAAAAGGCGCCGAAGCGCGAGGCGCTGGTCGAGGAAACCGATGGCCTGCTGGCGCAGGCCGTCAAGGACCAGCTCATCGCCGACGTGCCGCTGGGCGCCTTCCTTTCCGGCGGCATCGACAGCAGCCTGGTCGTGCATTACATGGCGCAGGCCGGCGCGCGGCCGATACGAACCTTCAGTGTGCGCTTTGCCGAGGCCGGCTTCGACGAAAGCCCGCACGCGCAGGCCGTGGCCGATCAATACGGCACCGAGCACCACATCCTCGATGCCCCCGAACTTACCGCCGACACCTTGGCGGCCGCACTGGCAGACCTCGACCAGCCGCTCGCCGACCCCGCCTACATTCCGACCTGGGCGCTGTCGCGCCTGACGCGCCGGCATGTCACGGTGGCCCTGTCGGGCGACGGCGGCGACGAACTCTTCGGCGGCTATCCGCGCTTTCTCGACAGCGCCGACCGCTTCCCCGATAGCATCGGCAAGCAGATCCTGCGTGGCTTGCTGCGCCATGGCTTGGCGCCGACCAGCCTGCGCCGCCGCGCGCTGGCCGGAGCGGAACTGCTGCTCTATCGTCGCGTCGAGCTGGGGGACTATCGAGGCAGTCGCAAGGATTTGCGCCGCTATCTCGTTGCCGGCGTCGCACGCGCCGCGCAGCCGGAACGCACCCTCGAGCTCTGGCGCGAGCTGGCCGCGCGCCATGGCAACTACGACCGCGGCGCATTGCTGCGCGCCGACCTATGGACCTATCTCTCGGAGAACTGCCTCGCCAAGACCGACCGCGCCAGCATGGCGCACGGCCTCGAAGTGCGCGTGCCGCTCCTGGCCAACGCCATCCAGGACAGGATGCTGCGCCTGCCGGCCGCGGTGCATTTCGATGCCGGCGGCGGCAAGGCGCTGCTGCGCGCGCTGGCGCGCCGCCACCTGCCGGAAGCTGTCTGGAACCGCGAGAAGCACGGCTTCTCGGTGCCGCTGCGCGCCAACTTCGCCGGACCCTGGCGCGACTGGACCGACGCCCAGGTCGCCGCGGCCGCGGCACGCGCGCCCTGGCTGGCTGCCGGCCCGCTTGCCGCCCTGTGGCGCGAGGCGCGGCAGGGAAAGGGCAACGTGCGCCTGATGTACACTTTCGCCGTGCTGCTGGCCTGGCTCGAACGGTACCCTCTCGCCGCATGAAATGGCACGCCGCTCGCCCATTCCGTGTTCCGCATCCATCGCACAAATGAAGTAACTACTCCAACATGAGCTCGACAGTCGCGATTCTAGGCGCCGGCGGTTTCCTTGGCACCAACCTTGCCCTGCGGCTCGCCGGCACCGTTGGCGAACTCCGTTGCTTCGGCCGGCGGCAGGCCTTCCCGACAGCCTGGCAGGGACTGAACTGGACGCGGGGAGAGGTATCGGGCGCCGAGGTACGGCAGGTTCTCGCCGGTTGCGACACGGTGATCCATCTGGCCAGCACCTCGACCCCCGCTACGGCGGACAGACGAATCGCCGACGATGCCCAATCCAACGTCATCGACACGCTCGAGTTGCTTGATCAGTGCGTCGAACTTGGGGTCGGGCGGATTGTGTTCATTTCCTCGGGCGGCACCGTCTATGGTCCGTGCGACCAGATTCCCACCCCGGAAAGTACGCCGACGAATCCGATCACGGCCTACGGCGTAGCGAAACTCGCGATCGAAAAGTACCTGGCGGTATATCGCCACCAGCACGGGCTCGACTACCGCATCCTGCGCGTTGCTAACCCATTCGGCCCGTACCAGACCGCCTACAAGGGGCAAGGTGTGATTGCTGCCGTGATGGCCAGCGCGCTGCACGATACCAGTTTGCAGATATGGGGCGATGGCGGCGTGGTCCGCGACTACGTCTATGTCAATGACGTAGTCGAGGCGATCATCAAGACCATTGGACACACAGGCGATTCGCGCGTCTTCAACATCGGCAGCGGCATCGGGCATGACGTGCTGCAAGTCGTTCGTGCTGTCGAGAAACTGTCCGGCAAGACGCTTCAGCTCGAGTTCCGTCCCGCGCGTCCGGTGGATGTGCCGGTCAGCATTCTCGATTCAAGCCTGGCCACGCGCGAACTTGGCTGGCGTTGCGCGACCTCGTTCGAGGCCGGTCTGACGATTACGCTAGAATGGGCGCGTGCCTTCGAAGCTAAGCAGGCCTGCCAACTATAATGGCGCTTCATAGATCGCGCCAGGCGCAACCGGTCGACAGCAACCTATTCCCGTAGTAGATAAGGCCCCCATGAGCAAATTCATCCGGCCCGATGGCCGCACCGCCAGGCGTCTGAAAAAGCTTCGTTGGACGTTTTCCATACCGCAGTGGGCAGACAACCGGGGGATCAGCCTGCCGACCAAACATCCCCTGATCGCCCCCGGAATCCAGAAAAAGATCTACTTCGGCGAATACGAGGCCAAGGAATCCGACATCGTCGACAAGCGGCTCGAAGCCGACGACGTTGTCATGGAAGTCGGTGCCGGCATAGGCTATCTCTCGGCCTTGTGCGCCAAACGCATCGGCAACGAGCGGGTGCATGCCTACGAAGCCAACCCCGCGATGATGGATGTGATCGCCGCAACCCATCAAAAGAACGGGGTCTCGCCGCGAGTCGTGAACGCCATGATGGCGCGCGGCAGCGGCGTCTGCACTCTGCATGTGGAGGAGGAATTCTGGGCCTCGTCCACCGTGACCGGCACCGCCAGTGCGAAGCAGGTGGAGGTGCCACAGATAGACCTCAACGACGAGTTCGACACGGTTCGCCCGAGCTTCCTGATCATCGACATCGAGGGCGGAGAAATAGACTTCTTCGAATATGCCCACCTCGACGGGCTGCGCAAGATCTGCATCGAGACCCATCCCGGAATGATCTCCAATGAAGCCATCAACAGCATGTTCGCCGCTCTCATTGCCAAAGGATTTCTGATCGACTTCACCCTGTTGCGCAAGAACGTTTTCTATCTGTATCGCAAGCTCAACCTCAGGCAATGATTCCGGCAGGAAAATTCAAGGTCTTCGTCGTCAGCCTGGCTGGATCGGCCGACAGGCGCCGACTGATGGCCGGGCAACTCGATCAGCCCGGGTTTCCCGTATGGGAATTCCTTGATGCCGTGGAGGGCCGCAAGCTCAGCGCGGCGGAACTCGAATATCGGTACGATGAGAATGCGGCGCGCAGGCGCTACGGCAAAGGCCTGTCGCCGGGGCATGTCGGCTGCGCGCTCAGCCATCTCGATGCCTATCGTCGCATGCAGAGCGAAGACCTCGCCGCTGCATTGATTCTCGAAGACGATGCGCTCATCGGCGAACACGCCTTGCAGGTAATCGAGCGTCTGCTGGCGCGACTGTCTCCCGCCGAGCCGACGCTGGTCCTGCTCTCGCATGCGAAATACTACCGACCCTTTGGCGGATGGCGCCTGGATCGGGAACGCAAAGTGTTTCCGATCCACATGGCGCGCGGCACTCATGGCTATCTGCTGACGCGCGCCGCCGCCGACCGGATCCTCACCACCATGCCGAAGGTCACTGTCGTGCCTGATCACTGGGAACTAATCCGCGATCTGTGCAAGGTCCGCATCCAAGCCGTAGTGCCCTATCCCGTCGGCCGCTCGCCGATCGCCGGCTATTCCGGCATGCCGACGCCGCCGCCTTCTGCCGCAGACAATGCGCGGAAGCGCAACGGGCAATGGCGCAAGTTGCGCTTCCAGCTCGGGAAGATTGCGTGCGGAAGTCGCAAGCAGCCCGCCAGCTGGTAGTTCCCGATGGCGCGCGACCACCTGATCATCAACCATTCGTGGTTCAGCCCACCTATTCTGCAAGCACTCGCAGCCCGCGGCATCGCGCTGCACCTGGATGCGTGGGGCACCCTCCCAGTTGCCGGCGACAGACTGCTCGGGGCCGCCATCTGGTTTTATGACGCCTTGCGCCATCCATTGAATGTGGCCCGCCTGCGTCGTCTTCTGGCGCAGCAAGAAGTTCCGTTGTTTGCGTGGAATCAGGATGCCCCGCACTACCTGAATCGCGCATCCTGGCGGCTGGATTTGCTGGACCGCTTTCGTCTGCTTGATATTTATGCAACGCATACCCTAGTCGACACGCGCCGCAACTTCGCGGACGCCGTCCTGTACTTTCCCAATGCCGCAGATACCCAACGCTACAACCTGCGCGGCGACACCGGCATGGAGCTCGCCCGCTCGCGCGATCCGACCCAATACACCTGGGATGTCAGCTTCTTCGGCGCCATGGACGGCAGTCGCTACAAGGAGATGCGCGGCCGCCAGAAGTTCTTCGCCGCGCTGGGCGAGCGGCTGGCGGCGCGCAGCATCCGCTTCCTGTTCCGCGAATCGGCCGGCATGAGCGTCGAGGAACAGGTGTCCCTGATCCAGAACAGCCGCATTAACCTCAACTTCGGTGCCTCCTGCGACTATGGCGCCCCCATCGCCTCGGGCCTGCCCGAGCGCTGCTACGGCATTCCGGCCTGCGGCGGCTTCCTGCTCTGCGACCGTCGCACGCATGCGCGCGACGACTTCACGCCCGGCGAGAACTGGGCCGAGTTCGACGGCCTGGACGATTGCATCACGCAAATCGAATACTGGCTGGCGAACTTCAGTGCCGCGCGCGACCTCGCCGAACGCTGCCACGCCCATGTCATGGCGCACCACACCTACGCCCACCGCGCGGCGACGCTGCACAACGCACTGTTGGCCTGGCACGAGGGTAAACGGGGGCGGCTGGGATGAGCGTGCCGACACTCTCCATCGTCATGCCGGTCTACAACGTCGCGCCCTACCTGCCGCGCTGCCTGGAAAGCCTCGCCGCGCTGAATCCGCCGGCCGACGAGATCATCGTGGTCGACGACGGTTCGACCGACGACTGCCCGCGCATTCTCGCGGAATTCGCGCCGCGCCTGCCGCAAATGCGCGTGATCCGCCAGGAAAACGGCGGACTGTCGGCGGCACGCAACACCGGGCTCGACGCGGCGCGCGGAAAGTATCTCGCCTTCGTCGATTCGGACGATTTCGTCGAGCCCGATGCCTACGCGGAAGCAACGCGCAGCGCCGAAGAAGGGCGGCTCGACATCACGTTGTTCAACGCCCGCTACCACTACGAGGGGCGGCAGCCCGATGCCCCGGTCTATGCCGACGCGGCCGCGACGGAGATCATTCCCGGCCGCGAGTGGCTGCGCCGGCGCCTGCGGGCCGGACGCTTTCTGCACATGGTCTGGATGCATCTTTACCGGCGCGACTTCATCGAGGCGCATCGCTTCCGCTTCATTCCGCGCCTGATCCACGAGGACGTGATCTGGACCACGGAGGTTCTGCTGGCGGCGAAGCGGGTGCGCTATCTCGATCACGTCGCCGTCAATTACCGCATTCCGGTGCGCCGCCCGACGCCCGAGCAGAGGCAGCGCCAGCTCGAGGCGATCGTCGCCAGCAGCGTCACCAACGCTTGCACCCTGGCGGACTTCGCACGCGGGGTCGACGGCGACCCCGAACTGCGCCGCCTGCTCGACGCCCAATTGGTCGATGGCGCGCTGTCCATATTCCACAAGCTCGAACACATGCCCGAGCGGGCCGTTGCCCGCAGCCTGCTGCTGAAGCTGAAGCGGGAAGGCTTCCTGGGCCTGCTCTGGCGCCATGCCGCCGGATTTGCCCAGCACCGCCGCATCGCGCGTCACTGGCTGCGCTCCTGGCTGGCCGGAGCCGGCAAATGACGCGAAGCGCAGCGATGGCCTGGCTCTGGCCGGCCTGGCTCGCCGCGATCGTTTTCGTCTTTCCCATTCCGCATACCATCGCGCTGCGCAACCTGCTGCTGCTGATCGGCGTGCTGGTGCTGCTGGCCACGCTGCGGGGAGCCCGGCGCCTGGAGCTGCCACGGAAGCTGAGGCCCGCGGCATGGGGCCTGGTGGCGACCACCGCCTGGCTGGTGCTGCATTCCATCACCGTGGCGCCGGCGTCGACTCTTGCGCTGGACAATCTGCGCGGCGACTGGATCGTGCCGCTGCTGACCGCAGCGCTGGCGACCTATGCCGCGGCGCGCATGGAACCGCGCCTGGCAATTCGCGCCGCAATCGCGGCGCTGTTGACGCACATGCTCTGGATGTTCGGCTGGCAACTCTGGTTGCTGGCCACCACCGGCGCTGTGGCGGACGGGTCCAAGGGAATCGTGCCCTTCGGCGAGCGTGACTATCACAGCAGCCTGAACGGCTTCCTGTTCACCCTCGTACTCGCCGAAAGAGTCGCGGCGATGGGCGCCGGCGCTGCCGGCTGGGCAGCGCCGGCGGTGTCGCTGCTTGCCGATGCAGCCTTGCGGGTACGCAACGGAACCCTCGTCAACATCGGCCTGCTGCTGGCGGCTGCCGCCTGGATGGCGCGCCGCCAACCGCGCTTCATCCTGCTGCTGCTGGTCGTCGCCACACTGGGCGGCGTATCGCTGGCGCGCGATTCGCGCTGGAGCGGATTGCAGGAGTCGCTTTCCATCGGCTGGACATCGTCCAGCCCGTACTGGATGACGGGAGACCAGGCGCTGCGGCCCACGGCGCCCTCGGGCGCCGACATCGACGACTCCGCCTATTTGCGTGCCGCCTGGGCGCACCAGGCCGTGCTCGCGATCGGCGAACATCCGCTGGGCCTCGGCTTCGGCCGCGACGGCTTCGGCCGCGCGGTCGCCGAAAAATACGGCTTCCGCGGCATGGTCAGCAGCCACAGCGGCTGGCTGGATTTCGCGCTCGGCGCCGGCCTTCCCGGGCTCGCCCTGCTGCTGGTCACGGCCGGCCTGGCAATTCGCGGCGGCTGGAAGCAGTTCCGCGAACATGACGACGGCGCCGGCCTGATGTTGAGCTTTTTGGTCGGCAGCTATATGTTGCGCTGCCTGCTCGACGGCCATCTTTCGGGCTGGCGGCTGGGGCTGTTCGCCTTCCTCTGCGGCGTGCTGGTCGCGGCGATGAAGCGCCCGGGACGACAGACATGAATCTGGTCCAGATCAACCTGCAACCGCACTTCGGCGGCGGCGAGGTGTACACCGCCTTTCTCTGCCGCGCGCTTTCGCAGCTCGGCGTGCCGACGCGGCTGCTGGTGCACCCCCGTGCCGCGTTCTGGGACCGGCTCGGGCTGCCCGCGGACACCGAGCGCATCGCCGTCGCCGATGCCGCCGACCTGCCCCGGCATCTGCCGGCGGGGCCGCTCTGGCTGCTGTCGCACGGCCCGCTGCCGGCCGAACTGCGCACTGCCATGCCGCAGCGGCTGCGCAGCGCCATCGCGCACATGCCGGTGCAGGGACGTGACCCCGCCGCCTTCGCCGGCCACGACCGCATTTACGCCGTCTCCGGCTGGGTGCGCGACGGACTCAAGGCGGCCGGGCTGCCGGCCTGGGACGAGCCGCTGTATGGCGTCGCCGACCTGGCGAACCGGCCCGGCGGCGGCGAGATACGCCGCCGCAGCCGCTACGACTGGGACCGGCGCAAGGGCCGCGACCGCCTGCTCGGCACGATCGAACCTCTCGTCGAAATGCTGCGGGCCCATCCGGCCTTCGAGCGGCGTCCCGGCCTCACGCTGGGCATCGTCTCGCGCCTGACGCCGATCAAGCAGTTTCCGCTGCTGTTCGCGCATCTGGCGCCGGTACTCGCCCGTCATCGCGGGGTCAATCTCGAAATCTTCGGCAGCGGCGGCTATGCCTCGGTGCGCGACCTCGACCGCGCGCTCGCCGCGCTGCCCGCCGGACAGGTGCGCTTCTGGGGCCAGCAGGGCAAGGTCGCGGCGATCTACCCGCAGCTCGACTACCTGCTCTCCGGCCTGCCGGAAAAGGAGGCGCTGGGCCTCAACATCATCGAGGCGCAGGCCTGCGGCACGCCCGTGATCGCGGTGCATGCGCCGCCCTTCACGGAGACCGTGACCAACGGCCTGACCGGTTTTCTCTACCGCGATCCGCGACAGGATGGCGGCGCCGATTTCGCCCGCCTGCTCGATGAATTGCTGGCGGGCCGCGCCAGGCCGAAACCCGAACTGGCCGACACGCACCTCGCGCGCTTTTCCTTCGAAGCCTTCGTCGAGCGCCTGCGGCCGGTGGTGGCCGACGCGGCGGCTTATACGAGCCGGGAGTAGAGCGCCATCAGTTGCGCCGCCATCTGCACCAGATCGAGATGGGCGACGCTGGCACGGGCGGCATCGCGCATCGCCGGCGCGCGGCCGCACAAGGCATCCAGACTCGCGGCGAGGGCCGCCGCGTCGCCGGCGGAAACCACCAGGCCGTTGTCCGCCGTGACGAGTTCCGCCGCGCCGCAGGTCGTGGTGGTGACCAGCGGCAGGCCGCAGGCCAGCGCCTCGAGCGCGGCGTTCGGAAAGGGATCGTAAATCGTCGGCAGGGCGAACACGTCCGCCGCGCCGTAAAAGGGCTTGACGTCCGTCTGCGCGCCGAGGAAGAGCACGCGCTGATCGACGCCCAGGGTCTGCGCCAGCTTGCGCATCAGGGTTTCGTCCTTGTCGCGGCCGACCACCCAGAGCCGGGCATCGCAGCGCTCCATTTGCGAGAGGGCGCGCAGCAAGGTCGGCACGCCCTTGCGCTCGTAGCCGGAACCGACGAAGAGAATTACCGGCGCCGTCGCGCCAGCGCCGACTTTCTCGCGCAAGGCGCGGCCCTTTTCCTCACGCAGCCGTGGATGAAAGGCATCGAGGTCGACGCCGCTGTAGATCACCTGCAACTTCTCGCCGGGGAGGCCGAAGCGGCGCGCGATGTCGTCCCTCACCATGCGCGAATTGCAGATCACGGTGCGCAGCTTCGGGTGGCGGAACATTTCCGCCTCGGCCGCGAGGGTGTAGCGGTGCCAGGGCGAATACGCGTCGAGCGGCTTGTTGCGCAATTCCAGCCAGGTGGCATGAACGCCGTCGCCGGCGCGGTAGATGTCGCAGCCGGGAATCCGCTCGTGGCTTTGCACCAGGTCGAAGCGCCGCTCTTCGATCAGGCGCCGCACGCCGCGCGCAAACCCGGCGTCGCGCCAGGTGCGGCCGAGATAGAAGGGATTGACGCGCACGCACGGCATTTCGCCCGCCGCGTCGCCCAGCCACTCGCGCGCAACGATCGAGACATCGACGTGGTTTGCCCTGAGCGCCGCCAGCGCGCGTTCGACAAAGCGCTCGGCGCCGCCGAACGGAGTGTATTTCTGGCGGACGATGGCGAGTTTCACGCCAGCAGTTCCTCACAGACTGATAAAACCTGGGCCACCGGCAAGGTGGTCAGGCAGGCGCTGACCTTGCTGTCGTTGCAGCCGGCCATGCCGCAGGGGCGGCAGGGGTGCGTGGTCGAGGCGACGACGCGGTGAAGATTCTTCCCCGCTTCGTCCCACGGCCCCCATTCGAGATCGCCCGAGGGGCCGAAGATGGCGACCACCGGCGTGCCCATCGCGGCGGCGATGTGCATCGGCGCCGAATCGACGCCGACGAAGAGCCTGGCCTGCGCCGTCAGGGCCGCGAGTTCCTTCAGCGAAAGCCGGCCGGAGAGATCAAGAGTAGACGCTGGCGATACGGAGTTCTTCTCGCGCGCAGCACATACCTCGGCGATCAGCGCCTTTTCCTTCGCGTCTGGCGCCGAACTCAGTACGATGGGCCAGCCTTTCGCCGCGAGCGCGTCGCACAGCGCGGCCACGCGTTCGGCGGGCCAGCACTTGAAGGCCCAGCGCGACGCGGGATGGACATGGATGAAGCCGCCTGCCTGCAAGCCGTGCTGTGCAAGGAGCTCGGCAACGCGCGCCTCGGCCTTTGCCCCCGGCATCATGGTCACGACCTTGTCCGCGGCGGTGGGCTCCAGCCCCAGCGCGCGCAGGCTGTCGAGATTGGTTTCGACGGTGTGGCGCAGCGGGTCCGACTGCGCGGGATAAAGATGGGTGAAACTGTGCGCCCAGAATCCATCACGAAATTTGGGCGCCACCGACCAGCACGGCCGCAGCAGACGCACCAGCCAGGCGCCGCGCGTATGCACCGAGAGATGCACGACAAGATCATAGCGCCGCGCGCGCAGCACCGAAATCAGCTTCCATTCGGCGGCAGTCTGCCGCCGCAAGCCCTGCCGCTTCCAGTTGCGGTCGATCAGATGCAGTTGCGCCAGTGCCGGGTGGCCTTCGAGCATCGGCGCGGTATCGGCGTAGGCCAGCGCATCCACTTCGCACTGCGGCGCCACGCGCTGCAGCATCGACAGCACCGGCGTGGCGAGCAGCACATCGCCGTGATGGCGCAGCTTGATCACCAATACGCGGCGCAGGCTGGCCGGAGAGAAGGCTTCAATGGGCATGGGGGCATTTTGCCAGACCGCGCTTGATTACCGGCGGCGCCTGCCAAACGACATTCAGTTTCCCAGCTTGTTGCTTGACCTGATTGAACTTTTCCCGGAAACTTGCCGCCATGAGCGTTTCCCTCGATCACCTTGAGCGCAAGGTCGAACAGATAGTGGCCGTCTGCGCCAGCCTGCGCAGCGAGAACCAGGCATTGCGCGCCCACGTCACCAGCCTCGAGGCCGAAAAAGCCGCGTTGACGCAAAAGATCGACATCACCCGCCAACGCCTCGAAGCCCTGATGGCACGATTACCCGAAGAATGAGCAATACCCTCGAAATCAAGCTGATGGGCAAGGAATATCGCGTGGCCTGCGAACCCGCAGAGCGCGAGGCCTTGCTCGCCGCCGTGAGCTTTCTCGACGGCAAGCTGAAGGAAATCGGCGACAAATCGTCGTCCGGCGCGCGCGGCAACGGCGAGCGCATCGCGGTGATGGCGGCGCTGAATCTGGCGCACGAATTCCTGGCCCTGAAGAACACTCCGGCAGAAGCGGCGGCGACACTTGAACGCGAGTCGATTCAGCGTAGAATAAATTCCATCGAAGCCAAGCTCGACGAATCGCTGGCGCAGCACGAACAGTTGTTCTGAGCCGCGCCGCACCTCCGGTTCGCAAATGAGTTGCCTGGCTTCCCAGGGTTTCCCCTGCGGTGTTCGCCAAGGCCATACATTCCTTGAACCAATACCCATTGGCATCGGCTGCAGCCCATTGACGCCGCTGTTGTGATCGCTCCCGGAGAGCGAACCTGATGCGGCAGGAAAGCGGCCCTTCTGAACGCAGGTTCAGGATGCCGGCCAAACGGCACGCGCGGGGGAATCAATCGGCAGGGCGCGGAGATTCCGCGCCCCGTTTTTTTGTGTCGACGGAAAGGCAGGCTGCATGGCACGCTACTGGCTGATGAAGACCGAACCCGCGGTGGTGGGCATCGACGACGTGCTCGCGATGCCGAACCAGACCGTGGACTGGTGGGGCGTGCGCAACTACCAGGCGCGCAACTTCATGCGCGACCAGATGCAGGTCGGCGACGGCGTGCTCTTCTATCATTCGTCGTGCCCCGAACCGGGCATCGCCGGACTGGCCGAGGTGTCGCAGCTCGCCTACCCGGACCGCACCCAGTTCGATCCCGACAGTCCCTACTTCGACCCGAAATCCACGCCGGAAAATCCGCGCTGGGTGAATGTCGATGTGCGCGTCGTCAAGAAGACCCGGCTGGTCGGCCTCGACGAACTGCGCGCGCACCCTGAACTCGCCCATCTGCGGGCCCTGCAGAAAGGCAACCGCCTGTCGATCACCCCCGTCGACCCGGCGGAATGGAAGTTCATCACCGGCAAGCTGATGAAGGAAAAGAAATGACCATCTGGTGGCTCGCCTATCCGCTGCTGGGCGTGTTCGCCGGCTTTGTCGCGGGCCTGTTCGGCGTCGGCGGCGGACTGACCATCGTGCCGCTGCTGTTCATGATTTTCACGACGCAGAACTTCCCGGTCGAACACAGCATGCACCTGGCGCTCGGCACCTCGATGGCGACCATCGTATTCACCTCGATCGCCAGCATGCGCGCGCATCACAGCCACGGCGCCGTGCGCTGGGACATCGTCAAAAGTTTCGCGCCGGGGCTGGTGGTCGGCACGCTGTCCGGTTCCTTCTTCGCCACCTGGGTGCCGACGCGGCCGTTGGCGATGGTGTTCACCGCCATCGTGTATTACGCCTCGGTGCAGATGATGCTCGACTTCAAACCCAAGCCGCACCGCCAGTTGCCGGGAAGCTTCGGCATGGTCGTCGCCGGCACGCTGGTGGGCATCGTGTCGAGCCTGGTCGCGGCCGGCGGCGGCTTCCTGACGATTCCCTTCATGGTGTTCTGCAACGTGGTGATTCATCAGGCGGTGGGCACCTCGTCGGCGCTGGGCTTCCCGATCGCCGTGGCCGGCACTGTCGGTTACATCGTCAGCGGTCTGAAGACATCGGGCCTGCCGGATTACTCGCTGGGCTACATCTATCTACCCGCCTTCGTCGGTGTCGTCGCCATCAGCTTCATGATGGCGCCGGTCGGCGCCCGGCTGGCCCACAAGCTGCCGGTGAAGCAACTGAAGCGCGCCTTCGGCGGCTTCCTCGCGCTGCTGGCGAGCAAGATGCTGCACGGCTTGCTGACCTAGTCAGCCGGGACGTACCGTACTCGCGTCCTGCCCGAACAACAGTTTCTTCGCTTCCTCGGTCACCACCGGCGCCGGATTGATGTCCTTCGCCAGCGCGTAGGCGCGCTGGGTCGCCGGGCGCTCGCGAATCGCGGCAAACCAGCGTTTCAGGTTCGGGAAATCGTCCAGATTCTGGCTCTGCTTCTCGTGCGGCACGATCCACGGGTAGCAGGCCATGTCGGCGATCGAATAGTCGCCGGCAATGCATTCACGGTCGGCCAGGCGCTTGTTGAGCACTGCATACAGGCGCGCCGTCTCCTTGATATAGCGTTCGATGGCATAGGGAATCGGCTCGGGCGCGTATTGCGTGAAGTGGTGGTTCTGCCCCGCCATCGGCCCGAGCCCGCCCATCTGCCAGAACAGCCACTGTATGGTTTCGGTGCGCCCGCGCAGGTCCGGCGCGATGAAGCGACCCGTCTTGTCCGCGAGGTAAAGCAGGATCGCGCCCGACTCGAACAGCGACAGCGGCGCGCCGCCATCAGCCGGCGCGTGGTCAACGATGGCAGGAATCCGGTTGTTGGGCGCGATCTTCAGGAAGTCCGGCGCGAACTGCTCGCCCTTGCCGATGTTGATCGGCACGATGCGGTGAGGGATGCCCGTTTCTTCGAGAAACATCGTGATCTTGTGGCCGTTCGGGGTGGTCCAGTAATAGAGGTCGATCATGTGGTTTGCTCCATGCGTTGCACGATGCGGCGCGCGGCTTGGCGCGCCCAGAGGGCGTAGATCGGCGGCCCCGGATGAAAGCCGTCGCCGGCCATGGCCGAGGCGTCCATCATCTCATGGCCGAGGGCGAGGAACTCGCAGCCGGAGCGGTTCGCCGCCACCTTCGCCAGCACCCGGTTGAAATCGCGCGCGCGGCTGCCGACATACCAGCGCAAGGGCTGCGGCAGCGCCGGAAAACGGTGCATCGGCGGCAACCCGGACAGCAGGATGTGATGCGCGCCGAAGCGCGCTTGCAGCATGGCGATCAATTCCTGCTGCGTGCGGCGCCATGCCGCCAGCGATACGCGCCCCGTGACGTCGTTCACGCCCAGCGAGGTGACGATCACGTCGAACGCCTCTGCCGGCACTCGTTGCAGATGATTCAGCATGTCGACGGTGGTGGCGCCGGTAAAGGCCAGCAGCTTCCAGCGCAGCCGGAAAGTCGGCGCCAGCGACACGGCGAGTTGTCCGGAAAGGGCTTCGTCCTGCGTCCGCGCGCCGACGCCGGCGGCGGCCGAATCGCCGAGGATCAGCAGGCGCAGCGGCAAGCCGCTGCCAGCCTCACCCTCGCGCGGCCCGTCGGCTTCGGGCAGAACCGGCACCGTGCGGCGCACGTGGCGACCCTGTGCCAGCAACACCGGGCCGAGCGCGACCGTGGCAACGGCGTGGCGCAGGGTCACGGCTGGTTGTGCGTACCGGAACGCACCGCCAGAAAGACCTCGCGCAAGAACAGGCCGAGTGCCGCGATCATCGCCAGCATCGCGGCGATGAACAGTGCCGCCACGCCGCGTGCGAGATCGACGCCGAGCAAGGCGCCCAGAAAGGCGCCGGCAACGACGAGGCACACCAGCAGCGCCGAGAGTACCGAACAGAAGATTGCGTAGTAGACCAACCGGCTGCGACGCACCAGCATGCGGATCTCCAGTTGCGAGGCTTCGGCCGCGTCGGGCGCGCGCGTAGGCAGCCGATCCTGCACCACGCGCCGGCGATCGACGATGCGGCCCAGGCGCGTGTTCAGCGCGTTGATCAGCGTCGCGATGGCGGTGAGCAGGAAGACCGGCGCGACCGCAAGTTGTATGACGTGACTGATGTCGGTGAGATTGGGATTCATGGCCTCAGGTCTTCGCCTCCGCCAGCAAGCGCGCAATCTGCGCGTCCTTGTCCTGCCAGAGCTTCTGCACCCATTGGCCGAAGGCCTCGCGCACGGCGGGATCGCCGGCGTAATCGCCCTTCATCAACTGTTCCGGCACCGGCAGACTCTGCACCCGCACGATCACGCGCCGCATCCTGCCGCAGAGGAAATCCCAGAAATTCGGCGTGCCGTCGGGATAGACGATGGTGACGTCCAGTATCGCCCGGAAGCGGTCGCCCATGGCGTTGAGCGCCAGCGCGATGCCGCCCGCCTTGGGCTTGAGCAGGTGGCGATAGGGCGATTGCTGGCGCTGGTGCTTGGCCGGCGTGAAGCGCGTGCCTTCGAGAAAATTCATGACGCTGGTCGGAATCAGGGCGAACTTTTCGCAGGCGCGGCGCGTGGCCGCCTGGTCCTTGCCGCGCATTTCCGGATGCAGCTTGAGGTATTCCTCGCTGTGGCGGCGCATGAATGGAAAGTCCAGCGCCCACCAGGCCAGGCCCATCACCGGCACCCACTTGAGCTGGTCCTTGATGAAGAACTTCAGCAGCGGAATGCGGCGGTTGAACAAGTGCTGCAGGACGAAGATGTCGGCCCAGGTCTGGTGATTGCTGTTGACCAGATACCAGCCGCCCCGGTCGAGCCCGGCGACGCCCTGCACATCCCAGTCCATGGCTTGGGTGAGGACCATCCAGCCGCTGTTGCCGGCAATCCAGGCCTCGGCGATGCGCACCAGCACCGGGTCGATGACCAGGCGCACGGACTTGAAGGGCAGGACCAGTCTGACGATGGCAAAGGCCAGCAGCAACGGCACCCACACCATGATATTGAGCAACAGCAGCAGGAAGGCGACAAGACCGAGCAGCGGTGCCGGCAGGAAGTTCAGCATGGCGTCCGCTCAGCCTCCGCCATCGCCGACCAGCGCATACGGCGCCCAAAAGAGGGGGTGGGCATAGGCGAAGCTGCCGGAGTTCTGCTGCATCAAAGACAGCATCGACTGGCGCAGGGCCTGGGCGCGGGAAAGCGTCGCGTCCTTTGCCTGGCGCTCGAACAAGCCTGTCACCAGCAGGCGGGCGGAGACAGACTCTACCGGCCAGTGCGTCACCAGCAGGGCGCGCGTGCCGGCGTAGAAGAAGCCGCGACCGAGACCCGACACGGCATCGGCGGCCGTGCCATCCCCCGCCGCCGTATTGCAGGCGCTGAGCACTACCCAGTCGGCATCGAGCTTGAGGCCGAGGATGTCTTCCATGGTTAACAGACCGTGGTGGCCGTCCTGCGGATTGGCCAGCGCCAGTGAAGGTTCGGCTACGCCTGGAAAATCATTAGGCAGCAGGCCATGGGTGGCGAAGGCGACGATCCGGCGTTTGGACAGATCGAGCTTCTTGACATTGGCCTTGCTCGCTTCGGCACCGAGGAAGACGTCCTTCGTGGTATCGGCCTTGAGCGTGGCGGCCAGAGACAGTATCTCTTCGCGGGTATCGGGCAAGGGCGGAATCTTGCTGTAATTCACCCAGTCCGGTGTCGTCGTGGCGACAGGCTTGACATCGGGGGCAGGCGCTGCGGTGACCGGCTCGGTACGGGCAATCGAGAGGTTGCGCAATCGGCGCGATCCGGTGGAGGCGATCTGTTCCTTGCCGAACAGGGGATCGCCGAAGCCGATGAAAGGTGTCCGCTCCGCGCGTCCCGCCGGGAGTTTGCGCAGCACGACAAGGGCATTGACCGAGGGCAGTTGAGTAACCGCCATCTGGCGAATCAGCCAAGCTACGTCGCTGTATTCCGTGTAGGGCATGCCGAGCCGTCCCGCCAGCGCCGACTTTGCCGTCGGCAGCACCGCCAGCGGCAATTGCCCGAGTGCGCCATTGGCCGCAACCAGCAGGCTGGTCGCACCCTGCCAGCCGACAGCGACCGGGGTGAGCAGCTTGCTGTAAAGCTCGAAGCCGGTATCAAGGTCATAGCGCGGCAAGGCATGCTCGATATCGACGTCACCGGGATCGAGCGCATTCCTGAGCCTGGCGACCATGCTGCCGACCTGTTCGCGGTTGAGCGGCACCACGGCGAAGGCGACCGGACCCTCCTTTTTGAATGCCCAGACATAGGTTTCAGTGCCGGTGCTGAAGATGTTCATCAAAGCCTCGCCGGACCGCAAGGATTCTCGTGCTTCAGCAATGCTCGGCGCGGATGGATTCACCAAGTTCGAGTAGGCCGGGAAACGCTTCTCGATGCTCGACCGCTGTACGCGCTTGTCTTCGCCGATTGCTGCAATCCGGGCTTTCATGTCGGCAATAACCTTGGGCAACAACTGATCCGCCGAAACATTCATCAGATCGCGCAGAATCTTGTGCAGCGATGCCTGCTCCTGATCCAAATCCTGCAGCCGCCGAATATCGCCACCGATCACAGGATCGCTTGCGGCAGCCCGGATGGCCGACGCGACAACGGCTTGTTGCGTGCTTTGATTGCGCACCCCATCGGCCAACAGGAATCCCTCATCGGCCGCCGAAATGCCGGCCTGCTGTTCGATGACGGTTCCACGCACACGACCCAACACGGACAGATAGGTTTCAAAGACAAGCGCAAGGCGTTGAGAACGAAGCGCCGAAGCATCGGCTTGCTCGGACGCGGCGCTGACCAACACCGGTACCGTCTTGCGAAACAGCGCCAGCGCCTCGTCAAGCTTCCCTTGCTTGGCTCGCGCGACTGCCTGCAAGGCGAGGAACTCTGCGGTGTTGCGATGGTCGGCACCCAGCCATAGCAGCGATTCGTTGGCCTTCTCCTTGAGCAAAACGTCCGCTTCGTCGAACTGTCCGGTATGCAGCATGGCGAGAATGGCCGAAACGCTGTTCATCTGAAAGCGCTTGCCGAGGACTGGATCGCCGGAAAGTGCCGCCAGTGACGCCTGGTAATTGGCCAGCGCCTCCTTCCAGCGTCCCTGACCCACCAGCGCATCGGTCAAGCGGCTTCGAGCCAACAGATAGGTTGCGGCTTCCCGCGATATGCCGATTTTCCCCAATATGCGCATGGAGTTATTCAGCACAACTTCACTTTCCTTGAAGCGCCCCGAATCGTTCAGCAGGGAAGCCATGGCGCTGACAATGGCTTGGGCCAGCGCATCGTCCGGCCCGCGTTCCGACAATGCTGACTTGAGCGCCTCTCTGAGGGTCAGTTCGGCGTCGAAGCGGCGTCCTTGCGCGATCTGGCTACGTGACAACCAAATCAATAGTCCTTCAAGGCGCAGTTTCTGACCGGCTATTGATCCGGTTCGTCCAGCGCTTGCGGGGATGCGCGGCGTCAGTTCGATGTAATCCTCAAGCGCCTTCATCGACTTGCGAAACTGCGCTTCCGCCAGCGCATACTTTCCCGTGGCGAAAGATATGTAAGCCCGCCCTTCCTCGACCCGGGAAAGGTACGTGTCCTTGAACCATCCGGAAGCATTGCCGCTAGTGACGGATGCATAGGTCCGCTCCAGCAGAGCAAGCTGCTCCTTCGCGGCCGCGAAATCGCCCAGCCCAAGGTAGTCACCCACAAGTCTCGCGTAATTGTGGATTGCTCTGGATGGTCCACCCGCTGCTTTTGCGGCTTGCTGGCGAAGCTCTACCGCGTTGCGAAGATTGCCCACCGCTTGCTCTGCAGAAGACATGCCATCAAGAACCCACCAGGTGTCGACGGTGCCGCTGACGTACTCCCTGGCTTTCCTGAAATCTTCGCGCCGTTTCTTCACATCGCCGAGTTCTTCCGCGGCGCGTGCGCGTTCGAAGTAGAAACGCGCCAAGGTCGAGTTATCGGCCCCTTCGGGCGGTTGTTGCGCCAGCCGTGCTTTTGCGCTTTCGACCTTGATTGGATCGGGCTTGAACTGCTCAAGCAAGGCGGTGACGTCAAAAATCGTGCGCGGCGGCACTCTGGAATGCTCTTCATCCGCCGCCGCGCCTCCAACGCACATGAAGGCGGTCGCCAGCAGCAGACCGCAACGAAGCAGCACGTTTCGCAGGGCAAAGGGTCTCGGAACATTCATCCGGTTGTCTCCTGCCAGCGCCGCACCTCGATGCCGCCGCGCCTGTAGTTGTCGGGGCCGGCGCAAACCAGCCGGGGCTGCCGGGCGGCGTCGCCCGCCACCGCCACCCACTTGCGCAAGCTTTTGAGCAGGTCTTCGGTGACGGTGGCCGACGACTTGATCTCAACGGGACGCAGGCCTTCCGGTTCGTCGATCAGCAGGTCGACTTCAAGACCCACATTGTCGCGCCAGAAGTAGAGGTTGGAAGGGTAGCCGGAATTGAAGCGGGCCTTGAGGAATTCGCCGACGATCAGCGTTTCGAAAAGCGCGCCGCGCAGGGGATGAACGGAAATCTGCGCGGCGGTTTGTATTCCCATCAGCGATGCCGCCAGGGCAACATCAACGAAATACAGCTTAGGAGACTTGACCACCCGCTTGCCAAGATTGCGGTGATGCGGCGGCAGGAGATGCACGACATAGCTCGCTTCCAGCACCGACAACCAGGCGCGCGCTGTGCTCTGCGCGATGCCGGCGTCCTGCGCCAGATTGGCCAGGTTGAGCAATTGCCCGGTGCGCCCCGCGCACAACCGCAGGAAGCGCTGGAAGGCCGACAGGTCATGCACCTGCGTGATTTGCCGGACGTCGCGCTCGAGGTAGGACATGGTGTAGTCGGCGAGCCAGCGCGCCGGATTGAGCGATCGCGCGTAAAGCGCCGGATAGCCGCCACGCAGGAGCATGCCGTCCAGTGCATCCGGCAATTGGTCTGCCGCATTCAATTCGGCGATGGACAATGGCAGCAGTTGCACCAGCGCGGAACGTCCGGCCAGGCTCTGGGCGATATGCGCCATCAGCGCAAAATTCTGCGAGCCGGTGAGTACGAAGCGACCCATCGTGCCGCTGGCATCGACGTCGGATTGAATCCACGACAATAGCGCCGGCACATGCTGCACCTCGTCGATGATCGCACCCGCTTTCCAGCGCGCCAGGAAGCCACGCGGATCGCCGGCGGCGAATTCGCGCTCGTCCGGCGTTTCCAGCGAGACGTAGGGCTTGTCGGCAAAGGCCGCTCGAGCGAGCGTGGTCTTGCCCGACTGGCGCGGTCCGGTAAGGGTGATCACCGGATAGCCGGAGCGAATTTCGTCGAGCAGTGCGGCGGCGGCGCGAGGGATCATGCTCTTACATATCCACGAATATTTCGCTGAATTGTAAGCAACAAGCCGGCCGTTGTCGAGTTCGAGAAACGCCCCTCCTTATCGCGTCTTCATCGGCGAATACTGCTGGCGCAGGATGTTCTTCTGCACTTTGCCCATGGCGTTGCGCGGCAGTTCGTCGACCAGATACACCCACTTCGGCACCTTGAAGTTAGCCAGGCTGTCCTTGATGGCAGCGATGATACCGGACTCCGTCAGCGCCCTGCCTGCCGCATTGTTCTGGCGCACCACCACGACCGTAACCGCCTCGCCGAAATCCGGATGCGGCAGGCCGATCACCGCGGACTCGACCACGCCGGGCATGGCATCGATCAGTTCCTCGATCTCCTTCGGATACACATTGAGACCGCCGGTGATCACCAGGTCCTTGGAACGGCCGCTGATCGTCACGTAGCCGTCGGCATCGAAGCTGCCCATGTCGCCGGTCTTGAAGAAACCGTCGGCGGTGAATTCCTCCCGGGTTTTTTCCGGCATGCCCCAGTAGCCGACGAAGACGTTGTCGCCCTTGACCTGGATGTTGCCGACGACGCCGGGCTTCACCGCCGTGCCGCCGGCGTCGACTATCCGCAGCGCCGTGCCCGGCAGCGGGAAGCCGACGGTACCGCCGCGCCGTTCACCCGCATAGGGGTTGGAGGTGAACATGCCGCCTTCGGTCATGCCGTAGCGCTCGAGTATGGTGTGGCCGGTCCGCGCCTTGAACTCGTCGAAGGTTTCCCTCAGCAGCGGCGCCGAGCCCGAGACGAAAAGGCGCATGCTGCGGCAGGTCTCGCGGCCGAAGCCGGGGTCGAGCAGCAGGCGCACGTAATAGGTCGGCACGCCCATCATCACCGTGGATTGCGGCAGCAGGCTCATGGCGCGCGCGGCGTCGAACTTCGGCTCGAAGAACATCGCCGAGCCGTTCAGCAGCACGCAGTGGCAGGCGACGAAGAGACCATGCACGTGGAAGGTCGGCAGCATGTGCAGCAACACGTCGCCGGGCTGGAAATGCCAGTAGGCGTGCAGCGTCTTCGCGTTGTGCGCGAGGTTGCCGTGGGAGAGCATGGCTCCCTTGGAGCGCCCGGTGGTGCCAGACGTGTAGAGGATCGCGGCGAGGTCGCCGGTGCTGCGCGCCGCCGTGGCGAAGACGTCCGGCTGCGGTGCGGCGGCATCGATCAGCGAGCCGCGCCCCGCGTCGTCCAGCTCCAGAACATGCGGCACCCCGGCTTTCGCCGCCAGTTCGTCGGCCAGCGCGCGGGTTTGCGGCCGGCAGACAAAAAGGCCGGGGTTCGCGTCGCCGAGGAAGTACTCCAGCTCGTAGCGCTGATAGGCGGGATTCAGCGGCAGGAACACCATGCCGGCGCGGATCGCGGCGAGATACAGCACCAGCGCCTCGGAGGTCTTTTCCACCTGCGCCGCAACGCGGTCGCCGGGCTTGAGGCCCAGCGCGACGATCAGGTTCGCCATGCGCGCCGAGGCGCGCTCGACGTCGCCGTAGGTCCACACCCGGCCGTCGGGCAGGATCATGCAGGGCGCGGAAGGATTCTTGGGGAAATGCGCGGCGAGCAGAGAATAGAGATTCTGGTTCATGAGTCGTTCATTTTCGCAGTTCGTTTCACATCGGCGTTCGCCGCCATGCGCACCCTCAACCCATCACCTTCGCCGGCAGCCAGGTGGCCAGCCCGGGAAAGACGCACAGCAGCAGGATCGCCACCACCATGCAGCCCATGAAAGGCAGCGCGCCCTTGAGGATGGTCGGCAGCTTGACGTCGGGGCAGATGCCGTTGATGACGAACAGGTTGAGTCCGACCGGCGGCGTGATCAGGCCAAGTTCCATGTTGATGGTCAGCACCACGCCGAACCAGATCGGGTCGAAACCGGCCGCGGTGATGACCGGCATCAGGATCGGCGTGGTCATCAGGATGATCGCCGCCGGCGGCAGGAACATCCCGGCGACGAGCAGCAGGAGGTTGATCGCCGCAAACACCACCCACTTGTTGACCTGCATGGCGGCGATGGATTCCGCCACCGACTGCGTCACCTGCAGCGAGGACATCATGTAGCCGAACAGGATCGAGGCGCCGATGATCAGCAGCAGCATGCCGGATTCGCACAGGCCGGCGCGCAGGATCACCCACAGCTCCATCGGCCGCCAGACACGATAGATCGCCATCACCATCACCAGGCACAACATGGCGCCGACGCCGGCCGCCTCCGAGGGCGTGGCGATGCCGCCGTAAAGCGCATAGACGACGCCGATGATGACGACGATGAAGGGCAGCAGACGCGGCAGCAGTTCGAGCTTTTCCTTGAGCGTGTAGATGCGGTCGTCGTCGACCAGGCGGGTGCCGCGCTTCCAGCTGAGGAACAGCGCCCAGGCCATGAACAGCGCGGTGAGCAGCAAGCCGGGGATGATGCCGGCGATGAACAGGCGGCCGATCGAGGTCTCGGAGGCAATGCCGTAGAGGATCATGGTGATGCTGGGCGGGATCAGGATGCCCAGCGTGCCGCCGGCGGCGATCGCGCCGGTGGCGAGGTCGGCGTCGTAGCCGCGCTTGCGCATCTCGGGGATGCCCATCTTGCCGATCGCCGCGCAGGTCGCCGGCGAGGAACCGGTGAGCGCCGAGAACAGCGCGCAGGCGCCGAGGTTGGAAATCACCAGCGAGCCGGGCACGCGGTGCAGCCAGCGCGCCAGCGCCTCGTAGAGGTCGGAGCCGGCGCGCGAGGAAGCCACCGCCGCGCCCATGATGATGAACATCGGCAAGGACACCAGGGTGAAATCGTTCAGACCGGCGAACACCGTTTCCGGCACGAAATGCACGCTGCGCCAGCCGTCGAACGCCAGCATGAAACCCAGTGCCACGGCGCCGAGGCCGAAGGCGATCGGCAGCCCGGTGGCCAGCACCAGCAGGGTGGCGACCACGATCAAGAGGCCGATCATCAGCGGCGTCAAAGTTTGTCCTCCGCCGAAAGGTTGAAGGGCATTGCCCGGTGCGAGAGCACCAGCCAGATCTCGCCCAGATATTGCAGGCACAGCAGGCCCAGGCCCAGGGGCACCGACAGCATCGGGATCCACATGCGCGCCTTCCACATCGACGGCGTGGTCTGGCCCGTGCTCCAGGCTTCCCACCACCAGGGGATCGCGGCGTAAAGGAAGATCGCGGCGAAGGCCAGGCCGAACAGGCTGCCGATGAAATGCAGGCGCCGCCGCGCCGAGGTCTTGAGCATCAGCGGCACCACGTCGACGCAGACGTGGCCATGCACCAGCAGGATGTAGGGCGCGCCGAGGAAGGTCGCCGCGATCAGGGAGAAGGTGACGAACTCCGTCTGCCAGATCGACGACTGGCCGAGCGCCGCGCGCACGAACACCATGTGGCAGACCACGACGATCGAGAGCACGATCAGCCCGGCCGAAAACACGCCGAAGGCGCGCGATACGGCGTTGACCGCCGCTACCCAGGCGGGCAGCGGCAGGATCGGCTTACTTGACACTCAGCGCCTTCTCGATCAGCTCCTTGCCGCCCGGCACCTTCTCGGCAAACTGCTTGTAGGAGGTCTTCTGCGCCACGCCGCGCCAGGCTTCGGCCTCGGCGTCGGTGAGCGTGACCACCTCGACCTTGTTGGCCTTGAAGGTTTCCACCATCTTGTCGTCGAGCTTCTTGGATTCACGTTCGAAGTAGTCTTCGGCCTTCTGCGCTGCCGCCATCAACGCCTTCTGCTGCGCGTCGTTGAGGCTGTTCCAGGCCTTCTTGGAAATCAGCACCGGCTCGTACATGAACCACAGGGCGTTGTCGCCGGGAGCGGTGACGCACTTGACTTGTTCGTAGAGGCGGAAGGAAACGAAGCTGCCGGTCGAGGTGTCGGTGCCCTGCGCCACGCCCTGCTGCAGCGCGTTGTAAACCTCGTTGGACGGAATCGACACGATCGACGCGCCGGCGCCGGCCCACATCTGGGCGAAGGTGGCGCCGGCCGAGCGCACCTTCAGGCCTGCCGCATCCTCCGGCTTCCTGATGCATTTGTCCTTGCCGGCGAAGGCGCCGGCAAGCCAGGCATCGGCCAGCACCTTGACGCCGCCCTGCTCGATGATGGCCTTGATGTCCTTCATGAAGGCCGATTCGTTGATGCGCCGCGCATGAGCATGGCCCTTCACCAGGCCCGGCATCAGGGTGGCACCGAACTGCGGATGGAAGCCCGAGGCATAATCGAGCGGGAAGGCCGACATGTCGATCTGGCCGGTCTGCATGGCTTTCCACTGCTCCTGCGCCTTGACCAGGCTGGAGCCGGGAAAAACCTTGATCTCCAGCCCGACCTTGGCCGCGGCGACATCCTTGGCGATCATCTGCACCATTTCGTCGCGCACGTCGCCCTTGCCGCCGGGAAACTGGTGCGAGGCCTTGAGCGTGATGTCGGCCGCCGCGGCCGGGGCCGCGACGGTGGCGGCCAGCAGCGCGCCAAGGATCGGAACGAGGCGCATCCGCCGCGCCGCGTTGATGACAGATGCGTTGGCATTCGAGTCAAGCTGCTCTGGCTTCATCTGATTCTCCTCACTCTGGTTATGAATCCAAAAAGTCGCCCGCGGGCTATTTCGGCCGCGCCAGCCGCCTGACGGCGGCCGATGTGGCGATGGCGCCCTCGCGGGCAAAGCTCTCGACGTTCTGCTCCAGCTCGTCGAGGTCGTACAGGTAATTCACCATGACGCCGAAGGACTGCTGCATGCCCTTGGCCGACGCATCGCCACCGGGATTGATGCGCTCGATGCGGGCGCCGTTGCCCAGGTGAAAGCGCGTCACGGCATCCAGCGGCTGGCGGCCGTCGCCGCGGCTGGCCTTGGCCCGCGTCAGGTAGCGCGCCGCCAGCCGCGCCAGCGCGTCATTGACCTTGCGCGCCGTTGCGGCCTTCCGCACCCAGTCGCCCGCGACCAGTTGCTCCGCGTCGAGTTCGAGCCCGGCGTCGGCCAGCGTTTGCGGATTCTTCCGCGCCCACGCCGCAAACCCGGGCAGGGGCGACAGGGTGGCGAAGTGGCGCAACTTGGAAAAGTCCCGCTGCAGGTCGTCGATCACGCGCTTCAGCAGAAAACTGCCGAACGACACGCCGCGCAGGCCGGCCTGCGTGTTGGAGATCGAATAGAAGATCGCGGTATCGGCGCGGCGCGCATCGAACACCGGCGCATGCTCGTCGAGCAGGGCCTGCACGCTGTCGGCCAGATGATCGGTGAGCGCCACCTCGACGAAGATCAGGGGTTCCATCGGCATGCGCGGATGAAAAAAGGCATAGAGGCGACGATCCGAATCGAGCCGGTTCTTGAGGTCGGTCCAGGAACGGATTTCATGCACCGCCTCGTACTCGATGAGCTTTTCCAGCAAGGCTGCCGAAGAATTCCAGGTGATGCGCTGCAACTCGAGAAAGCCGACATCGAACCACGCCGCGAGTCGCGACTCGAGCTCGCGATCCAGCGGCGCCAACTCGACGTCCTCCTCCAGATAGCGCAGCAGGTCGGCACGCAGATCGACGAGAAACTTGACGCCCTGCGGAATGGCATTGAACTGCGTCAGGATGCGGATGCGCGCCGAACGCAGGGCCGCACGGAGTTCGGCCTCGGCATCCCATTGGCCCTCGCTGCCGACCGCCTGCTGATAGGCCTCGTGGGCTTGCGCCACGCGCCCGGGCTCGGGGCCGAACTCCAGCGAGATCAGCCGCAGGAAGGCGTGGCGCCCGCTGTCGTCGAGTTCGAGATAGGTCTGCGCCAATGCCGCCGCCCGCGTGCGCGCCGAGACCTCGCCGCCCTTCGCCTCGGCGCATTCGGCCAGTTGCCGGCGCCATGCGTCGAGCTGCTTCGACCCGACGCCCGCCGTGCCGCCGGCGCCTACTATCGAGCGCAGACGCTGCACCAGTCCCTCAGCCATGAACCGCCTCCGCGGCCAGCGACATTTCGCGCAGCGCGTCGAGTTGCGCCAGCAGATGCCCGCGCATCACCCGCTCGGCCGCGTCGGCATCCTTGCGGTGCAGGGCCTGCATCAGCGCGCGATGCTCGTCCAGCGACGCGGCGAGCCTGCCCTCGAGCCGCAGCGAATGGTGGCGGGAAAGCTTCAGCAGCTTGCGCAGGTCGCCGATCACGATCTGCAGCCAGCGGTTGCCGGCGCATTCCTGCAACTGATCGTGGAAAACGTAGTTGGTCTCGTAGTAGCGATTCACGTCGCCGGCCGCGGCATGCTTTTCCAGCTTCTCATGCAGCGCGTCGAGCGCCTTGAGCTGGGCCGGCGTGCATTTGCTCGCGACTTCGTGGGCGACGCGGCCTTCGAGCGTGGCCATGATGGGGAAGATTTCTTCCAGATCGCGCAGCGTCAGTTCCGTGACGAAGCAACCCTTGTGCGGCTGCAGATCGACCAGCCCTTCCGCCGACAGAACCTTGAGCGCTTCGCGCAGCGGCGTGCGGCTGATGCCGAGCTGCTCGGCCAGCGCCGCCTCGTCCAGCCGCCGGCCCGGCGCGATGACATGGTTGTAGATCTGCTCGCGCAACAAATCGACGGCCTGCTGCGACAAAGATGAGCGGTTAAGCCTTGTTTTCACTATGAATTGTGAGTTGCATACGATATTTTGTATACAACATACTTGGGAGCGTGCTCCCGGGTCAAGCTGCACCGCAACAAGCACCCGTCAGGGCATCAGCTGCGAAAAGTCATCGATCGCCGGATAGTCGCCGGTGTGCTTCGCCGGCTGCTTCGTGTCCGGCTTCCTGATCGTCACCAGATGCGCGATGCCGTAGCGGCGCGCGCTGTCGAGCACCGGCAGGCTGTCGTCGACCAGCACGGTGCGCGCCGGATCGAAAGGCTCGATTTCCCGCAGCCGCTGCCAGAAGGCCTGTTCCTCCTTGGCCGCGCCGAGCGCGTGCGAACTGACGATGGCGTCGAAGTGCGGCGAGAGGCCGGTGCGCGCCATCTTCAGCGTCACGCTCTTGTGGTGGGCATTGGTCGCCAGCACCACGCGCCGGCCGCTGGCGCGCATCGCTTCGAGGAAGGTCGTCACGTGCGGATGGATGTCGATCAGGTGCGCGACCTCCTCCTTGAGGCGCATGATGTCCAGTTCCAGCGCGGTTTCCCAGAAATCCACCGAGTACCAGTCCAGCGTCCCGGCACGGGTATGGTAGCGCGCCATCAGGTCCTCGCGCCCGGCCTCGACCGAGAGGCCGCGCGCCTCGGCATAACGCTGCGGCAGATGGGTCTGCCAGAAGTGGTTGTCGAAATTGAGGTCGAGCAGCGTGCCGTCCATGTCGAGCAGGACGGTATCGATGCGCGACCAGTCAAGCATGGGGGCGACCGAACAGATCAAGGCAATGAAACTCTTTGTTTGGAGCTCCCTGCAACTTACGCACGTAGCGCGCCGATTGGTAACCCCCCGCGAGGGGGGATGGGGGGCGGGCCTTCAATCTGCCTTTTGCGTGTTTCAATTTCTGCGTGGAGCACTCGGTGCCATGAGCGTTAAGGGCGGATGTAGGCATAGCCCTGCTGTTGCTTGCGCATCAGTTCGACCACGCCGGCGGCGACGTATTCGACATTCTTGTGCATGTCGTCGCGGCTGATCTTCAGGTTGCGCATGGTGTTCTCGCAGGCCACCACCTTGACGCCGCTGGCGACGGCTTCCTCGATGCGGTTGGCAACGAGTGCGTCGGCCTTGAGCATGCCGATGCCGGGACCGTAAGCCACGATTTCGATCTCCGTCTTGTCGGCGCCGAGATCCATCTGCACGTTCTTTGCGTTGTTCAGGGCCAGATTCCATTTCTGCGGATCGCCATCCGACATCTGGATGACGACGCGCTCCTTCTGCGGCGCTTTGGCGACCGGCTTCTTCTTCTGCACGGCGACGGCCTTCTTGGGCTCGTCGGCGGCGACGGTGCTCAGGGGCAGAGCAAGGGCCGCACAGGCGATGGCGGCGGCGAGTTTGCGATTGATGGCGATCATGGGTCTCTCCTCGGGTAATTGAATGCTGCGTCTGATGCGCAGTCGGTCAAGCATAGCAGCACGGTGGCGATCGCCGGCGGCCCCCGCGCTTATGCCCGGATACAAACAGGCTATGGCCGGATATAGGCCCAGCCCTGCTGCTGCAGGCGCATGATTTCAACATAACCGGCCTTGGCATAGGCGATGTTGTCGATCATGTCGTCCCTGGTCAGGTGCATCGCCTGCATCGAATTGCCGCAGGCGACGAAGCGCACGCCGGCCGCCATCGCGTCCTGCACCCGGTTCGCGGTCAGCGCGTCGGCCTTGAGCATGCCCAGCCCCGGCCCGATGGCGACCACCGTGACCTCGACCTTGCCGAGTTCTTCCTGCACGTTGTTGACGTTGGACAGCACGGTGTTCCACTTCTTCGAATCGTCTTCATTGACCTGGAACACGATGCGGTTCTTCGCCGCCGCCGGACTGCCGGCCGCCGCATCCGCCGCGCGCACGGTGGCGGCGGTCAGGGCAAACAGAGCCATCAGGGCAAATGTCGCAAATCGTCCCGGCTTCATGTCGGTTATCCTTCGCAGCAAAATATCGGAACACTCTGCCACAAATACCTCATGGAGAAAATCGATTGCGCCGTCATCGGCGCCGGCGTGATTGGCCTCGCCGTTGCGCGCAGGCTGGCGGCCCAGGGTCGCGAGGTGCTGATCCTCGAAGCCGAGGGCGCCTTCGGCACCGGCATCAGCGCGCGCAACAGCGAGGTGATCCATGCCGGCATCTACTATCCGGCGGGCTCGCTCAAGGCCCGGCTCTGCGTCGCCGGACGCAGCTTGCTTTACGCCTATTGCGCGGAGCGCGGCATCGGCCATCGCCGCTGCGGCAAGCTGATCGTCGCCGCGGGCGAAGCGCAGCGTGAACAGCTCGGACGCATTGCCGCCGCGGCCGCCGCCAACGGGGTGGACGACCTGCAGCTCCTGTCGCGCGATGCGGCGCGCGCGCTCGAGCCGGCGCTGCAATGCACGGCCGCGCTGTTGTCGCCCTCGACCGGAATCATCGACAGCCACGCCCTGATGCTCTCCCTGCTCGGCGACGCCGAACGCGATGGTGCGGTGCTGGCGCTGCAAAGCCCCGTATGGGGTGGCAAGGTCGTCGACGAAGGCATCATTCTCGAAGTGAAAGTAGGCGCTGACGACACGGCGATCCTGGCGCAAAGCGTGGTGAACTGCGCCGGACTCGGCGCGCAGGGCGTCGCCCGCCGCCTGCTGGGGCTTGCCCCGGAATCGGTGCCGCCGCTGTCCTACGCGAAGGGCAACTACTACTCGCTGGCCGGGCGCGCGCCCTTCTCGCGACTGATCTATCCGGTGCCGGAAGCGGCCGGGCTCGGCGTGCACCTCACGCTCGACCTCGGCGGCCAGGCGCGCTTCGGTCCAGACGTGGAATGGACAGACCGCATCGACTACACGGTGGACTCCGCGCGCGCCGACGCCTTCTACGCCGAAGTGCGCCGCTACTGGCCGCAGCTGCCGGATGACGCACTGCTGCCCGCCTATGCCGGCATCCGCCCCAAGCCTCATGCGCCGGGCGCGGCGGCCTGCGATTTTCTGGTGTCCGGTCCGGCCGAACACGGCGTGCCGGGCCTGGTCTGCCTCTACGGCATCGAATCGCCCGGCCTGACCTCCTGTCTCGCCCTTGCCGAGCATGTGGTGGAGCGCCTGCTCCCGTTGTCCTGAGGCCGGCGGCAAGCTGCTAGGATGTCGATCTGCCTTCAATCTCCTGCCGAGACCCCGATGCCCAGCCCGCGCCTTCGCGCCGCCCTGATCCTGCCCGCCCTTGTGCTGGCCCTGCTTGCCCCGGCGCTCGCCGGCGCCCAGGCGCAGCCCCGGGACGTCAAGCTGACCGGCGCGGGAATCCGCCAATGCAGCGAGTGGCTGCAATGGAAGGAGTCGCGCAATACCGAAGCGCGCGCCATGGTGCTGGAGTGGGCACAGGGTTTCATCGCCGGCCACAACGTCTATGCCCGCACGGGAACCGCGAGCCCGATCATCGCCAATGTCAGTGTGCTGATTCCGCTGCTCGACAGCTACTGCCAGAAAAAACCCGGGGACCGGATATTGTCAGGCGTGGTGGAGATCACCCAGAGCCTCGGCGGCGCCAAGGTCAATCTGGCGCCCAAGACGCCGCCGCCGCAGAATCCGCGGCCGGAGTCCAAGAGCAGGCTGGATTCCTGAGGCAAACGGCTTTCGCAGCCGGACGGGCAGGACCACAGGAGCCATCATGGCGCGATTCGCAAGCAAGACCGCAATTGCCTGCCTGCTGTGGCTGGCGCTGACGGCCCCGGCGCTGGCCGATGTCGGCCGGCTGCTGGCGGAAGTGCTCGCCGCCCACGGCGGCGGCGCGGCGCCGGGCGCCATCCACGAGCGCGGCGTGACCGAATCCCTGCGCCGCGGCAACGGGACGGTGGAACGCTGGTGGCAGGCGCCCGATCGCTTCCGCATCGAGATCGACTACCCCGGCGCAGCCGAATCGCGCCTGCTGCGCGGCCCCGAAGCCTGGCAACAGGGCGAGCCCGCCACGCCCGCGCTGCGCGGCTCCCTGGTGCTGCAGGCGGCGCGCATGGCGCTGCCCTGGCGGCTGCAGCAACATGCGGAGCGGGTGATCGATCTCGGCAGCGGAAAAGGCAGCGACGGGAAACCGCTCCGGGTACTCGAATGGACGGTGCAGGAAGGCCTCAAGCTGATCGTCGAAATCGATGCCGATTCCCGTCTGATCCTGCGCTCGCGCGGGATACTGACCATCAACAACGCCTCGATGGAATTCGCCACCGGCTACGAGGACTACCGGATCGTCGCCAGCCGGCGCGTGGCCATGGTCGAGCGCCATTTCGCGATGGGCCAGTACACCGGCACCACCCGGCTCGCCAGCATCGATTTTCCCGCCGTGCTGCCGGCGTCGACTTTCGCGCCCCCGTCCGGCGGCGGATTGCGCGTAGAGGATTCCCGCGGACCCCGCGGCAAACCCCTTCTGACGCAGGCCGCGCCGCGATGACTGCCGACCGGGCCGCCGCACCGGGCCCCGGCGAAGCACGGACATGGACGTTGATTTTCGGCGCATGGCTGATCGCTGCGGCATCGACGCTCGGCGCGCTGTTCTTCGGCGAGGTCATGCAATTGCCGCCCTGCGTGCTCTGCTGGTACCAGCGCATTTTCATGTTTCCGCTGACGCTGATCCTGCCGCTCGGCCTGTTTCCGCTCGACCGCAAGGTTGTCCGCTACGGGCTGGCGCTGGCCGTGCCCGGCGCGCTGGTCGCCGTGTTTCACCTGCTGCTGGTCGCCGGCGTGATTCCCGAAAGCATCAAGCCCTGCACCCGGGGCGTGCCCTGTTCGCAAACCGTCATCGAGTGGTTCGGCTTCCTCACCATTCCGCTGCTGTCGGCGGTGGCATTCACAACCATCATCGCGTTGCTGGTCGCAACGCATCTGCGGAGCTCCAAATGAAACAGAAGACCCTGTTCGCCGTTGCCGTGGCTCTCCTGCTGCTGGGCTTCATCGCCGCCGCGCTGCTCTACAACGCGGAGCGGCAAGGCCAGGCCGGCCAGGTTGCCGCGGCGAACAGCGAGGCGCTGGTGCGCATGCACTCGCCGGCCCTGGGCCGGGCCGACGCGCCGGTCGTCATCGTCGAGTTTATCGACCCCGCCTGCGAAACCTGCGCGGCCTTCTATCCCCTGGTCAAGGAAATCCTGGCGGCGAACCCCGACCGCATTCGTCTGGTGCTGCGCTACGCGCCTTTCCACAAGGGCTCGGACCAGGTCGTGGCGGCGCTGGAGGCGGCGCGCAAGCAGGGCAAGTTCTGGCAGGCGCTGGAAGCCCTGCTGAAGGCACAGGCCGACTGGGCGCCGCACCACAAGGCCGAGGTGGACCTGATCTGGAAGCACCTCGAGGGCGCCGGCCTGAATCTGCGGCAACTGCGCGCCGACATGAAGGCGCCCGAAATCGACCGCGTCATCGAACAGGATCTGCTCGATGCGCAGACCCTCAAGGTCACCAAGACGCCGGAATACTTCGTGAACGGCAAACCGCTGCCGCGTTTTGGTTTCGAGCCGCTGAAAGCGCTGGTGGACGAGGCGCTGGCGGCCGGCAAGCGCTAGCGCGGCCGCTCAGCGGCCCTTGAAGCGCGGCGGCCGCTTGGCGAGAAAGGCCGCCAGCCCTTCCGCGTAATCCTCGGTGCCGAGAAAGGCGAATGACGCGCGCTTTTCCTCGATGCTCAGCGGACGATCCGCCATCAGCCGCGCAATCCACTGCTTGTGCCAGCGCGCGACCAACGGCGCACCGGCAGCGATGCGCGCGGCGGTCGCCTGCGCTTCGCGCTCCACCTCGTCGTCGGCCACGACGCGCGTCAGCAGGCCCTTGGCATAAGCCTCGGCCGCGCTCAGCAGCCGCCCTTCGAGCAGGATTTCCTTGGCCACCGCCGGGCCGGCCAGCCTCAGCAGGCCCGCCAGTTCGCCGGGGTACATCGAGAAACCCAGCTTCATGATCGGTGCGCCGAAGCGCGCCGTTTCGCCGGCAATGCGCAGATCGCAGGCGCAGGCAATTTCCAGACCGCCGCCGACGCAGGGGCCGAGAATCGCCGCGACCGTCGGATGCGGACAGGATTCGATCGCGGCCAGCGCCTCGCCCACGGCCTCGTGGTAGGCCAGCGCGAGATCGACGTTGGCGCGCGCGGTGCGGAATTCCTCGAGGTCGCCGCCGGCGGCGAAGACCGCGCCCTCGCCGCGCACGATGATGCAGCGCAGTGAGCCGTCGGCGCTCAACTCGTCCATGGTTGCGCGCAGCAGCCGCCACATGGCCGCATTCAGCGCATTGAGTTTGTCCGGATTGAACAGCGTGACCGTGGCGATGCCATCGTCACGCTGGCAGAGGATGTCGGGAGTCATGTCAGTCGTGCATCTGTTTGCAATTGCTCTCGCGGGCAAAGGTCAAAATGATCGCGGCGGCGATCAAGGTGCCGAAGATCAGCGAGAAGCCGGCCTGATAGGCCGCCGCGTCGTAAACCCGCGCGCCGGACTCGATCGCGCCGTTCCAGTTGCGGTCGAGCATCCAGCCCACCGCGGGCTGGAGAAACATGCCGCCCATCAGCGGCCCCATGTTGACCACGCCCGAGGCCGTGCCCACCAGCCGCAGCGGCACCGATTCCTTGGCCCAGGCGAAACCGATGATGATGTTGCCCGAGGCGAAGCCGGTGGGGATCAGCAGCGCCACCAGCGCCCACAGCGGCAGCGGCGCAAAGATGATCGCCGCCCAGCCCAGCAGGCCCACGCCGGCGGCGATCAGGTACAGCGGCTTGCGCCTGCCCATGCGTTCCGACCAGCTGCCCAGCAACGGCCCGCCGAGCGCCCAGGCGACCAGCAGCGTCGAGGTGATCGCGGCCGCGGTCTTGGGGTCCAGCCCATGCACCTGCCGCAGAAAGGGCACGCCCCAGAGTCCGGCGAAGGTCAGCACCGCGCCGGTGAAGCCGATCGGCACCGCGGTCAGAATCCAGACGTTGCGGTAGGACAGCACTTCCATCAGGCCGCGCAGCACGGAACTCGATTGGTGCGCGTGATGCGCGCCCTGAAAGTGGCTGGCGTAGCCGCGCTCGGCCGGATCGTCGCGCACGCGCAACCAGGTGGCGATGCACAGGATCGCGGTCAGTGCGGCCGACACGCCCATCACCGGGCGCCAGCCGAAAGCCTCGACCAGCATCCGCAGCGGCACACCGGCCACCACGCCGCCGACGACGCCCATCAGCAGCGCCATGCCCGAAGCCAGCGCGTATTGCTGCGGCGAAAACCAGTGGCTGGCCAGCTTGAGCATGGAAACGAAAGCCACCGCCACCGAGGCGCCGATCAGCAGCCGCCCGATGCCGGCCCAATAGATGTCCGGCGCAAACGCAAACACGGCGGTGCCCAGCGCCGCCACACCCGCCCCGACGGTGAGCAAACGGCGCGGACCCCAGCGGTCGGCGATCATTCCGGTCGGAATCTGCATCGCGACGTAGGAATAGAAATAGAAGGCCGAGAGATTGCCCAGCGCCGCACCGCCGATGGCGAACTCGGTCATCAGCCGGTCGGTAATCACGGCCGGCGCCACGCGCTGGTAGAAGCCGATCAGGTAGAGCAGGGCGCCGAGACCCCAGACCGACCACGCGAGCGCGGTCGGTGGCAGCGAGGGCATTCCCCCCAGCCCCCTGTCAAGGAAAGGGGGTGACCGAGCTTGGTCCGCTGACGCGGACATTGGTGCAGGTTCGCTCATGCCTTGATATTCTCCGCCCACCACAGCCGCGCCTTGAGGCCCCAGGTCGTGGCATAGCCGACCACGCGGAAACGCACATTGCCCTGTGCATCGACGACGAAATGCGTGGGCACCCCGCGCACGCCCCATTCGATCGCATGGCGGCCATCGGCATCGATCAGCTGCGGCAAATCGATGCCACGCTCCTTGAGATGCTTCAGCACCGTCGCCGCGTCGCCTGACTGCATCGCCACCGGGACGACGCGATAGTCCTGCGCCACCGAAACGATGTTGTCTTCCTCCGCCTTGCACACCGGGCACCAGGTCGACCAGAAAGCCACCAGCGTCGGCCTGCCGTGCGCCGTGTCGCGGGCGTCTACTCTTGCGGCACTGCCGTCGGTCAGCACGCCGACGAGCGGCGGCGCCGTACCGTCGGGCAGGCCGCGTGTCTGCCAGTACTGGGCGCCGAGTATGACGGCGAGGATCAGGGCCGCTTCGAGCGCGTGGTGCGGCTTGAACACGCGCCGCAGGCGATCACTCAAGGCGCTCAGCACTGCTCCCACGGCAGGCCTTCGAAACGCCAGCCGTTCATCGTGCCGCGATGATGGGTGTCGTCGAGTTCGCCTTCGAAGCCGTGCAGCACGTTGTACACCCGCGTGAAGCCGGCGGCTTCGAGCGCGTGGCCGGCATCGACCGAACGGTTGCCGCTGCGGCAGATCAGCACCACCGGCCGGTCGCCCGAGTGGCCGGCGAGCTTGCGCACCTCGCCGACGAAGTGGGGATTGACTTCCCAGTCGGGACCGTCGTTCCACGAGACGTGGCTGACGCCGGCCGGATGGCCGACGAAAAAGAATTCCATTTCGCTGCGGCAATCGACGAACAACGCGCTGGGATTGTCGTGCAGGAACTTGGCGGCTTCTTTGGGGGTCAGGTGCTTCATGGGGTGCCTCCTTGTCTCGTTTGCCGCATTCTAGCGCAGCGGCATTGCCCGCCAAGCCGGCTCCGGTATAGTCGAAGCATGAATCCGCTGTTGCGCACGCTTGCCGCCGTGGCATCCCGGATCGGCTTCTACGGCTTCGACGAAATTCACCTTGCCGCATTGAAACCGGGACAGGCCACCGCCCGCGAAATCCGCGAGCGGCTCGGCGCGCCCGCTGCGGAATGGCCCAACAGCGACGGCGGCGCGACCTGGGAGTATTCGCGCGTCCCGGCCGGCACGCGCTGCTGGATGCTGACCGTGGATGGCGGCGGCGTGCTGCAAAAAATCGAACAGGCGCTGACCGACGAAAACTTCGCCCGCATCGAAAAGGGCTGGAGCGCGGAGCAGGTGCGCCGCCTGCTGGGCAAGCCGGGCGGCGAAGCGAAGTTTCCGCTGAAGCCCGAGGTGGTCTGGGAATGGCGCATCGAGCCGCTGGGGTCCGGCAACAATGCCTGGTTCCGGGTCCATTTCGGCGTGGACGGTTACGTGACGGGCACCGGACGCCACGAGGAAACGCTGGGCTGAAGGCGGCCGGGGCCGATGCTTCCCCCGGGGACGCAATGCGCTGGCGCCGGTGGGACGGCGGTATAATGCGCGTTCGCTTCCGAGGAGCGCTGCAAGGTGGACGGCCCCAGATTCACGGGCCGCGACCCTAGGCTCGGAACCTGATCTCAACCGCGCTCACCCACCCCAGAAGCATTCCGCCGGGGCACAAGGTGAGCCGTCACGCAGCAAGGCTCCCCGCCCCGGTCATGGATTGGAGAGACGCATGACCGCCCGCCACTTGAATTCCCCTGGCACCGCTGCACGGCCGCAGCCCGACCGCAGCACCGAATTGCGCGAACTGCTTGCGCAACGCCTCCTCATCCTCGACGGCGCCATGGGCACCATGGTGCAGCGTCACAACCTCGTCGAGGCCGATTACCGCGGTTCGCGCTTCGCCACCCACGGCAAGGACCTGAAAGGCAACAACGACCTGCTGTGCATTACGCGGCCCGATGTGATCGGCGCCATCCACGCCGAATACCTCGAAGCCGGCGCCGACATCATCGAGACCAACAGCTTCAACGCGACGCGGGTTTCGCAGGCCGAATACGGGCTGGCGGAACTGGCCTTCGAGCTGAACGTCGCCGCGGCGCGGCTGGCGCGCGAAACCGCCGACACGTTCTCGACGACCGACAAGCCGCGCTTCGTCGCCGGCGTGCTGGGGCCGACTTCGCGTACGGCCTCGCTCTCGCCCGACGTCAATGATCCCGGCGCGCGCAACATCACCTTCGATGCGCTGGTGGCCGATTATGTCGAAGCCGCGCGCGGTTTGACCGAGGGCGGCGCCGACATCCTGCTGGTGGAAACCATCTTCGACACGCTCAACGCCAAGGCCGCGCTGTTCGCCATCGAGAAGTTCTTCGACGAAGCCGGCCGGCGCTGGCCGGTGATGATTTCCGGCACCATCACCGACGCCTCGGGGCGCACGCTGTCGGGCCAGACCGCCGAGGCCTTCTGGAATTCGCTGCGCCACGCACGACCGCTGTCCTTCGGCCTCAACTGTGCGCTCGGCGCCAAGGAATTGCGCCAGTACGTCGAGGAACTGTCGAAGCTCTGCGACTGCTACATCTCGGCCCACCCCAACGCCGGCCTGCCGAACGCCTTCGGCGGCTACGACGAAACGCCGCAGATGCTGGCGGACGAAATCGCCGGCTGGGGCGAGGCCGGCATCATCAACATCGCCGGCGGCTGCTGCGGCACCTCGCCGGATCACATCCGCGCCATCGCTGAAGCGCTGCAAGGCATGAAACCCCGCCGTCCCGCCAGCGCCGACTTTCGCTTGCGTCTCTCCGGCCTCGAAGCCTTCAACATCGGCGACGACAGCCTGTTCGTGAACGTCGGCGAGCGCACCAACGTCACCGGCTCGAAGGCCTTCGCCCGCATGATCCTCGAAGGCCGCTTCGACGACGCGCTGGCCGTCGCCCGCCAGCAGGTGGAGAACGGCGCGCAGGTGGTCGACATCAACATGGACGAGGCCATGCTCGATTCGCAAGCGGCGATGGTGCGCTTCCTGCATCTGGTCGGCTCCGAGCCGGACATCTGCAAGGTGCCGCTGATGCTCGACAGCTCGAAGTGGGACGTCATCGAAGCCGGCCTCAAGTGCATCCAGGGCAAGGGCATCGTCAATTCCATCTCGATGAAGGAAGGCGAGGCGAAGTTCCTCGAACAGGCGCGCCTGGCGCGGCGCTACGGCGCGGCGGTGATCGTCATGGCCTTCGACGAACTGGGCCAGGCCGACACCTACCGGCGCAAGATCGAGATCTGCAAGCGCGCCTACGAGGTACTGCTGGCGGACGGCTTCCCGGCCGAGGACATCATTTTCGATCCGAACATTTTCGCCATCGCCACCGGCATTCCCGAACACGACAACTACGCGGTGGATTTCATCAACGCGCTGGCCTGGATCAAGGCGAACCTGCCGCATGCGCGCAGTTCCGGCGGCGTCTCCAACGTGAGCTTCTCCTTCCGCGGCAACGACGCGATGCGCGAGGCGATCCACACGGTATTCCTCTATCACGCGGTCAGGGCCGGCCTCACCATGGGCATCGTCAATGCCGGCCAGCTCGGCGTCTACGACGATCTGGCGCC
This sequence comes from Sulfuritalea sp., assembly GCA_030247575.1. Taxonomy (GTDB): domain Bacteria; phylum Pseudomonadota; class Gammaproteobacteria; order Burkholderiales; family Rhodocyclaceae; genus Sulfuritalea. The sequence goes on from JAOTRV010000004.1 coordinate 64,284, forward strand.
CGAGCTGCGCGAGAAGGTCGAAGACGTCGTGCTCAACCGCAAGCCGGGCGCGGGCGAGGCGCTGATCGAACTGGCGACGCGGGTCAAAGGGCAGGCGAAAGAGCAGGTGGTCGATCTGGCCTGGCGCGAATGGCCGGTGGACAAGCGCCTCGAACACGCGATGGTCAAGGGCATCACCGAGTTCGTCGTGGCCGATACCGAGGAATGCCGCGCGGCATTGTTCGCCTCCGGCAAGCCGCCGCTGTCGGTGATCGAAGGGCCGCTGATGAACGGCATGAACGTGGTCGGCGACCTGTTCGGCGCCGGCAAGATGTTCCTGCCGCAGGTGGTGAAGTCGGCGCGCGTGATGAAGCAGGCCGTGGCGCATCTGATCCCCTACATCGAGGAGGAAAAGAAGCGCACCGGCTCGACCTCGAAAGGCCGCATCGTCGTGGCCACGGTAAAGGGCGACGTGCACGACATCGGCAAGAACATCGTCGGCGTGGTGCTGGGCTGCAATGGCTACGACATCATCGACCTCGGCGTCATGGTCTCGGCCGACAAGATATTGCACGCGGCGAAGGAGCATGGCGCGCAGGCCATCGGCCTCTCCGGGCTGATCACGCCGTCGCTGGAAGAGATGAGTTACATTGCCGGCGAAATGCAGCGCCAGGGCTTCACCCAGCCGCTCTTGATCGGCGGCGCGACGACCTCTCGCGCGCACACCGCGATCAAGATCGCGCCGAACTACGCCGGGCCGGTGGTGTATGTGCCCGATGCCTCGCGCGCCGTCGGCGTCGTCACCAAACTGCTGTCGCTCGACATGCGCGATGCCTATGTCGACGAGATCGCAGCCGATTACGAAAAAGTGCGCGGCCAGCATGCGAACAAGAAGGGCGTGGCGCTGGTCTCGCTGGAAGCGGCGCGCGCGAGTCGGGAAAAATCGGATGCCAAACTGGCATTCGACGGCAATGCGGCCCCAATCAAGCCGAAGCAAATCGGCGTCACCGTACTGCGCGACCTCGATCTCGCCGTGCTGGCCGAGTACATCGACTGGGGTCCCTTCTTCCAGACCTGGGACCTCGCCGGCTCGTATCCGAAAATTCTCGACGACGCGGTCGTCGGCGAAGCCGCGCGCAACGTGCTTGCCGACGGCAAGGCCATGCTGCAGCAGCTCATCGCCGAAAAGTGGATCAGCGCCAACGCGGTGTTCGGCCTCTTCCCGGCCAATGCCGTGGGCGACGACATCGAGTTCTATGCCGACGAAACGCGCCACACGCCGCTGATGACCTGGCACGGCCTGCGCCAGCAGCAGGAACGCCCGGCCGGCAAGCCGCAGCAGTGTCTCGCCGACTTCGTCGCCCCGCGAGTAGACGCTGGTGATACGGGAAACTGCGCGGCGGATTACGCCGGCGCCTTCGCCGTCACGGCCGGCATCGGCATCGAAAGGAAGCTCGCCGAGTTCGAAGCGCAGCACGACGACTACCGCGCGATCATGCTCAAGTCGCTCGCCGACCGGCTGGCCGAAGCCGCTGCCGAATGGCTTCATCGCGAAGTGCGCACCAACTACTGGGGCTACGCCCGCGGCGAAGCGCTCGACCGCGACGCCTTGATCGCCGAGCAGTATCGCGGGATCCGTCCCGCGCCGGGCTACCCGGCCTGCCCCGACCACACCTCGAAGGGCGCGCTGTTCGCCCTGCTCGATGCACCGAAAAATGCCGGCATGCATCTCACCGAAAGCTATGCCATGACGCCGGCCGCCTCGGTCGCAGGCTTCTATCTGGCCCACCCCGAAGCGCACTACTTCGCCGTCGCAAAAATCGGCCGCGACCAGCTTGAAGATTGGGCGAAACGCACCAACTATCCTGTTTCAGAAGCCGAAAAATGGCTCGCCCCACTGTTGTAATCCCCCGGAGAATCCAATGTCGGAAGCAAATCTGAATCGCCTCGGCTTCAACGATGCCGTCGTATTCGTCAAGCAGCGTAAACGGGCGGCTTTTGCCGCGATGCCGGTATTCGGCGACGACGAGGGCGACGAAAACGCGACCGCCGAAGGCGCGCGCATTTTCATCCTGCTGCCCGACGAGGATGAAGGCTGGACCCTGCGTTTCATCGCCGGGCCGTTCTTTTCCAACGCCTTTGCCGCCAACGACATCATTCCCGCCGACGAGATTCCCGATCGCGTGCGCGAACTGCTGTTCGTGCCGACCCGCTGCGAGGAAGACTGGCTGACCGATCAGCTGCAGGTACTCTTGGCAAAGCTGACGCAAGCGGCCGGCATCGGCGATCAGATGCCCGATTACAGCGCGCAGCCGGCCCAGGCGGCCGAGGACGTGGTTTTCCCGGTGTCCTTCATCGGTCTGAACAAGCCGCTCTGAGCAAACGCCGCGGGCTGTTGCCGACTGGGACAGCGGCTAGGCCCGGCGCACGACCATGAACAGCCGGCGGAACGGGAACAGGGTGGTGCCATCGGCCAGCGGCGGATAGGCGATGCGTAGCCGTCGCGCATAGTCCGCCTCGAACTCCGCTCGCTCGGGCTCCGCCAGTTCATCGAGAAACTGCTTGAGCCAGGTGCCCTTGGTCCATTCCTTGACCGGATCGGCGCCGTGAAGGACCTGCAGGTATTCCGTTTCCCAGATATCGATGCTCGTCGCCAAAGGCTTCAGCATCGCGTAGTAATCGTTGGGTGCGGCGACCGGCGCGGGGCGCAGCAGGTGTTCGAGTTTGCTGCGCCATGTGCCCTGACCCACGGTCTCGGCAATCAGCGCGTGCGAGGGCGCCGCGAAATTGCGCGGCATCTGCACGGCGAGCACGCCGCCCGAAACGAGCTGGCCCAGCAGCCGCGGGAACAGCTCCTCATGCCGCGGCAGCCAGTGCAGCGCGGCATTGGAAAAAATCAGGTCGGCAGGCGCTGCCGGCGCCCAGTCGGCCACGCTTTGCCGGACCCAGGTCGCCGCGGGCAGCTCGCGCGCCGCCTGCGCCAACATTTCGGCCGAATCATCGACGCCGGTGATCGAGGCCGCAGGCCAGCGCTCCGCCAGCAGGCGCGTCACGTTACCGGCGCCGCAGCCGAGGTCGTAAACTACTTTGGGCGCCGCCGCGTCGATGCGGGCCAACAGATCGACCGCGGGCCGCAGCCGCGGCTCGGAAAACTTCAGGTATTGATCGGGATTCCACGCCATCCTTGCCTCCCAAACGCGCGGCTGCCCGGATTCAGACGCCCCAGACCACCGGTTTCTTCTTCTTCAGGGACCACTCCAGCAGTTCCAGCAGCGGCACGGCGCGCTGCGTCAGCGTGACAAAGGGCCGCGAACCCTGCGCGTTGGCCCGGCTCCTGTCCGGCTCGGTGCGCGGCAGGTCTTCCTCGTCGAGGCTGGCGCGCTGCCGCTTGTCTTCCTCGATCGCGGCCTTGAGCCGGGCGATCGCGTCGGGCAACTGTTCGACGGTGACGATGCCCTTGTCGGTCGCCTCCTTGCCCATGAGCTTCATCATGCGCTGCGCCACGTCGCCGAACATGATGACGTCGCCGGACGCGGGGGATTGGAAAGTGACGATCATGAATGCTCACCCCCCTCCCCCGCTCCGAGAGCGGGGGAGGCAATGGTTCGCCGGCTGCGCCGGCTCCGGTATTGGCTTGCGCCGCCTTGGGACGGCCCGGCGCCGGCGCTCATAGGTCCAGCTCCTGCACCCAGTCGAGAATCTGCCGCGCCGGCTTCTTCCAGTCGCGCTCCAGCATCAGGCCGTGGCCCATGCCGGGAAAGACATGGGCCTCGACGCCGTAGGTGCGCGCCGTCATTTCCACCAGCGAAGCCGGAATCAGATGGTCGAATTCCGCGCCCTGCACCAAGAGCGGCGTGCGCTTGACGCGTCCGGCGCGCGGCATGCCGAACAGGGACATGTCCCAGATCGCGCGGTGCGATTCGGATTGCGAACCCTTGTAGTAGCGCTTGAGGTCGTCCAGCGAAACCGGCTGCGCGAATAGCGCCTCGCGCAGGGTTTCCAGCGAGGCCTTGCCCCCGCTCATCAGGCTGTTGAGGTCTGTCATCATGCCCGGCTTGGAAAACATCATGCCCACCGCGGCCGACAACAGGCCTTGCGGCGGCACGGCGCACATCAGCACCGCGCCGGGCGCCTGATGCTCTTCGAGATATTTCTGCACCACGAAGCCGCCCATCGAATGCCCGATCAGCACCGGCGGCGCCGGCAGGGCGGCGACCGTGGTCGCCACGTCCTTCACGTAGTCGTTGATCGAAAAGCTGTCGAGATGCTTGCGCCCCGGCGAAGCGCCGTGCCCGGAAAGACTCAGGGCGTAGGCCGCGTAACCGGCCTCGGCGAAGAAGGGCAGGAAATGCTCTTCCCAGCACCAGGCGGCCGTGTAGGCGCCGTGGATGAACAGCAGCGGCGTCGGCTGCGGTTTGCCCGCGGGGGTACGGACCAGGACTTCGTGATGCTCGAATCGGGGCATATTCATTGCGAAAGCTTGTAGGGGCACTGGGGCGTCAACCGCGCAAAAATTGTCACCAAGGCGTCATCGTGCGCGGCTCTGATTAGAATGCGTCTTCGTGAATTTTACCGCGCGCCACCCATGCTGAAATGGCTGATTGTCCTGATGGCCGCTGTTTTTGTCGTCGGCTTGCTGCAACCCCGACTGGCGCGCCTGCTGCGACTGGGCCGGCTGCCGGGCGATCTGCGCCTGCGGCTGCGCGGCAAGGATTACCTGTTCCCCTTCGCCTCGGCGGTGCTGCTGTCGCTGGTGGCCGCTCTTATCGGTCGACTGCTTTGAGTTCCCGCAAGGCAGCCACGCGCGCCGCACTGATATTGCGCGCAATGGCCTGCGAGTCGGGCCTGGCTTCGTCTTTGGCCGCCGCGGCACGAGCCGCAGTTTCCCGTGCAATGGCGCCGGCATCGACGGCGCGCACCGCCGCCAGCGCGGCGCGCCAGGAACGCGCCTGCGCGTAGTCGCGTTCTTCCCAGCCGAGGCGGCCGCGGTAATCCGCCTCGCAGGCGAGCAGAATCTGATCGAAGCGATCCGGCCGGCGCAGCGCATCGCAACGCTCGAGCACGGTCAACCGGGTTTCCGGCCGCAGCTCCGCGACGCGGTGGATGTCGCCATGAAAGCGCGCGGCCAGACGCCCGACGTCGCGACAATCCGCCGGCACGCGCAGCCGCTCGCAGATGTCTTCGAGCAGCGCGACGCTCTTCGCTTCATGTCCGTAGTGGCGCGGCAGGATGTCGGCCGGCGTGAGGCCCTTGCCCAGATCGTGCATCAGCGCGGCAAAGCGCGTCGGCAAAGCGCCTTCGAGCCGCGCCGACATGTCGATGACCATCATGACATGCACGCCGGTATCGACTTCGGGATGATAGTCGGCGCGCTGCGGCACGCCCCACAGCGCGTCGAGTTCGGGCAGCAGGCGCGCCAGCGCACCGCATTCGCGCAGCACCTCGAACATGCGCGAGGGCTTCGCTTCCATCAGTCCGCGGGCCAGCTCCTGCCAGACGCGCTCGGACACCAGCGCATCGACTTCGCCGGCGACGACCATGCTGCGCATCAGTTCCATGGTTTCGACGGCAACCGAGAAATCGGCGAAGCGTGCGGCGAGACGGGCGACGCGCAGGATGCGCACCGGGTCTTCGGCGAAGGCCGGCGACACATGCCGCAACAGGCGCGCCGCGAGGTCGGCCCGCCCGCCATGGGGATCGATGATGGCGCCCGCCTCGTCCCTGGCCATCGCATTGATGGTCAGGTCGCGGCGCACGAGGTCCTGCTCCAGCGTCACGCCCGGCGCGGCGTGAAAGGCAAAACCCGTGTAACCCGGTGCCGTCTTGCGCTCGGTGCGGGCCAGCGCGTATTCCTCGTGGGTCTGCGGATGCAGGAACACCGGGAAGTCGCGCCCGACCGCGACGAAGCCGCGGTCAAGCATGTCTTGCGGCGTGGCGCCGACCACCACCCAGTCGCGATCCTTGACCGGCAGACCGAGCAGCTCGTCGCGCACTGCACCGCCCACGGCGTAGGTTTTCATTTGTGCGATATCAGGCACGCAGATACGTGGGCGCGACGAGTTCCAGCGGCGTCGCAATGCGGCCGAAAGGCAGCGCACAGCCGCTGTCGCAAACGCTGGCGACGCGCATCGAACGGATGTTGTCGCGCGTCATCGGACCGTTGGGAATGAATTCCATCGCCCAGGCCTGCAGCCAGGCGATGGCTTCCGGCAGGCCGACCACGGCGCGCGGATGGCCGGAGACCTCGGCCGCGTAGCTGACCAGCTCGCGCAGGCTGTATTGCTTCGGGCCGCAAAGATCGTAGGCCGCGCCGATGCTTTCCGCACGCAGCAGACTGTCGGCCACCGCCGCGGCGACGTCGCCCACCCACACCGGCTGGAAACGCGCCGCGGCGCCCGCCAGCGGGAAGAAGGGCGCAATCTTCGCCAGTCGCGCGAACAGCGTGAGGAAGGAATCGCCCGGGCCGAAAATCACCGAGGGACGAAACAGCGTGAGGTCGAGACCCGCCTCCCGCAGCACCGCCTCGCCGGCGGCCTTGGAACGCAGATAGCCGGAGGGCGCGTCGGCCGCCGCCTTCAGCGCCGAGACATGCAGCGCCCGGCTCACACCGGCCGCCTTCGCCGCAGCGGCGATCTTTTTCGGCAATTCGACATGGGCGCGGGCAAAGCCCTGACCATACGGCTCGCCTTCGCCACCCTTGAGGATGCCGACCAAACTGATTACCGCATCCTGCCCGACCATCAGCCGCGCCAGCGTCGCCGGATCATGCACGTCCGCGTCGACCACTTGCGCCGTGGGCAGCACCAGCAGGTGCCGGGCCCGGTCGCGACGTCGCGTCGGCAGAGTCAGGCAAAAGTCGGCGCTGGCGACGCGGCGAGCCAGCTCGCCCACGATGGCCGTGCCCAAAAACCCGGTGCCGCCGATGATCAGCAGGTTCTTCACGGCAGTTGCTCGACGCCTGCCTCGCCCTGTCCGCGCGCGCCGATCACGCCGAGCGCGCCTTTCAGGGACTGCGGACGGCCGGAGAACAGGGTGTTGTAGTACACCGCGTTGCTCATGACCTTCTTCACGTAATCGCGGGTTTCCGAAAACGGGATGGTCTCGGCGTAGATCGCGCCTTCCAGCGGCCCGTCGGCGCGCCACTTGCGGGCGCGGCCGGGGCCGGCGTTGTAGGCGGCAGAGGCCAGCACCGGATGGTTGTCGAGCGAAGTCAGCACCATTTTCATGTAGTGGGTGCCGAGCGTGACATTGACATCCATGTCGGTCACCCGGGTCGGGTGAAAATGGGCCAGATTGATCTTCTTCGCCACCCATTTCGCCGTGGCCGGCATCAACTGCATGAGACCCTTGGCGCCGACCGAGGATTTGGCGTTCATGACGAAGCGGGATTCCTGCCGCATCAGGCCATAGACCCAACCGTTGTCGAGCGCAAGCTCGTCGGCCTTGGGCCGCACCTGATCGCTGAAGGGCGCGATATAGCGCAGGCGGAAATTGTGCTGTGCCAGCGTCCGGTCGGCGGTGTTGATGGCGCGGTCCCAGATCTCGTTGCGGCGGGCGAACTCCGCCGCCGCCAGCAAGGCCCGATCGTCCATGCCGCGCAAGGACCACACCCATTCGCGCACGCCTTCGACGCGCATATCGACACGAAACAGCGCCAGCGCGCGCCGCAAGCCCTCGTTGGCCGCAGCCATAGCCAGTTCCTCGGCGCTGGGAGCCGGCGCAAGTGGCGGCACCTCGATGGCGCGGCCAAGTTCCTCGTCGGCAAGGTTGCCGTAGAAACTCGGCTGACCGACGAGTTTCAGGTAGTACGCGCGGGCCTCGTCGGCACGGCCGGCGGCGGCGAGCGCCCTGGCCTGCCAATAGATCCAGTCCGGCTGCGCGGACTGGGCCGGCGGCATCGCGGCGATTCCCCGCCATACGGCGCCCCAGTCGTGCACCCGCAGGGCGGCGCGGACCCGCCAGCCCATTTGCTCTTCGGACAAGGCCGTGCCGGCGGCATTTTCGTACCACGCCAGTGCCTCAGGCTGATGACGCAAGGCCGCCTGCCAGGCGAGCTGGCCCCATGCATAGGCACGCTCTTCCGCGGTGAAGCGCGCTTCGATCGGTATCCAGCGCTTTGCCGCGCCCTGCGGGTCGTTCCGCGCCAGCCGCTGCACCGCGAACAGTGCCGTTTCGCGTCCGCCGCGCGTCGCGGCAAAGCCGGCCGGAAGCTTGTCGAGATGACGCGCCGGACTCAGAGCCACGGATTCAAGGCCGCGCCCTTCGAAACCTTCACTGGCCGGCAGATAGGCCGCTGCGCTGCGCGCTGCGCCAACCCGCTTCGCTTCGAACAGCCGCCGCACCCTCTGCCAGACGTCCTCCGCCGTCATGCCGTCGGCGGCTACCAGCTGATCGACCAGCACCTCGCAGGCCTGGGGCAAATCCTGGCCGCCGACCCATAGCGGACGCACGGTCTCGAATGTCCGCGCGGCCTGCGCGGCATAGCAACTCACTTCGGCATCGGGTAAGGCAAGCGCCGGCAGTTCGCGCTGAAAGCTGTCCCAATCGCCCTTCTTGCCCAGCGCGCGCAGCCAATCGCCGCGCAATTTCTCGGCTAGGTAGGCACCCTTGTGGCGGCTCAGATAGTCGGCAACCCCGCCGTCGTCGCCATCATCGAGGCGCAGCCGCAAGGACCAGTACTCGACCCATGGCTGCAAGGGATGTCCCTGCAGCGCTTCCTGCTGGCGTCCGAGCCGGACGCGCTCGCCGTTCCGAAATGCATCCCGCGCCGAAAGAAATGCCACGTCGCCGCGCTCGGCGACAACTGTCGACGGAGCGCATGACGCCGGAGCCGAAAACAGCCCGACCGCCGCCGTGAAAGCCGCACACAGGGCTATCCGCGATAGGGGCATGGCTGGTTTGCGCTTATAGTTCATCCAATGTTCGTTTCTTCACTTGCTCCGGCGCCACGTTAGCACATGACTGCACGGTCTTCGTCCGGCGAACAAACCGCCGATCCCCTGGTTTTTCGCGCCTCATTGCGCCGCGAGAAGCTCGCCGCCCGCATTGCCCTCGACCAAACAACGCACGCTGTGCTCTCAGCGGCCATTGAAGCCCACCTCACGGCGCTGATGATGCCGCTTCCGCCGCAAACACTGGCCTTCTGTGCGCCTGTGCGCGGCGAATTCGACACCCGCCCCCTCGCCTCCGTTCTGCTGCATCACGGTTGGCGAGCCGCGATGCCGGTCGTCGAAGCCATTGACGCGCCGATGAGCTTTCGCGCCTGGACCCCTTCGACGACGATGAGCGTCGACCGCTACGGCATCCCCATTCCGGCCGCCGGCCCCGCCATCGCGCCGGACATCGTGCTGCTGCCGCTTGTGGCCTTCGACGCGCAGGGCTTTCGTCTCGGTTACGGTGGCGGATACTTCGACCGCACATTGGCGGCACTGGTTCCGCGCCCGCTGGCAATCGGGATCGGCTTCGAACTGGCGCGGGTGGCGGACATCCGGCCGCAGGCGCACGACCTGCCGCTCGATGCGGTGGTCACCGAAGCCGGCGCTCAGCGTTTCAGGCTAGCTTGAAGTCGACTGACGCAGCCGCTCCAGCGCCTGGTCCAGCAAGGCGCGGCGCGTGCCGAAATTGAGGCGCACGAAGCCGGGCGCGCCGAAATCGGCGCCATCCGAAAGCCCCAGCCCGTGCTGCTCGAACCAGCGGACCGGATTGTCGATGCCGCGATCCGCCGCAAATTCGCGCGCATCGATCCAGGCCAGGTAGGTCGCTTCCACCGGCCGCATGTCGAGACCGGGCACGGCAGCGACCGCACGCTCGACCGCACACAGGTTGCCCCGCAAATAGGCGAGCAAGGCGTCATGCCAGTCGTCGCAGGCCGTCAGCGCGGCTTCGGTGGCGACCATGCCCAAAGCGTTCACGTGCGGCACGATGCCGTGCATGGCGTCGCGGAAGCCGCGCCGCAGGAGGCTGTCGGGAATGATGGCGAAGGCGCAGCCCAGCCCGGGTATGTTGAAGGTTTTGGAGGGCGCCATCAGCGTGATGCTGCGCGCTGCCATTTCGGGACCGAGCGTGGCGAAGAGTCGGTGCCGGCGGGACGGCGACAGGATCAGGCCGTTGTGAATTTCGTCCGAACAGACCACCAGATCGTGCTTTTCCGCCAGCAGCGCGAGCTGCCACATTTCGTCTTCATCCCATACCCGTCCGGTCGGGTTGTGCGGATGGCAGAGCAGGAAGAGCTTCGCCTGACTGGTCCTGAGTACCGCATCCACGGTAGGAAAGTCCCACAGCCAGCCGGCAGAGTCGCGCACCAAGGGGGCGCTTGCCACCCGGCGACCGGAAAACCTCGGCGCCGAAAGAAAGGGCGGATAAATCGGCGTTGCGGTGAATACGGCATCGCCTGGCCCGCCGAAGGCACGGCAGGCGACGTTGAGGCCGGACACCAGGCCCGGCAGCCAGACGATCCACTCGGGATCGATGCGCCACTCGAACTTGCGCCCGAGATAGCCGACGACCGCCTCGGTCTGGCTCGCGGTGGGCTGGTTGTAGCCAAACACGCCGTGGTCGATGCGCCGGCGCAAGGCCACCAGCACGGCCGGCGGCGCCGCGAAATCCATGTCCGCGACCCAGAGCGGAATCACGTCGTCCGGCGCCGCCCTGCCGGCGTACCTGGCCCATTTCACGGAATCCGTATCGGCACGCTCGACGGCGGCGTCGAAGTCAAAACTCATTAGTCTCTTTGCCTGGGCATGTGCGTGATTTGATCCGGGGCGAAAGCCCTGAAAAGAAAGCAGCGGCGAGATCCGGTCGCCGCGGCGTAGTCTGACATAAGTCACGCGGCGCGAGAGCCGGCAAGCTCGGGTGGGGAAGCTGCCCAAATCGTGCAAAAAGCTTTTCGCGCCCGCTGCGCGCGCCGCGATTTTTGGCATAAAACCGTAAAGGATTTCAACTAGCCCGACAAGGGAAGAGGGGCTAGACTTATATGCAGGGAGTGCCAAAGATCAATAGTATTTTGGTCTGGGGTACGGTATTCGTGTTTCGCGTCCTACTGCCAAAGGGGTTGTAATGTCAGTATTTTCGCCAAAGCGTCTTGCGCTGGGTTTTTCCCTCTTTGCTTTTTTGACGGCGGCCTTCGCCGGTGACCCCGATGCTCCATCGACATCCGGGACCTCGTCCACATTTGGACAGTCGAGCGGCGGGGCGTCCGGAAAATCGTCCCTCGGTAAAGCCGGGGCGGCAGCTGCCGCCACCTCCGCCGCCGGACCGAAGACACCGGCGACGAAGACCATTACCAATTTCACACAGGCTTTGCGCTGCATGGACCAGTTGTTTCTGGCCCATGGCAAGCAGGGTATCGTGATCACCTCCGCAGGCGTCCCGGACGAGACAGGGAAGGTGCGCACCGGGACCAAGGAGATGGTGATTACGGCGATCGCCAAGATGACGCTGCAGAGCAACGCCTTCGAGTTCATCGACTTCCACGGCGGCGGCGACGATCTGGCCCGGCTCTTCGAAGCCCGCGGCGATGCCGGCCGCAAGATACCGGACTATTACATCCGCGGCTCGATCACCCAGATGGACGACAATTCGGTGCGCACCAGCAAGGGCGCGGGGATTTCGCTCCCCTTCCTCGACTTGGGCTATTCGAAGGACGAGTCCTACGATCTGATCAGCATGGACATGAGCGTCGGCGAAGCCGCGACGCGCAAGATTCTGCCCATCACCAGCACCTCGAACACCATGGTGATGGTGAAAGGCGGCAAGTCCGGCGAAGCCGGCGGCAAGCTGGGCAAGCTGGGCCTGAGTTTCAACCTGGATCTCAGCCGCTCGGAAGGGCTCGGGGCAACGACGCGAACCCTGCTCGAACTCAGCCTGATCGAGACCTTGGGCAAGTTCACCCAGGTGCCATACTGGCGCTGCCTCGATACCGACATCACCAATCCCCTGATTCGCGACCAGGCGCAGGAAAGCTACGACATGCTGAACGACAAGGAACGCATCACCTTCATTCAGCGCAAGCTGGGCGGCAGCATGAACCGCTACAAGGGGCCGGTGGATGGCGTGATGAACGCGGCTCTGAAGCAGGCCGTGGGCGAGTATCAAGCCGCCGTGGGACTGGTGGCCAACGGCCAGGTCAATTTCGACCTGTATGCCAGCCTGCTCGACGACGTGCAGAACAGCCTGGCCGCGCTGCCGGCAGTCAAGACCGCACCGGTACCGGGCGTGTCTTCCGCCGTGAGTCCTCCACCGGCCGCTGCTCCGGCACCCGCGGCTGCCGCTTATGTTCCCCCCGGCGCTTCCGCTCCGGCAGCCAGCGCGTTTCGCGTCCATCTCGACAGCGAAAAAGGAGCCCGTCCGACCTATCGCATCGGCGATTTCCTCAACATGAACCTCTCCCTTTCGAGTGACGGCACGGCGTACTGTTACTACGAAGACAACGCGCGCAACACGGCACGCATCTTCCCCAACCAGTTTCAGTCCAATCCGACGCTGAGGGGAAACAGCAGCGTCCGCCTGCCAAGCGGCGGTTTCAAGATCCGCTTCGATCAGGCCGGCCGTGAGAGAGTCGCCTGCATCGGCGCCGATCGCGAACTGGTGGTGCCGAAGGCGCTGGTCGGTGTGCGCGACCTGACGCCGTTGCCGGTCAAGTCGATCGACGAAATCGTCAACCAGTTTCGCCAGATCAACCCGGCTGCGGTCGTGAGTCAAATCGATATTACCGTCAGCCGGTGATACGCCATGAAGCGCCATTGGACATGCAGTGTCTCTCTGTTGACGGGAATCTGGATATTCTCGGCAGCTGGCATGGTCGGCGCCGACGAGGGTCGCGGCAACGATCCCCAAGGCGGGTTTCTGCTTGCCGAGATTCTGGTGCCGGCACAACCGGACAGCGCGAAGAAGACCGGGAAGGCCGCCGCCGAGGCTCGGGCCAAGGCAAGGGCCTACCAGGAATCGGAATCCGGTAGCGGCGGCATCGTCGTGCCCGTTCCGGAAGAGGAAGAGGAAGGAATGCTCGGTCCCCGTCGGCAACCCGAGAGTGGTGCGTCGGTAAATCGGGCCAGGGCGCGTCAATATCAGCAAGGGCAAGTGCCGGGCCAGATTCCGCTTCCGTCCGCACAGGACTCCGGAAGTCCCGGACCGACGACCGCGGAGCGCGCTCAAGACAGCCGCGCCAAGGCGCGCAGCTATGTTTCTACCGATAACACGGTAGTCATTGAGCGTATCGGCTCCGACGGCATACCCATCGTCGCCTGCGGAAAGCTGGTTTCCAACGTCGCCGGTCGCATTGGCGACGATATGCAGCCCGGTGCGATATTTTTCATCATGCGCGACAACAAGCCGTTCAAAGTCCGGTGTGCCGACTAGCCATGTCGAGAAGCTCACAATATCCGTCGATCATGCGCCCCGTCTGTCAACGCGAGAACCCATGAGGCGTTATTTGAATATGGATGGCAGAGCGAAGTTGCGGTCGTTTCCGGCGATCGGTTGTTTCGTGCTGTTGATAATGGCGTCAGGTTCGATTGCCGCGGATGTGGCGGTGGATGTTCCAGGCGCCGGCATGAAGCTGAAAAAGGGAAACGGTAGCGTAGCGGTCAGCGTAGGTCCGGGCAGCAGTGCCAGCAACTCCTCGGGATCGATCGACTCTAATGTGCAGATGGAGGGCGTGGCGGTAATCAACGACGACGTGTTTATAGACGGGGAAAAGGTTCCGCGCGGAAAAACCCGGTACACGTCGAAGAAGACCGGCAAGTCCCACCGGATAGAGTGGGGGAAAAATGGAAACATCAGTGTCGAGCAAAACTAGTTTGCTGCTTGACCTTGCCTCGGTCGCAATTGCGCTGATGGCGGTTGTCGCGCCGGCACCGGTAGCGGCGGAGATTCTTCTGCAGACGAACAAAGGTGTCTGGGTCAATGGTGCGCAGTTCGCCTACGGCTTTCAGGCACCGCAGGCGGGAATGTCGAGCATTATTGTCGTGCCGGACGGTCGTGGCAACAACGCGTTTCTTGCACAACGCGCGTGGGCGTGGTCGGCTTACAAGCGCTCGGACAGCGCGACGGGTCTGTTGCTGGTCGACCCGGGTGGGGTCGGTACCTTGTCGGCCACAAGCCCGCGACAGGCGAATGCCCGCGTCCATGCGGCGCGTGCCAATGCGTATCGACTCGAGTATTTCAAAAAATAGCTGGGGATGATGATGTCGATCCGGAAATCAGGAACCATGGCGTTTATCCGTTTCTTTCTGTTGATTCTCGCGGCCAGCGCGGCGTTCCTTGCTCATGGCGCCGGATTGCAGCCGGTAGGCGGCGACTTCTCGCAAATCGTCAACAGCCGTACCGGAAAACTTACGGTGTGGCAGTACTCGGGAAACCCGAGTATTTTCGTATTCGATTTCCCCGGCCTTGCCTATCAGGGACGCAGTTTCAATCGCATTACGCAATTTACGGAACAACAAACGACCGAACCCTATCCGCGAGTCCTGACCGAGCAGGAGATGACGACACGTATCGCCGCGGCAAAGCGTTCCGAATCGGATTTCGCTTTCGGCCATGACGTGATGGTTCACGAACTCGTGCAGTTCTTCAACTTCGCGCAGCGCGACAAAATTCCCCTGAATCAGGAAGAGACCGCCATCCGGGACTTCCTTGTCGAGCAAGGCATGATGCGCGACTGGCGCGGCTTCTGGCAGGCCGTGCAACCGAACAACGTGATTCTTTCGATTCCCCAGACCCAGGACAAGAGCGCCGGCGAACCGCTGATCAACGCAACGGCGCGCTATGCGATCCTGCTGCACGAAATGGCGCATGGCGAGTTCTACACGAACCCCTATTACACGCAGTATTGCCAACGCTTCTGGCAGGAGTCGCTGACGGACGCCCAGCGCGAAATCTTCAAGAGCTTTCTCGGCAAATACAACTACGCAACCGGATACGAGATGCTGGTGATCAATGAGACCCAGGCCTATCTCATGTTCACGCCGGACCCGGCATCGTTCAGCGCACGCAAGCTGGGCGTGACGGAACAGGAACTCGAAGCGATGAGGAACGCATTTCGCAAGGGCAAGCCGCCGACCACGTTGCCGCTGCGCTGGAACATTGGAGAGTAAACCATGAAAGCACCGCACATCGCCGCAAGCCTGATACTGATCCTGATTGCCGCCGGAGCCATGGCCCAAACCAGCCAGACCCGCGTCAAGGGCAATACCGAGATCAACGTCAGAACCGAGAACACGACCGCCGTCGCAACGGGAGAAGGCAACGTGGCGAAAAACCGGGTCGGGGTGATCCAGGGCGACAAGAAGGGCGACACCAAGATTTCCGTCAGCGCGACCAACGTCACAACGGTGGTCAGCGGGCGCAACAAGAAGGCATGTACCAACATTGGAGGGATTGTCAAAGATGAATGCAAATAAGCGCGTCTTGAGCGCCGTCGCCGCTTTGGTTCTGGGCCTGGCCGCTCCTGCCGCTTTCGCGGAACAGGGGGTGGATGCCTCGTCGCAGACCAAGATCAACAAGGCCAAGGCCAAGGCCTGGACCGACGGCTCGATCAAGGATGACCGTTACAAGAAGGACGTCGTGAATATCGGCAGCAAGCGCGGCGGCGGCTGCAGCGACGTCAACGTCGGAACCGCCAAAGCCGGCGAGAAGGCACCGAAGGAAATCGTGGTCACGACCAAGAACGTCATCAACATCTGTAAATAGGGGAGTGCTTCGATGAAAACCATTTTCCGTCCGGCGGCGTCCGCGCTGATCTGCGGCTTGATGCTTCTGGCCATGGGCAGCGGTCAGGCGGTTGCCGCCGATGACGATGCCGCGAAACTCAAGGAGCTGGAGCGTGCCATAGGCGCCCCCGACGAAGCGGGAGCTGCAAAGAAGAAGGTGCGCACCCGCGCCATCGTGTTCGACAACGCGGCCGCCCCCGCGGCGGAGAGTGCGCCGGCCCCGGCGGCCGCCCTGGATTGCGCCAACCTCCCTGCCGACGTCAAGACCAACGCGGTTGATTTCGCGATCCAGTTCCAGGTCGGCAGCGCCAGGATTTCCTCGGCTTCCGAAGCGACGCTGGGCAGCATTGCGAAGATTCTCGCGCTGGCCCCCGATCGTTGCGTGATTGTCGAAGGGCACACCGACGTCAGCGGAAACGCCGACAAGAACATGGTGCTGTCAAGGGACAGAGCCAATTCGGTGGTCAACTACATCACGGAAAAGGCCGGCGTCGAGCGCAAACGCCTGGTGCCCCTCGGCAAAGGCTCCAGCAGCCCCGCGGCCGGCCTCGCCCCCACCGACCCCAGGAATCGCCGCGTCGTTTTCAAGGTCGTCACCGGCTAAAGGCAAGTTTGGTACCGATCACGCTTTCATCGTCGCAACACTCAATCAGGAGACACAGTATGCGCACCATCATTCTGCTCATCGCTTCTGCCCTCGCCGCAGCCCCGGTTTTCGCGCAGCAGACCATGCGTTCCAGCAACCCGCAGGGCGTGCAGATTCAGGGCAACACCGACATCAAGGCCAAGCAGGAAAGCACGGCTGCCGTCGCTGTCGGCCAGGGCAACGAAGCAAAGAACACTGCCGGCGCCATCAAGGGCGGCACCCAGATCCAGGGCACTACCACGATCAAGTCCGAGCAGAAGCGGGCTACGGCTGTCGCGGTGGGCAAGGATAACAAGGCAGCAAACGAAGCAGGCGTCATCGGCGGTAAATAAGCAGCACCCTCTTTCTTAACACAGGAGAATCAAACCATGCGTACACACATTGCCATCATCGCTCTCACCACCGTCCTGTCCACCGCAGCCTTCGCTCAGCAGGGCCAGGCTGGCCGGACCGGTTCCATGGGTTCCACCAATGCCCAGGGCGTCCAGATTCAGGGCAACACCGACATCAAGGCAGACCAGAAGAACGTGACTGCCGTTGCCGTCGGCCAGGGCAACACGGCCAAGAACACCGCCGGCGCCATCAAGGGCGGTACCCAGATTCAGGGCAACACCAAGATCAAGGCCAGCCAGAAGAACGCAACGGCCGTTGCCGTTGGCAAGGGCAACACCGCTGCCAACGAAGCCGGCGTGATCGGCGGCAAGTAATACCAATCGCTGTTTCGATTGGCAAGAAGGCGGGGGCAACCCCGCCTTCTTTTTTTATGCCACAAGCGTTGCGAAAACCGCACCCGGCGTCAGCGGGCCTCGCCGCCCGAAACAGGCCTTACTTCGGCGGCTGGAACAGGAAATCGCCACCCTCGGCATGCCCGGCGGAAACGACTGCCCCGTACTGCGGCTGCTGCGGGTACTCCTTGGTCACGCCGGTGCTGACGACGCTCCAGATTTGCGCGCCGGGAGTCAGGCTGCCGGTCGCTTGCAATGTCTTGATCAGATTCCAGGCAAAGATCGAGTGCCCCTCCTTGCCCTCGTCCGACACCGGTTCATCGGCCCCCGAGGAAAACACCAGCACCGACCGCTGCTTGAGGATTTCTTCCGGCTTGAGGTCCTTGCCCTGCCTCACCTTCTGTTCCTTGGTCAGGCTGCCGGAATAGCAGCTGTCGGAAATCAGAATCAGCTGGCGCGCAGGAATCGCCGCGAGCAGCTTGGAAATATCGCTGTTCGAGATCCAGCCTTTTGCCGTCTTGACCGAGGCATCGACCGGAATCCAGTAGCCCATCTTGATGTCTTCCATCAGGTAGCCGTGGCCGGCGTACATCAGAAGAACCGAGTCGTCCGGCCTGGCTTCGAGCGCTATGCTGTTCAGGGCCTCGATGATCTTCGCCTTGCCGGCGTCCTTCACGATCCGGACTTCGAAACCGAAGCGGCTCTGCAACACGCTGGCGATTTGCGATACGTCGGCGATCGGTGTCTCCAAGGGAGGAATCGGATTCGCGTAGGCATTGTTGCCGACCAGAACGGCGAAACGGCGACGCACCAAAGGCGGCGCGGTCACCTCGGGCGCAGGGGCCGCAGCCACTGCAGCCGGAGGCGGCGCCGGGACAACAACTGCAGGTGGAGCGACGACAGCCGCCGGAGCGGCAACGACTGCCGGAGCCGGAACGACGACCGGCGCAGGAGTCGGTGCAGCAACCGGCGCAGCAATGGGTGCCGGAGCCACAACCGGCGCCGGTGCGGGAGCGGCGACCGGAGCGGGAGCCGGAGCGGCAACGGCGACCGGTGCGGGAGCGGCAACCGGAACCGGGGCAGGCGCCACCGCGGCAAGAGGCTCGGGCCGGGCCAGACACTGGCCTCCCTTGGGGCTTTGTCCTGCCGCGCATTCCGGGACATCCGCCGCAGCGGGATTCTTGCGCAGCTCTTCCAGGGCCTCACGATAGAGCAGGGTGCGAGCCTGATGCCGCTGCATCTGGATGGCCTGAAACTGGGCCATCCCCGGAACGCCGACGACGAAGGTCGGCGGACGCAGCATCTGCGCATGGACAGACGAGGCAAGGGATGCGATGGCCAAGACAAACCCGAAACCCGCACTCGATCTCATTTTGCATTCTCCTGAACAGTCACCCGCCCGAGCAGCATCGCCCAATCCCGTGCCCAGCAGCAGTCGTGGTCGAAACCCGGAATGATTTCGATGCGGCCACCCTTGCGGCGGATGTGGTCCTCGACAATTGCGGGGGGCACGGTTTTGTCGCGTCCGCCGGCAAAATGCACGCTGCGCGGCAGACGCACATTTTCACTCAATTCGGCCGGATCGAGAGAGCCCGCGAGCGGCGAAGCCTCATGCCAGGCCGCCCATTCCCTCAGTGACAAAGGCGCCGCGACCGTCACCAGCACGTCGACGTCGTCGCGCCGTGCCGCCAGCAGGGTCGCCAGCACGCCGCCGCCTGAATAACCGATCAGCCTGAGTCGCCGTGCCGCCAGCGTCGACTTTTGCCGGGTGATCGCTTCGTCATAAGCTGCGATCACCTCCGGCGCAAAACGCCGCTCGGTCCAGTACGCGCTATCACAGTCTTGCAGGGCCGCTGCCGTCAGATATTGGCAGGGCCGCCCCAGATAGACCACGGCCGGCGCCGGATCGGCAGCCGCCAGGGCCAGCGAGACCGGTCTGGCCGGCGTCGGGTCGCGCGGCGGATGGTAGGGCGTCGCCCAGGCTGCGCCATCGCCTTCGATGTAGACGGTCAGGATGTCGCTCGTTACCGGCGGCTTGCGTACAAACGCCGCAAGACGAAACTTGCCGGCCGGCACGACTGTTTCGGCAAAGTCCCGCTGCGCGGCCCAGGCAGCGATCGCGCGCGCGTCACCGAAGGAGCCGGACGTGCTGCACCCGGGCAACGCCGCAAACAAAAAGGCCGCGCTCACGAGCGCGGCCTGGATCGGGGTAACCCCCGCGAACATCAGAAGCGAACGTTGATGTTCGCCATCAGCTTCTTGTTCTTGGAACGGTCACGCCCGGTCTCCTGCTCGAAACCAATACCGCCCGTCAAGGCGTTCTTGATGGAAATGAAATTCACACCCAGCGACCAGGTATAGGCGCTCTCGCCGATCTCGGTGCCGTAAAGCTCGTCGGCGCTCGCCGTGCTGGTGCGGAAGTCACGCGAATAGGACAGGCCGGCATAGGGCATGAAGCCGTTCATCCAGTAGGCGGCCTGAACTCCGACGCGGCCCTGGGCGATCTCGTTGCTCACCTTGGAATTGGCGACGACTACCCCGTTGTTCCTGGCGTTGTCATTGTCTTCCCGGCCGACCAGATAGCTGCCCTTGCCATTCACCTGCCAGTTTCCATACCACCGCGAATAGGTCGCGTTGAGGCCATAAAAGACGCGCTTGGAATCGCTGGTCACCGTGCCCCCGGTGGTGCTGTCGCCGGTGCCCATGCCGATAGTTCCGTCCAGCGCCCAATCCTTGTTGATCTGCCAGCCGAAATACGGCGCGTAGCTGGTGCCGCTGCTGCTCACCGACTTGGCGGCATCCGGTGCGGCGATGGTGTAGGAGGATGCCGAACCCGAACCGCTGTCGGCCGCGATCGAGAAACCGAACACCAGATCGGGGGCCCAACGGTAATCGGCACCCAGGACCACGGTCTGAATCCGGCTGTCGAACTTGTTGGTTCTGTTAGCGGCATTCAGAAAATAGGTTCCACGATCGTAGTCGATATCCGTCTCGGACACGCTGGCCCAGGCATTCCACTTGCCCGCCGGATTGCCGGCCGCCAGACCCTTGCGTGCGCCCGAATCGGAGGCCACGACACCGGGAGGCGCGGTAGCCGTCACGGGGCGGCTGATGTTGGCCGAGATCGCCAGAATCTGCTCGAGCGATGTCGCCTGAACATTCTTCGTGGCCGCCGCAGCACCACCGGCCGCGCCGAAGCACTCGGGGTGCGAGCCCTTGATGCTGGCCTGGCAGCTGGCGATCTGCGCCGGCGTGCCGCTACACGAATTGAAGGAACTGATGGCCGTCGGACAGTCCGTTGCCGATGCCGCACCGCTTGCCGCCAGAATACCGGCCGCAAAAACATACCTGATTTGCTTGATCATCACTGCCTCCCAAAAAACAAACTCTGCCCAAAATTCTACTCATTCAGCACTGTCCGGTCCAACAACGCCCCAATCGCCGCAACCATGGTCGGCCTCGCACTTGCGTGACATGAAAAGCGGTGCGTCGTGTCGGCGACGTTCTCGTCGCCTCAATCGATCGTTATATGTGACAAATTACCAGATGTCGCAGAAAATCCCGCATCGCAAATAGCAAAATACCGGAAAAACGGTAGGGTCATGTTGCAAGCGCGCGTCGCCGTGTTCTTCAGACATCCGGCTGCGGCTATTTTTTCTGACTTTCGCGTGCGTTCCTCACGGCCTTCTTGTACAGCGCGATCAACAGCGCCGCCTCGGGATTCTTCGGTTGATCCTGCTGCAGGTCGCCCAGCACCCTTTCCACCCGGTCCAGTTCCCGCATCTCGAACAAGCCCGACAACAGGTACATCTCCGGTCCGAGGTCGTCGCGACCGGCCCGGCTTCTCAGCTCCTGGTAGGTATCTTCGAGCTTGATCATGGCATCGCGGCCGGGCACCGCGCGCAATCGCGTCACGCCCGCGCGACCCTGGCTGTCGAGGGCAGGCGTGCGGGCGAGCTGCCGCGACATCACCAGCGGCAGCGACTTCACGCCCGGCGCCGAGAGGCCGCTGGCCTTGCCTTCGCGCTGCGCCATTTCCAGCCGGCCGGGACCGGACCAGGTTTCCTGGCGGCCGCTCTCGAAATACACCACCTGCAAGCGGCTGCCCCCGTCCAGATCCAGACGGTCGCCCTGATTCAGCTTGACGAAGGCTTCGACCGGCACCGGCGCGGGTTCGGCATTTCGCATCACCCTGCCCTGCACCGACATGACCAGGGCCACTTCGGCCGCCCAGGCCTGGCTGCACGCCAGAAGCACCAGACCGATGCATAAATATCTCAATGACATGGCGACCTCACGCAGCAACGATGATCTCGAACGCCTCGACCGGCGTGGCGCGGCCCTTGACGATCAGGTGATGCAGGGTGCCCGTCTTCAGGCCGTCGCCGAACATGGAAACGGTATCACGACTGGCCAGGATATGCGCGCCGATGGCCTTGGTTTCGCCTTCGAGACGGGATGCGACATTCACCGTGTCGCCGATCGCGGTGTATTCCATGCGCACCGAAGAACCGATGTTGCCGACGACTGCCTCGCCGCTATGCACGCCGATGCCGACGTCGAATTGCGGCAGGCCGCGACCGGCGAAGCGCTGCTCGACCCAGGCGCGGAATTCCACCGCGACCGCGCGCAACGCCAGGGCCGCATTCACGGCGCGGCGCGCATGGTCGGGTTGTTCCAGCGGCGCGCCGAACTCGGCCATGATGGCGTCGCCGACGAACTTGTCGATGGTCGCCCCCTCCGCCAGCAGCACGGCGCAGGCGCGCTCGAAATAGGTGTTGAGCAGTTCCACCACTTCGCGTGCGCTGAGCTTTTCCGAGAAGGTGGTGAAGTTGCGGATGTCGGAAAACAGCACACTGATCTGCCGCGTCTGGCCGCCCAGTTCGGGCAGCTCGGGCGATGCCAGCAGTTCACTGACCACTTGCGGCGAGACATAGCGGCCGAACATCTGGCCGATGCGTTCGCGCTCGCGCTGCTCGCGCGTCAGCCGCAACAGCGACAGGCAGATCAGCACCGCCAGCATGCCCGCCTGCAGGTGAGCGACCGGAAACAGCAGGTTGTGCCGGAACAGCAGATAGGCCGCCAGCGCCGCGAGCAGCATCGCGAGAGCCACCAGAACCACCGAGCGCCATGCCGACAGGCGCATGCCGTACCAGGCCAGCGCGCCGAGCACTGCGGCGAAGGCGATCAGCCGCGGCAAGGCCGGCGTCTCGTCGAGAAAATTCCCCGCCAGCAGTGTTTCGACGACATTGGCCTGGATCTCCGGACCGGCCATCAGCGTGTTGGCCCCGCCGATGCTGGTCGAATAAGGCGTCGGGTGCAGGTCGTTCATGCTGGCGTAGCCGGCACCGATCACCACCACCTTGCCGGCCAGGGCGCGCACGGCCGGATCGTTCAGCGCGTCCGGCGCCAGCAGTTTGCGGAAGGACAGCGCATGGAAACTTCCCGGCGGTCCGGCAAAGGCGATGGGCACGGCACGCCCCGCGGCGATTTCGCGCCCGCCGAAACGCCAGGCGTCGAGGCGACTGTCCTGCTCGCTGGCTTTCATCGCCGCCAGCACGCCGAAGCCCAGCCGCGGCATGCCCTCCTTGCGGGCGAACTCGCCGGGCGCCTCGACCAGGGCGAAGCGGCGCACCGCGCCGTCCGCATCGGAAGGCAGGTTGGCGAGACCGACATGACCCGGCAAATCGAGATCGGGCAGGGCCAGCAGGTAGTCCGGACTGGGCAGGATGAAGTCGTCCACCGTGTCGCCGGCGTCGACTCTGAAGCCGGCGAGCAGCACGCCGCCCCGGTTGATCTGCTCGCGGAAAGGCTGGTCGTAATTGCGCGAGGCCTCGCGCCCGATCAGGCCCAGCTTGCCGATCCAGCGTTCGGGGCTGCCGCTGAAAATGAAATCGATGGCGACGAGCTTGACGCCGGCTTCGCGCAGGACGCCCACCGCTTTGGCGAAATGCGGCGTCCAGAAGGCCAGCGGTTCGTCCGGCCGCTCATTCAGGGTCGGATCGTCGAGCATGACCAGCGCCGTGTGGCGCGGCGCTTCGCGCGGCCCGACCAGGCGGTGCCACAGATCCGTGTAGAGATACTCGATGCGCGTCGCGACGCCGCTGCGATAGAGGCCCTCGGCAACGGTCGTCGCCAGCAGCGCGGCGGCCAGCGCGATGATCCCGAAATTGTGTCCGAGACGTCGCGCGAGGCCCACGGCTACCCCAGAAACAATCGGTAGGCCGGGTTCTTCGATTCGTCCCAGAAGCGATAGCCGAGGCTCTTGAGAAAGACGTGGAAGTCCTTCATCTCCTTCGGCGGCACTTCCATGCCGACCAGCACGCGGCCGGTGTCCGCGCCGTGGTTGCGATAATGGAACAGGCTGATGTTCCAGCCCGCGCTCATCTTGTTGAGGAAGTGCATCAGGGCGCCCGGGCGCTCGGGAAATTCGAAGCGGTAAATCAATTCGTTTTTCACCTGCGGTGCGTGGCCGCCGACCAGATGGCGGATGTGCAGCTTGGCCATTTCGTCATCGGTCAGGTCCAGCGCCGGGTAGCCGTTCTTTTCGAGCTGCTTCACCAACTTGGTCGCTTCGCCGCGGTTGGCCACCTGCATGCCGACGAACACGTGGGCCTCGCCGGCATCGTGATAGCGGTAATTGAACTCGGTGATGCTGCGCGAGCCGATCAGCGCGACGAATTTCTTGTAGCTGCCCGGCTTCTCCGGCAATGTCACGGCGAGCACGGCTTCGCGCTGCTCGCCGACTTCGGCGCGTTCGGCGACGAAGCGCAGGCGATCGAAATTCATGTTGGCGCCGGAGGCCACCGCCACCAGCGTCTTGCCGTGCACGCCATGCTTCTTGGCCCAGGCCTTGGCGCCGGCGACGGCCAGCGCGCCGGCCGGCTCGAGGATCGAGCGCGTGTCCTCGAACACATCCTTGATCGCCGCGCAGATCGCATCGGTATCGACCAGCACCATTTCATCGACATATTGGCGGCAGAGGCGGAAGGTCTCCGCGCCCACATACTTGACCGCCGCACCGTCGGCGAACAGGCCGACGGAATCGAGGCGCACGCGACGCCCCGCCTTCAGCGAGCGGTCCATGGCATCGGCATCGGCCGCCTCGACGCCGATGATCTTGATCTCGGGCCGCAGGCGCTTGATGTAGGCCGCCACCCCGGAAACCAGCCCGCCGCCGCCGACGCAGCAGAACACCGCCTCGATCGCGTCCGGATGCTGGCGCAGGATCTCCATGCCGATGGTGCCTTGCCCGGCGATCACGTCCGGATCGTCGAAAGGGTGCACGAAATTGAGCTTCTGCTTCTTCTCCAGTTCCAGTGCGTGCGCGTAAGCCGCGTCGTAGGATTCGCCGGCCAGCACTACCTCGCCGCCGAGCTTCTTCACGGCGTCGATCTTGATCTGCGGCGTGGTGGTCGGCATCACGATCACGGCGCGGATGCCGAGCTTGTGCGCCGAGAGCGCGACGCCCTGGGCATGGTTGCCGGCCGAGGCGCAGATCACGCCGCGCTTGCGTTGCGCCGGCGTCAGATGAACGATCTTGTTGTAGGCGCCGCGCAACTTGAAACTGAATACCGGCTGCATGTCCTCGCGCTTGAGCAGGATGTTGTTGCCGGTCCGCGCCGACAGGATCGAGGCAGGCTCCAGCGGCGTTTCAATGGCAACATCATAGACGCGGGCGTTGAGAATTCTTTCGAGATAATCCATGGCAGCGGGGCGGAAAGTTCGTTGACCGGCAAGGGTAACATGGCGCATGGACTTCTCTTTCACCGCGCAAGCCGGATTGGCCGGCCTCTTTCTCGCCAGTTTCCTCTCCGCGACGCTGTTGCCCGGCGGCTCGGAAGCCGTGCTGTTCGCCGTGATCCGGCAGCATCCCGATCAGGTGACGGCCGCCTTGCTGCTGGCCACGCTGGGAAACACGCTGGGCGGCATGACCACCTACGGCATGGCGCGCCTGCTGCCCGGGAGAGTAGACGCTGACGGCACGGCGATGAAGCAGCTCGACGCCCTGCGCCGGCACGGCGCGCCGCTGCTGCTGCTCGGCTGGGCACCGGTCGTCGGCGATGCGCTGTGCGCCGCCGCCGGCTGGTTGCGCCTGCCGGCAGCGGCCTGCACTCTCTGGATGGCAGCGGGAAAGGCGGCGCGCTACGTGCTAGTGGCGGCGGGCGCCGGCATGGTCTAACGCAAGCACTCTATCGAAGGATGGCAACTCCAGTTTGCCGTGGCGCCAACGCCGACTTTGGAATTGATTGTCGTCGCCCGGCAGCGCAAGCAGAGTTTCCTTCATATCGGTGTTTCAATCCTCGCCCGGCCCTCGCCCCCATTGCTTGCCGTCCGGGAAAGATAGTTTCAATCCTCGCCCGGCCCTCGTGGGCCGGGCGTCGCACGCCGCCCCGGGCCAAGAATGGCCGCTTCAAGTTTCAATCCTCGCCCGGCCCTCGCGGGCCGGGCGTCACTGTTCGGCGCTTCCTTCAGCCACCCCATTATGCAGTTTCAATCCTCGCCCGGCCCTCGCGGGCCGGGCGTCATGCCCATGTAGCTGGCCCCTTCGTTGAAGAGGTTGTTTCAATCCTCGCCCGGCCCTCGCGGGCCGGGCGTCGGGTTGAGCCCGTGCTGAAGCAGATCGTTCGGCTGGTTTCAATCCTCGCCCGGCCCTCGCGGGCCGGGCGTCGTTCATGTTCGGTGTACTCCTTGTGGGTGGGTGCGGTTTCAATCCTCGCCCGGCCCTCGCGGGCCGGGCGTCGCCGCCGGTGACGACGAAGCCCGCCGTCGTGGCGTTTCAATCCTCGCCCGGCCCTCGCGGGCCGGGCGTCAAGCGTTGTTCGGGGAGCCACCCAATCTCACTATGTTTCAATCCTCGCCCGGCCCTCGCGGGCCGGGCGTCTCATTGCATCGGCGGCGTCGATGGACCCTTTGATGTTTCAATCCTCGCCCGGCCCTCGCGGGCCGGGCGTCGACAGGTTCGCCGGGTTCTGCCCCGACAGATCCACCGTTTCAATCCTCGCCCGGCCCTCGCGGGCCGGGCGTCCGGGCGCGCCGGCGATTCCCTGATTCCGATGCTGTTTCAATCCTCGCCCGGCCCTCGCGGGCCGGGCGTCCATCGATGCGCTGGTCCTTCGGCCGCCCCTTGTTGTTTCAATCCTCGCCCGGCCCTCGCGAGCCGGGCGTCGCGCAAAACGCCGTCGTCGCCGCGGCCGAGTACATGTTTCAATCCTCGCCCGGCCCTCGCGGGCCGGGCGTCGCGACAGACTGGCGCGCAAGTACGAGCTGACGTCGGTTTCAATCCTCGCCCGGCCCTCGCGGGCCGGGCGTCGTTTTACGGAGGGCGTCATGTCCAATCGATCCGAAGTTTCAATCCTCGCCCGGCCCTCGCGGGCCGGGCGTCTTCGCCGGTCCCATGTGGCGCGGATCGGCAACGCTGTTTCAATCCTCGCCCGGCCCTCGCGGGCCGGGCGTCGCCTCGCGCCAGCCTGCCGGAGGCTCGCTGCCGTGGTTTCAATCCTCGCCCGGCCCTCGCGGGCCGGGCGTCCCTGTTGCATGCGCTGGAAGCGAGGGATGGAGTCGTTTCAATCCTCGCCCGGCCCTCGCGGGCCGGGCGTCGCCTCGCGGCCGGACACCGCGCGCTGCACCTTGGTGGTTTCAATCCTCGCCCGGCCCTCGCGGGCCGGGCGTCGCCGATGTCTTCGGCCAGTTCCATGGCGTAGTCGCGGTTTCAATCCTCGCCCGGCCCTCGCGGGCCGGGCGTCCCGGTCCCACGCAACACCCTGAATCGTCACAGCAGATTCCACAGTTTGCGCGAACCGCGTTACGCCTCGCGTTTGCGGGGCGTTGTGAATTTTCCTCTGAGAGAATTCAAAAAGCAAAATCATTGACTTATCGCTGCCGCGAACCGACGCTCTATTTTTGGTTACTCGCGATCCGCGCGTCATAACACCAAGGGACCTTCGAAATCCACGGCTCTGAATTTTCCGTACTCGCGCACATGCAGTTCAACGGGTTCGTTCAGTCGATAGAAGCGCAGGCAGTCTTCCGCCGCATCAATCTCGGCCAGCAGCCGACGTTCCAAATCCTCGAACTGCATGGCGTCGACCTTGCACTCGAAGACCGACTTCTGCACCCTTTGGCCGACGCCTTCGCATATCCGCGCGACACGGCGCAAGCGGCGGCGGCCGGCCTTGGTTTCCGTGGATACGTCGTAGCTGACGATGACGAGCATGACTATTTGGGCGTGAATGGCAGATAGAGTTCCGCATCGCCGCGCACGACGCGTGCGAGCAGCCGCGCCTGGACGAATGGAATCAGGCCGAAGCTCATCACGCTTTCCATGAGGGGATGCATCACGGTCTCCTGCTTGCGTTCCTGATATGCGGTGACCACCGCCTTGCGCGCCTCGTCTTTTAGCACAACAGCACCGCCGGGACGCTCGACAAAATCGCCGGCGCCGATCTGGCGCCGATTGACCAAGGTCAGCGCCAACCTATCCGCCAGCAAGGGCCGGAACTCCTCCATCAGGTCCAGCGCCAGCGCAGCGCGTCCGGGACGCACCGCATGCAAAAAGCCAATCTGTGGATCGAGACCGACGCTCTCCACCGCCGAACGCACATCGTTCATCAACATGGCATATAGAAACGAGATCAGCGCGTTCATGCGGTCCAGCGGCGGCCTTCGGGTGCGGCCGCTCATGGTGAAGGCGTCGCGCGCATCGGGACGCACGACCAGACTCAGCGCGCCGAAGTAGCGCTTGGCGGCGTCGCCCTCGATGCCGCGCACGGCATCGAGATCCGGCGCATGTTCGAGGCGCGCCAGGGCACGGGCGAATTCGTCGGCGACGGTGACAAGCACAGCGCTGTCATCGTCCCGTCCGGTTTCGCGCGCGCCGCGCAGCAGCACCTGGCGGCAATTTTTCAGCTTGCCGGCGATGCAGGACTTGGCCACGGCAAGGCAAGAGTCGGCGCTGGTGGAACGGCGATGCTGGGCCTGGCGCAACAGGACATTGCCGGAAACCGGCCCTTCGAGGCGCGCCTTGAAGCGACCGTTGCCGTCGAGCAGCACCAGGCTCTTGCCTTCGTCGGCCAGACGGTGCATGAGAATGGGCGAAACCATCACGTGGCCAAAGCAAACCACCGCCGAAATATGGTGCAGGGGTACGCGCAGCCGGGTCTCGCGTTCGATTTCGACGCGCAGGGTATCGTTGTCGAGATGCAGGTAGGCATCCGGCGTCGTGACGTAGAGGGTGTTGAGCAGTTGCACGTTTCAGTCCCCGCTGTCGAACAGGCCGCTGACGACCGGATGGGCTGTCGGCTGGCAGATGTCGCGCAGCGAACATTTCTCGCAGCGACGGTCGAAAGTCGGCGCTGGCAGAACGGCGGTATCGAGCAGGAGGCGCACCGCAGCGGCAGCCTCGGCGACGCGGCGCCGTTGCTCGGCATCGATGCGCACCTCGCGCCGGCGTTTCGATTTGGCATAAAACAGCGCCCCTGCGGGCACGTGCTTACCCGTCATCTCTTCCAGGCAGAGGGCTTGCGCGGCAAGCTGCAGGTCGTCGCAGGCGGCTATCCACGCGGCTTTGTCGCGGGCGCCATGCTTGTATTCCACCGGATAGGGCGTGCCATCCGTCTCGAACTCGACGACATCTGCCTTGCCGATCAGGCCAAGGCGATCGCTCCAGACCGGCAGCGCGCGCTCGACCCGGAGACCGGCACGGGTTTCGACGCCGGGCTGGTCCACCTGCTTATGCACGGCCTGGCCGCGCAAGGTATAGAGATTCTCGGCGAAGACCTGCTCGACGTGGATCAAGGCGCACTGGCGCGGGCAGTAGCACCAGTGCTGAAGCGCGGAAATCGGGATGGGGTCGCCGGGTTCGCTCACGCCATCGGCGACGCGTGCAATTGAAAACCGAGCGCGCGAACCACTTTCATCACGGTCGCGAACTCGGGATTGCCTTCGCCCGACAGTGCCTTGTAAAGGCTTTCGCGTGACATGCCGGTATCGCGCGCCAGCTGCGTCATCCCGCGCGCCTTGGCAATGACGCCGAGGGCATGGGCGATCAGCGCCGCATCACCTTCTTCGAGGCAGGCTTCGAGGTAGAGCACCATGTCTTCTTCAGTCTTGAGATGTTCCGCCGAATCCCACGGCCGCAGCTTCGTCTTTGCCATGATCCGCTCCTACAAGTCCTGGGCAATTTGCAGCGCCCGCCGGATATCCTTGGCCTGGGACGCCTTGTCCCCGCCTGCCAGCAGAATCACCACCTCCAAGCCGCGCTGCGCGAAATAGACGCGATAGCCGGGTCCGTAATGGATGCGCATCTCCGACACGCCCTCGCCCACCGGTTCGCAGTCGCCGAAATTACCGAGCGCCGCGCGGTCGATGCGCGCCTGAATCCGCACTTTGGCCCGAATATCCCGCAGGCCTGCGAACCAGCCGTCGAAGAGCTCGGTAGTGAGAATCTGCTTCACGGACTATTGTATCCCATGAACTACATCAACAAAAGCGCGCTCGCAGGATCAGCCGACGAACCGTGTATCCATTTCATTGCTAAAACCCGTCAATTTCCTCTGGTTTCACGCAGGTTTCTGCCAAATTGATGTTTCCTTCAGCATCAACCGTCAAACTGCCGTGTACCTTCGCCGACGAGCACTTGCCCGCCTTGCTCCCGTGATGCCACCAGATGACCTTCTTTACGGCCATGCTGCCTTCCGGACGAGCCGAGGATGCGTCGTTCTCGAACAGACGCGGCAGGATGGTTTTAAGGGTTTCGGCATCGGCATCGGAAAACCCCGTGCGCTCGGCGAGTTGCGGGTTCATGCTGCCAAAGCAGACGTAGATACCCTGGTCGACGCGGTGCTTCATTCCCATGGTGTCGGAACCGCGCTTGCTGCCGTCGCCCTCGCCGCTGACACTCTTGGTGATCTGTGTGCTGGTGACGCTGACAGGTTCGACGCTGAACGCGGATTGAATGGTCACGGGGCCACGAATTGGAATCGAGACACCACTGGCGTCGGTGGTCTTGCCGAAGGCAAACACCTGCCCGAAGGCGCGAACATCAAACCATGTGTCACAGGCCTTTCGGGCCGTTTCATCTTTGTTGGCTTTTGCGCCGAAAGCAGCTTTACCCAAACCGTTCGCCTCCGATTCGGCGCGATTCTTTAGGCTGGTTTCCCCATCCTTCTTGCGATCGTCGGACTGCACGAAGATGGCGTGCCCGCCTTCCAGAAGCCGATCCCGAATCTTTCGCTTGATGCAGACATCGGTCATCTCGCCGAAACCGCCGTAATCGGTACGCGGGCGGTTGCCGTTGAGCGGATCGCCATTGGGGTTGGCATGCTTGACGCTGAAGACAATGGCGAAATCAATCTTGTTTTGCAGGGTAGTCATGGTGAGAGTCTCCCAGGGTTCATTCGGTGATGGGTTGGTCGTCGTCCGCTGCCGGCTCGGCACCGCGCAGCAAAGTGGCGCGCTGGCAGTGGTAGCCGAGCAGGAATTCGCCGGACAGCGCGCGATCGCTGGTGAAGTCGTCGGATTGGAACCGGCACTGGATTTCGTCGAGCAGCTTTTCCCGCTTCCAGAGGAACCCAGCGCCTTTTTCCGAGGCGCGCAGGCGCGACTTGTAGGGCGTCAAGGCCAGTTCGATGTTTCGCCACGTCGAGAAGGGGCGATCGGCGAAGCGCTGCATCAAACGTGCAGCCGTCGTGTCCCGGTTCTCGCCTGCCTGTTTCAGCGAGTACCCTTCAATGCTGTCGGCAAGTGCGAGCAACCGGCCGTAGAGGTAGTCGCGCGTGGTTCTTTCTTCTTCCAATGCCATTTGGTACTCCTTCTCCTGTGATTTCGAGTAACCCCTGAACAGGGCGCATGCGATCCCAAGACATTTCTCCCATTCCCAATGATCGAGTCCGACTCGGTTCGCGGCGCGGCGAGCGATCGAAAGCACAAGATCAAAGGGAACCGCCTGACCGTCGATGATGCAAGGCAGCAGTCGCTCGACAGTAGCCTTGCGCAGCTTGTCGTCGAGGCGTGTGCCATAGGCAGCCTCAGCGATGTCGCGCGGCGCGGGCGCGCCGACAAACTTCGTATTCTTGCCGAAGTCCTGCGTCCAGGCGTACTGCTCATGCCAACGCTCTATGCGGTCGAGAAACTCCGAGCCCTTCAACTCGCGGTAGTAAGTAATGGCCATGCGGCCCGGCGTGGCCGAGTCCAGCCCCATGACCACGATGTCGTCGGTCGGATCGAGGTTCGCACGATAGCCGCGCATGGCTTGTTTCAGTCGCAGGGCAAAAGCTTGGCCAGCATCGCCGGCCAGCCCAGCTTTCGCATCGTCCTCTGGTTGCGCATCCTTGTTGCTCCCAAGAATCAACGCCAAAGTGTCTTTGAACGGGTCGGGAATCGGCTTGCCGGCGACCGCCCAGCTAACAATGACTTGATCGCCGCTCCTGTAGGCCTGACGTGAGATCAGCCAGCGCAGCGCGCTATGCGCTTTCTGCGTAATGGCGTAGCCAACGCCACAGGCTTGCTGACCGTCCTTGTCGGTGAATCGACCCCGAAAGGTATAGCCTTGGTCGTCGTTTGCGCTAACAAGCTTCGCGCCGTCGCCCGCATGGCGAATACGCTTGGGGTGACTCAACGCGAGAGCGGCGCCGCTCTCGCCGGTAACCATGCACAAGCCTTTCGTTTCCTTGCTCGCTGCGTCGAATCCGATCCACGCTTCTTGCAGCGCAGCATCCGTCCAAACCGCAGTATTTGGATCGTTGGGCAGCCACACCTGCCAGCGGATGAAAGCGTCTCCTTGGTCCCGCTTGCCTTCTTTGGCGGTAAGCAGGCGAAAGATATCTGGCGCATCTTCACCCGGCCATTCGGTCAGAAGCTTGCCGTCCGCCCCAACGTGGAGCAGCTTTTCCTTTACCAGATCAGCAACCACCTTGCCTTTGCGCACATAGGCGAGGACAGCTTCGGCCTTGGGATGCCTGAAGTTGGAATTGCACCAACTGAAAAGCAGCGCTTCGTACTCCTTGAAAAATGGCGGCTTGGTTCCTCCATGCTGATGGTAATCGGATGCACAGTATTGAACCTTGTCGCAAAGAGGATGCGGCGGTGGCTTGGTCCCCACTCGGCCAGCGGATTCCTCGGTCGCAGGGATTACCGTCTCTTCCTTCTGAACAATCTTGGCGCTCTTGAAATCGCCTTGTCCATCGATTGCAATCTCGATGTGCGCCTGCTGTTGCGTATGGCTGATTGGCATCAACAGGGCCGCGCCGGGCGGCTCTCGCCCCTTGCATGCCTCATAGGTCGCGTGCAGCTTCTCAATCCAGGCCATCACTCGCCTCCATTACCGCTGCTTCGTTTTCCACCGCGCGTAGCGATTCATTTCTGACAAAGGCTTTCCTCGTCATCTCGCGCACGAACTTGCGGATGGTGCACTCCTCAGGTCGCGCGAAGCGGATAACGCCATCCTTCATGGTGGGCTTCCAGAAACGGGCGTGTAGTTTGTCCTCGCCGGTTTCGTCGGGATAGTCGAAGCCGTGGAACATCAAACCAAAAGCGAGTTCACCCGCGCCGTCGTAGTGGCCGGACCCCGAACCGAATGCGCAGGGTTCCACATAGCCTTGGCAATCCCGCGTACCGAGAAAGATGTCTTGCCGTCCGCCACGTACCAGCATGCGCTGGGCGATGTCGTTGTGCTTGGCTGGGTTACGGTCATCGTCGAGTTCGGGGCGGTGACGGTTCCACTCAAAGTGGGCCTGCACCTGATATTCGACATCGGAGAGGAATGTGTAGATCGCCAGATCGTTGCCACCGCTGAACACCAGCGGCTTGGTGCCCTTGGTCTGGGTGCGGATCGACTTGATGACGCGCACGGCGTCGATGATCCAGACGAAGGTCGGCTTCCAGTAGATCGACTTGGCGACGCCTTTGAGCGCCTCGTAGGTCGGGACATGGTAGGAGCATTTCTCTCCACCGACGCGGGTTAGCGGGTCGGTGAACAGGGCGTGACGACCACGCACCTTGAATTCGATCCTGTTGCGGCTGGGGTCGGTCACGGTATCAGTGCCTCCATCAATTGAACGGGCTCGGCGACAAGCCCGAATTCCGGGCTGTAGTACCGTGGGTCGAGATGCAGAATGTCGGTGCCATCCTGAACGGGATGAACCGCTTGCGCCTCCATGAGTGCCGACAGCATATTCGGAAATACATTCACGGTGTATTGCTGCGCCTGTTTCAGGAGTTTGATCTGCTTCTCCACCTCGAAGGCCGCGCACAGATCGGCAACGAGCTGGCGGCCCGCCTTGCCGTAGGGCACGATCACTCCGCGCGTCGGCGCGTCGATGGCCTTGAAGGCTTTGGCTCCGGTCATGAAGGACTGGTACAACAGCCGCGGCGGCGCGTCCGGGTTGCGCGCCAAATAGTCGTTGGTGGCCAGTTCGTTGCCAGAAAGTAAATTCAACAGCGTGTCGTCGCGGCCAGTTTCTGGTGGCGGCAATGGATAAGCCATTTCCGCGGCACGCTCGAAGAAGTAGTTCTTGTAGTACCACGCCAGCAAGTCCGGTCCGATCCGGTCGTTACCGTACTTCCCCGGATCGGCCTCGTAATCCGCCAGCACGCGCTCGGCTTTTTCCTGACCCACCTTGATGTCAGTCAGGCTACCCAGGGTTTCGTCTCTGGCCTTTACGACATGAACCATGCCGGTTTCGCGCTCGCCATGTCGGTTGCAGCGCCCTGCTGCCTGGGCAATCGAATCCAGTCCGGCGGTAAAGCGAACGACGGCGCCGAAATCGACGTCGACGCCGGCCTCGATCAGCTGCGTGCTGATGCAAAGAATGGGGACTTTCCATCGCAGACAGCGTCGAACGAAGCGCAGGATGCGCTTGCGGTGGGCGGGACACAGGCTGGTGCTTAGATGCACCACAGGAACCATTTGTCGCGGCTTGCAAAGACGATAAAGCGCCAGCGCGGATTTCTTGGTGTTGACGATCACAAGACAGCTACCGGCACGCTGGCATTCCGCCAACGCAAGATCGGCTATCTCCTCGTTCGTCCAGTCGCCAGGCTTGCGCTGATTGATAACATCGACGCGTTTCAGTTTGGCGAACAAGCCTTTCACGTCGGGCATCAACTCCTGGCCATCGGGAATCCGCAGTGATCCCAAGATGGGATTTACCCGATCCAATAGCGGCTGGGTTGCCGTGCACAACACCACGGTGCTGCCGCATTGCTCGACGAGAAAATTGATGGCGTTATTGAACAGGTGGACACAGTTGACTGGGAGCGTCTGGATTTCGTCGAAGACGATGACGGCGTTGGCTAACTGGTGCATCCGGCGTGCGCCACGGGTGCCTGCTCCAAAGAGGGTTTCGAGTACCTGGACATTGGTAGTGTAGATAACTGGTGCGTCCCAGTTCTCCGACAGCATTTTTTCTTTCCAACCCTGCTGTTCCGGAGTCAGGTTGCCGTGATGCTCAAGGACTATGCGGCCCCGACTCTCCGGCGCATCGGCCGGTTCGAGCACCTTGCGCACCACGTCTGCGTTCTGATCGATGATCGAGGTAAAGGGAATGGCGTAAATCACACGATCCATCTCCCATTTCTTGGCGTGATGCAAAGCAAAGCGAAGGCTGGCCAGCGTCTTACCGCCACCCGTAGGCACGGTCAGCGTATATATCCGCCCCCTCGGACGCGCCGCCGCTTCGAGACAATGTTGTGCGATGTCGGCGCGCAAACCATCGATGTGCTGATGTCGCTCAAATTTCGCCAGGTATGCTTCGAGGCGTTCGACAAGTACACTCCAATCCTTATAGCGACCGTGCATCCGATTGCGCGCGACTTTGGGCTTTTCGAAATCCGCGGTGTCGACACGGTCGGCATCGATCAGACAACTGAACAGGAAGCGCACCAGCAACCCGACCTGTTGCTGCGCGACGATATTCTTGCCGATAGCGGAGTCGGACTGAAGAATTCTAGCGAGACTGGACTGCACACCTTCAACCAGCTCAGGCATCTGCAAAAGGGTACGCGCACGGTTGATGATTTCAGGATCGACCACGGCAAGCACTTCATCGAGAAAGCTTCGTTCCTTGCTTTTTCGCATCCGCTTGCCGAATGCATCCTCGCCGCCCGGAGTCAAGCAATCAATCAATCCGGAATGGTGCGACGCTACGCACAACGCGAGTGCCTGGCCAACGAGGCCACCCAGCGAACCTTGGCTCGACAGCCAGTTCCAAAGCAACTGCGCGCCCGCCGTCGAGTGATCGATCCTGCCTCTCAGATGGTCCGCATCGACATATTCCTCGTCTTCATCCTGATTTAGGATGCCAACTGCGGATTTCAGATAGGCTTGAAATGCACTGCTGTATTTGCCAAGGTCATGCAGCAATCCTATCAACTCACCTTGGCATGCCAGACCGACCTTGGCGGCGCTTCCGCTCGCCTTGGCACCGACACCCGACAGGTGCGCCTGCAGCGACTGAGGCTTCCCGGTTTTCCGAACATGCGCAATGAACTCCATGTCGCCCCCCAACTACTTATCTGCCATGCATCTTAATGGTGAGGTGGCTCACCAGACGAGCCAGTCACAATTTGTTTTTGGAAAGTCGGCGCTGGCGATACGGCTCTTTCAATCCTCCCGAACACTCGAAATGCGCAGAAAATAGGTCAGCACGCCCGCGCCGGCAAGCGACAGGCTCGCCACGCCCGCCATCCAGAATCCCGCGGCACCGCGCGGCGCGCCGAAGGTATCGGTCAAACCCAGCAGATAGCCGCCGCCGAGGCCCACGCCCCACAGCGCGACGGCATAGATCACCATCGGCGCCGTGGATCGCTTGTAGCCGCGCAGCACCTGGGCCATGACGGCCTGCACGGAATCGGCGAGGTGG
Organism: Sulfuritalea sp.; assembly: GCA_030247575.1. GTDB lineage: Bacteria > Pseudomonadota > Gammaproteobacteria > Burkholderiales > Rhodocyclaceae > Sulfuritalea. The sequence continues at coordinate 100,201 of JAOTRV010000004.1, forward strand.
TAGAAGGCGACGATGGCGAGCAGCGTCGCGGCGGCCGCGGCCACCTTCTCGTCCGCGGTATAGGCGCGCGCCAGCGGCACGGCACCGAACCCGATCGCGGCGCCGAGCGCGACCGCAACGACGCCGCCGACGCCCAGCCCGAGCAAACCGGCGTGCCGCGCGCGCCGACTGTCGCCGGCCCCGAGCGCCTGCCCGACCACCACGCCGGTGGCACTGCCCAGCGCCATGGGCACCATGAAGACGAACACCGCGACGTTGGCGGCGATCTGGTGCGCGGCGGAAACGTCCGGCCCGAGCCGGGCGATGAACAGCGCCATGAAGGTGAAGGCCGTGACGTCGACCAGGAAGGTCGCGCCCATCGGCACGCCGAGCACCAGCAGCTCGCGCAGGGCGGCAAGGCGCGGCGGATCGAAGCGGGCGAAGACGCCATATGGCGCGTAGTCGGCGTCGCGCCGGCACCAGACCCAGGCGAGCGTCGCCATGGTCGAGGTGATGACGGCGGTAGACCAGCCGCAGCCGGCGCCGCCCATGGCCGGAAAGCCGAAATGGCCGTACATGAAGACCCAGTTGAGCGGCGCTTTCAGCAGCAGGCCGAGCAGGTTGAAGGCCATCACCGGGCGCGGCCGGCCGATACCCGTGGTGAAGCCGAAGAAGACGCGGAAGAACATGAGCCCCGGTACCGCCCAGGCCACGCCGTCGAGATAGGTGCGCACCTTGGTTTCCACCTCGGGCGTCAGGCGTGAAAAAGCCAGCAGCGGATCGGGATGCTTCAACACGACGAAGGCGATCACCGACAAGGCCAGCGCCAGCCAGGCGCATTGCCGCACGTCGGCGCCGATCTCGGCATAGCGGCCCGCGCCGTAGTGGTGCGACACCACGGGCGTGAGCGCGAGCAGCACGCCCATGGCCGTGACGAAGACGATGGCATAGATGCTGGCGCCGATGCCGACCGCCGCCAGATCGACCGACGAAAGCCGGCCGGCCATCAGTGTGTCGATCACGCCATTGGCCATTACCGCGGCCTGGGCGATCAGCACGGGCCAGGCGAGGTGCAGCAGTTCGCGCGGAAGGGAGCGTGTAGCGGACATGCGCGGAGTCTAGCCGACGCAGCAAGGGCAACCGTCAGCCGACGGTCGTGCAGCCCGTCGCCGGCCGCTACAGGACCAGCGGCTGGTCGGGCAATTCGTTGGGGTTGGCCTCGCCTGCGGGGAAGTGCCGCGCCAGCAATTCCCCGGCGCGCGTCACGGCCTGCAGCGCGCCCTGCCGCCATTCGCCGCGATGGAAGCTCGCTTCCATGGCGCGGCAGATGGCATCCCATTCGGCCTGCGGCACGCGCGCCGCGATGCCGCGGTCGGCCAGGATTTCGACCTTGCGGTCCACCAGTTGCACGTAGATCAGGATGCCGGAGTTTTCTTCCGTGTCCCACACGCGCTGCTGCGAAAAAAGTTCCACGGCGCGCGCCCTCGACGACGTGTCGCGCCACAGGGCAGACAGCGGCAGCGGGCCTTCGACGACGAAGCGCAATTCGCCGCGATGCAATTTTTCGCAGGCCGCAATGGCATCGCCGATGCCTTTCAGGTGGCCGCGAGTGAAGACACGCTGCACCAGCCAGTCGGGGCGCAGCAGATGCCTGAACATGCGTGAAATCTTCATGTCACCAATCCCCCGAGGCGCCGCCGCCGCCGAAACTGCCGCCGCCGCCCGAGAAGCCGCCTCCGCCTCCGCCACCGCCCGAGAAGCCATCGCCGCCGAAACCGCCTGCGCTTGAAAATCTGCCGAAAAAGGACACCAGGAAAATGATCGCACCGACCACCACGGCCGCCAGCCACGAGCCGAAGATGAGAAAGCCGAGGCCGCCGGCGACGATGCCCGCAGCCAGCGCGCCGAACAAGCCGAACATGGCGCGCAGCACGCCGCCGCCGATCAGGGCCGCCATCAGCCAGGGAAACAGATCGGAACCTCCGCCGCTCCCGCCGCCGGACGGAGATGCGACGGGCGCCGCCGGTGCGCCCTGCGCGTCGCCACCGATGGCTTGATCGAGCCCTTCGACGGCCGCGCGCAGCCCGCCGAAAAAATCGCCCTGCTTGAACGGCGGCGCCATTCGCTCGGCGACGATGCGGCGGGCCGTGGCATCGGGGATCGAACCTTCCAGCCCGTAGCCGACCTCGATGCGCATCTTGCGATCGTTCTTCGCGACGATGACGATGACGCCGTTGTCGGCGCCCTTGCGACCGACCTTCCAGGCTTCCGCGAGGCGGATGCCGAATTGCTCGATGGTCTCGGGCTGCGTCGTCGGCAACAGCAGCACGGCGATCTGCGCCCTTCCCGTGCGGTCGATGGCCGCCAGCTGCGCTTCGAGCCGGCCGCGCTGGGTGGCGTCGAGCGTGCCGGTCAGGTCGGTGACGCGCGCATTAAGCGCCGGCAGCGGTACGAGGTCCGCCGCGCCGGCTGCGGCCGGCAGCAAGGCCAGCCAGACCAGCGCCAGCCAGGCGGACCAGACGCGACGCACTTATTGATAGCCGGCGGAAGTCGGCGAAGCGGGAGCGGCGGCCGGTGCCGGAGCAGGTGCAGCAGTCGGCGCTGGCGCTACGGCGGGCGAGGGTGTCGTGGCGGCCGGCGCGTCGAACTTGATCGCCGGCGGCGCGGAAATCGCCTTCTCGTCCTCGACCGTGAAATTGGCCTTGGGCTTCCAGCTCATGACCATCGCGGTCAGGTTGTTGGGGAAGGTGCGCACCGAGACGTTGTACTCCTGCACCGACTTGATGTAGCGGTTGCGCGCCACGGTGATGCGGTTCTCGGTGCCTTCCACCTGCGCCTGCAAGTCGCGGAAATTGGCGTCGGCCTTCAACTGCGGATAGTTTTCCGCGACGACGAGCAGCCGCGCCAGCGCGCCGCCCAGCTCGCCCTGAGCCTTCTGGAACTTGGCAAAGGCGGCCGGGTCGTTGATCAGTTCCGGCGTCGCCTTGAGCCCGGCGACATTGGCGCGCGCCTCGGTGACGCGGGTCAGCACGTCCTTCTCGTGGCCGGCATAACCCTGCACCACCGACACCAGGTTGGGAATCAGGTCGGCGCGGCGCTTGTACTGGTTCAACACCTCCGACCACGCGGCATTCACCGCCTCGTCGTTGATCTGGATCTGGTTGTAGCCGCAGCCGGACAACAGGGAAGCCGCAAGGGCGAGCACGGCAAAGAGACGCATACGCATGGTGTTCTCCAATCAGGATGGGAAACAGTTGCGAATATGGCGGCGATGGGGCGGGATTGCAAGGGGCGGGTTTCCCCGCGATAGTCGGCGCTGGCGGCACGGCGGCGGCTTGTGCTATATTCTGGCCAGACTAGCCAGATTTGAAAGGAGCATCCATGCACAGCGAATGGCAGTTGCAGCAGGCCAAGAACAGTTTCAGCCAGCTCATCAAGGAAGCCATCGGCGGCTCGCCGCAACGGGTGACCGTGCACGGGAAACCGGCAGCGGTGGTGGTTTCGGCGGAAGAGTACGAGCGCCTGACGAAGCGTAACAAAGGCAAGCTTTCCGCGACTTTGCTGCGGCCGGAGATTGGCGGCGACGACATCGACTTCGAACGCGACCGCGACAGCGGACGGGATAACGCACTGTGAGCTGGTTGCTCGACACCTGCGTTCTCTCCGAATACGTAAGGAAGGCGCCTGCCGCCGGAGTGATCCAGTGGCTCGACGAGCAGGACGAAGCCAGCTTCTTCCTCAGCGTCATCAGCCTCGGCGAAATCGAAAAAGGCATCCTCAAGCTGCAGGCCACCGACCCGCGCCGCAGCCAAAAACTCACCGCCTGGCTGGGCAAGATCGAACAGCGCTTCGCCGGCCGCATTCTGCCGCTGGATGCCGCCGCCCTGCACGCCTGGGCGCAACTGGCCGCCCGGGCCGAACTTGCCGGCCAGCGCCTGCCGGTAATGGACGGCCTGATCATGGCCACCGCCCAATGCCACGGTCTCACCGTGGTCACCCGCAATACCGGAGATTTCCGCCTTTATCCGCAGGTCTTCGATCCCTGGCAGACTTGAGCAAAGCAGGTATTTCCGTCAGCGCCCGCCGTACTGCAAGCGCCGACTTTTGATAGCATCTGCTCCATCCAGCACCATGAGAGGAGTTCCCCAATGACCACCGTCGACATCGTTGCCATGCCGGTTTCGGAAAAGCTGAGGCTGATGGAAACGCTTTGGGACTCGTTATGCGCGCAATCGGGAGGAAACGTGGAACTGCCCACGTGGCATGGCGAAGTGCTTGAGCAACGCCTGCGCCGCCTCGCCAGCGGCGAGGAATCGGTAGCGCCCTGGAACGAAGCCAAGGAACGCATCCGCGCCCAGATCAAGTCCCACTGATGCAAGTTCGGATAGCCCGCTCGGCGGAAACCGACCTGCTCGAAGGCTATGCGTTTTACGAAGAGCAACAGGCAGGTATCGGCGAGTATTTCCTCGATAGCCTGTTCGCCGACATCGATGCGCTGGCGTTGTTTGCTGGCATTCATCCCAAGCCGGACAGCAAACTGCATCGCACCCTCGCCAAACGCTTTCCGTTCGCGATTTACTACGACCTGAAGGATGACGTCGCGACCGTCGTGGCCGTGCTCGACTGCCGCCAGAACCCGGCTTCGATCACGGAACGATTGCAGCGTAGTTGATCGCCGTATCGCCAGCGCCGACTTTCGGGGAAAACACAATGCAGCGAAAACTAAACCGAACACGACCCCTTATCGCTCCGAAACAACGATTCGCGGCGTGTCGGTGAGGTCGCCGGCCATGATGGCGGCGACTGTTTTGCGCTAGGACGGTGGCACTTCGCAGACCAAGGCGAACACGGCCCCAATACTCAGCTTGCTTTACCAGTCATTGAGAAAACTGTTGATATGCTGATCTTGTCTTGGCCCCATAAGATCATACCGTTCGTTAGACCAATTGGCGATTCGAGTTATCATGACAGAGACATTCGACAGACCAAGACCGATGAAGTAGTTCGCTTGCGCGGCCAGGTACGACTCCCGCATGACCTCTTCCCCTATTCGCCTCCCGTCCAACCCGAGAAAATGAATTCCTTTCTTGCCGGTCGAACGCGTCACGTCCGCTGATACGACACGTGCCCCGAATCGTTCTTTGGCGCGCGTGAGGAGTTCGCTACAGTCGGTAAGAATAAGCAATTTTGGCACTTGAAATTTCTCAACCAAGAAACGGGTTTTTTCGAATGCGGCTTGATGATAGTCATCCACATTTGTCTCGCTCTCCTTGTCGAGACCTCGCAGGTGGACCGCTATAAAAGGGCTTCCGGCAATGTGGGTCGATATGAAGTCACGTGTCCATTGAATGACTTCGTCGCGGGGATGAAGATACTTGATGACAAGATATTGATAGATTTCATCGAGTGACAGACCAGACAACGGGTGGCCGGATGGAATCCAATGCATCAATTGGTTTATTTTTGTATAGAAATCCGAGACCAAAACTGCTTCGGAGCGGTTCAGGAAATATATGGCATTCATCCGGCTCCAGGGCCCATTCCATTTATTGATATCAGGTCCCGCAAGGTTGAAATGGTTCCACTTTGGCGGGAAAAATCGGATTTTTTTGGAATATTCTCCCGGCGAAAATTATTTATCCGTTTGAAATAGAGTGCAAACCCGTCTTCGTCGGTTGTTCCGCCAAAAAGCGATTCAGCGCCCCAATGAACAATCGGGATACGGCCAGTGATCTCGGCAAGGAGCAGTTGCCCCAACACATGGTCCACATCGGACCAGAATCCTGCGCCCCAGGCTCGGATCAGCAAAAACCCATTTTGATGTCTCGTGCGTGGAGCGTTTGGATTTGACAATCCCAGCTTGGACGCAATGCGAGTCCTGAAGTTGGCGTACTGATTGGAGTTTGTGGGGGGGGGGGGATCAATGATCGCGGCAAGGCTCAGAATGTCGGCTTGCGCAAGGTTTTCGCGTGAAATTAGGCTTTCAATATGATCTTGCGCTAAACGTGGATCCATTTTCGGAAGGCTTATGGTAGGTTAATGTGTGAGCGACCTCAATATGCTGCGTGATTGTACTCGTCCCGCGTGTCCAGTGTCCGCAATCAATCTTGACACGGGTACTTTCCGTCGGCGCCTTGACCCGCAGGTTGCCGGAAAGCGCCATTCTGCACCGCTCGCCAACACTGCCGGACAGAGGAGATTTGCGGCACCAGGCTCGGTGACTTGATTCTTGGTGGGATCGAGCAAGTTAAAGCGCAAAGCATTGGAAACTGCAATGATAGTCAATCGTTGGCATTACCAAGTCAAGACAGTTGCGATCAGAAGGCTATGCCAACGAGAGCATAGGTAGTTCATTCTGTCCGACGTTTCAGGCCAGAGCGATGCGGCGTGCTTCTTTTGCCACTTGCTTGCACGAGCAAGGAAGTAGGTCACCTGCCGAGGCGAGATCCAGCGAATCTCAACACCCCCAGATTCCCCCCTTCGCGGGAATGACGGAGTTCCAAGAGCCGGCGCTGACCACATGCCGCGCAGGGCCTCTGTCACAGCCCCATCGCCTACAATAGAGCCCCCTCAGTTCCATCCGAATGCCCCGCATGACCGCCCGCCTGCGCGAAATCCCCTATAACTACACCTCGTTCTCCGACCGCGAGATCGTCATCCGCCTGCTCGGCCCGGAGGCTTGGGCGACGCTGAACGAACTGCGTGCGGAGCGCGTCACCGGGCGCTCGGCGCGCATGCTCTACGAGGTGCTGGGCGACATCTGGGTGGTGCGGCGCAATCCCTACCTCGAAGACGACCTGTTGGCCAATCGCGAACGGCGCGAGGCGCTGGTGGAAGCCCTGCGCCACCGCCTGCGCGAAATCGACAAGCGGCGCGAGGGGAACGAGCGCGTGGCATTGCTGCTGACCGCCGCACAGGCGGCCGTGCAGTCCTTCGAGCGCTGGTTCGAAGAAACCCGCAGCCTGCGCAAGAAAGCGTTCAAGGCGCTGGCCCGCCACACCCGCAAGGACAACATCTGCTTCGACGGTCTGGCGCGCGTTTCGCATGTCACAGACGCCACCGACTGGCGCGTCGAATATCCGTTTGTGGTGCTGGCGCCCGACACCGAAGAGGAAATGGCGCCGCTGGTGCGCGCCTGCATCGAGCTCGGCCTGAGCATCATCCCGCGTGGCGGCGGCACCGGCTATACCGGCGGCGCCGTGCCGCTGGATGCGCTGTCGGTGGTGATCAACACCGAGAAGCTGATCGACCTCGGCGCCGTCGAAATGAAACGACTGCCCGGCACCGACAGAGACTACGCCACGGTGCGCACTGGCGCCGGCCTGGTCACGCGACGCGTCATGGAAGCCGCGGAAAAGGCCGACCTCGTCTTCGCCTGCGACCCGACCTCGGCCGATGCGTCCTGCATCGGCGGCAACATCGCGATGAACGCCGGCGGCAAGAAGGCGGTGCTGTGGGGCACGGCGCTCGACAACCTGGCTTCGTGGCGCATGGTGACGCCCGACGGCAACTGGCTGGACGTCGAACGCCTCAACCACAATTTCGGCAAGATCCACGAACAGGAGCTGGTCAGCTTCCGCCTCACGCGCTGGGACGCGAGCGGAAAGAAGAAGCTGGGCGAAGAACAGCTCGACGTACCCGGCAAACTGTTCCGCAAGGAAGGCCTCGGCAAGGACGTCACCGACAAGTTCCTCGCCGGCATCCCCGGCGTGCAGAAGGAAGGCACCGACGGCCTGATTACTTCGGCGGTGTGGGTACTACACAAGATGCCGCCGGTGACGCGCACCGTCTGCCTCGAATTCTTCGGTCGCGTGACGGAGGCCGTGCCCTCGATCGTCGAGATCACCGATTACTTCAAGCCGGGCGGCGCGGGCCTTGCCGCCGGCGTGCAACTCGCCGGCCTGGAACACCTCGACGAGCGCTATGTGCGCGCCGTCGGCTACGCGACCAAGGCCAAACGCCATGGCCGGCCCAAGATGGTGCTGATCGGCGACATCGTCGGCGCCGACGACACGGCGGTGATGGCCGCCGCCGCGGAAGTGGTGCGGCTGGCAAACGCGCGCGGCGCCGAGGGCTTCATCGCGGTATCGCCCGAGACGCGCAAGAAGTTCTGGCTCGACCGGGCGCGCACCGCCGCGATCTCGAAGCACACCAACGCCTTCAAGGTCAACGAAGACGTGGTGATTCCGCTGCCGCGCATGGGCGACTATTGCGACGGCATCGAACGGATCAACATCGAACTTTCGCTCGCCAACAAGATCGCGCTGGCCGATGCGCTGACGAACTACCTGCAAGGCGAACTGCCCCTGCACGCGGGCGATGCCAACCTCGACCCGGAACTTCTGCTGGGCGACAAGCGCGAGCAGGCGCTGGAACTCGTCGCCGGCGTGCGCGCCAACTGGCAGGCGCTGCTCGACAATCTGGATCAGCACTTCCGCGAGCTGCAGGATTACCGCCTGCGGGTGTCGTGGAAGACCGAACTCAAGGCGCCGCTGGAAGGCCTGTTCGAAGGCAATGCCTTCCGCCCGGTGCTGGCCGGCATCGAGGCCATCCACAAGGACGTGCTGCGCGGCCGCGTCTTCGTCGCCCTGCACATGCACGCCGGCGACGGCAACGTGCATACCAACATCCCGGTCAATTCCGACCACTACGCGATGCTGCAGACCGCCTACAAGGCCGTCGAACGCATCATGGCGCTGGCCAAGTCACTGGGCGGGGTGATCTCCGGCGAGCATGGCATCGGCATCACCAAGCTGGAATTCCTCGGCGACGACGAGATCCGCCCCTTCCGCGACTACAAGCAGCAAATCGATCCCGAGGGCCGCTTCAATCGCGGCAAGCTCATGCAGGGCGGCGATCTCGCCAACGCCTACACGCCCTCCTTCGCGCTGCTCGGCGTCGAGTCGCTGATCATGGAGCAGTCGGACATCGGCAAGATTTCCGACTCGATCAAGAACTGCCTGCGCTGCGGCAAGTGCAAGCCGGTCTGCTCGACCCACGTGCCGCGCGCCAACCTGCTCTACAGTCCGCGCAACAAGATCCTCGGCACTTCGCTCCTGATCGAGGCCTTCCTCTACGAAGAGCAGACCCGGCGCGGCATATCCTTGCAGCATTTCGACGAATTTTCAGACGTCGCCGACCACTGCACGGTCTGCCACAAGTGCGTCACGCCCTGCCCGGTGGACATCGACTTCGGCGACGTCTCGGTGGCGATGCGCAACTTCCTGCGCCGCCAGAAAAAGAAGAAGTTCAATCCCGGCACGGCCGCGACCATGGCCTTCCTCAGCGCCAGCGACCCGGCGACCATCAAGCTGGCGCGCGCCGGCATGATCCAGCTCGGCTACAAGGCGCAACGCCTGGGCCACGCGCTGGCGAAGTCCTTCGGCCTGATCCAGGATACGGTGAAGCACCCGCCGGCCACGCTGGGACGGCCCGACATCAAGACGCAGGTAATCCACTTCCTCAACAAGCCGATGCCGAAAAGCGTGCCGATGCGCACCTCACGCGCACTGCTCGACATCGACGACGACAGCCTGATTCCGGTGATCCGCGATCCGCAACGCGCGAGCGACGAATCCGAAGCGGTGTTCTATTTCCCCGGCTGCGGTTCCGAGCGCCTGTTCTCGCAGGTCGGCCTCGCCACGCAGGCCATGCTGTGGCACGCCGGCGCCACCACGGTGCTGCCGCCGGGCTACCTGTGCTGCGGCTATCCGCAGACCGCCAGCGGCGACGAGGACAAGGGACAGGCCATCACCACCGCCAACCGCGTGCTGTTCCACCGCGTCGCCAATACCCTGAACTACCTCGACATCAAGACCGTGGTGGTCTCGTGCGGAACCTGCATGGACCAGTTGCTGAAGTACGAATTCAGCAAGATCTTCCCCGGCTGCCGGCTGGTGGACATCCACGAATGGTTGTTCGAGAAAGGCATCAAGCTCGACGGCATCAAGGGTACGCAGTACATGTACCACGAGCCCTGCCACACGCCGATGAAGCATCACTCGGGCATCAAGGTGGCCAACGCCCTGATGGGCCAGCGCGTCGACCTCTCCGATCGCTGCTGCGGCGAATCGGGTTCGCTGGCCATCTCGCGGCCCGACATCTCGACCCAGATCCGCTTCCGCAAGCAGCAGGAAATCGAGGCCGGCGCCGCGGCGCTTCGAACAGTAGACGCCAGCGACACGGTCAAAATCCTCACCTCCTGCCCTTCCTGCCTGCAGGGCCTGTCGCGCTACGAGAACGATGCCGGCATTTCCGCCGATTACATCGTGGTCGAAATGGCCAAGGCGATCCTCGGCCCCGACTGGATGCGGAACTACATTCAGGCCGCGAACAATGGCGGCATCGAGCGCGTATTGCTGTAGCAAGGCCGGCAATTCGAGCCGGATCACCGGTCAAACCGGCTAGCACAGCGCCGCGGATTGGCGCTATCCTTGGCGGGTGGGGACAAATCTCGATTGCGAGCTCTGTACGGGGCCCGGCGGTGATCTGCTGTGGAACGATGCGGCTTGCCGCGTGGTGCGGGTTGCCGGCGCCGACGGCGCGGCCTTTCCCGGGTTCTGCCGCGTGGTCTGGCACCGACATGTCGCCGAAATGAGCATGCTCGCCAAAGACGAGGTGCGCCATGTCATGGAAGTGGTGCTCGCCACCGAACGGGCCCTGCGGCGGGTGGTCCGGCCGGACAAGATCAATCTGGCAAGTTTCGGCAACGTGGTGCCACATTTGCACTGGCATGTGATCCCCCGCTGGAAGGATGATAGCCACTTCCCTGTTCCCATCTGGGGGACGGCGCAGCGCGCCGGAGCCGTCCGTGCCGTACCGACCCATGCCGCTTTGCGGCAAGCCCTCGAAGCCGAACTCTCTACCATGAATGATGAAACGCCATGAACTTTGATTTGCCTGTCACCGGAACCGAACAAAGTCCTGCATTCCTCAATCCGATCGCCTGCCGTGACTGGCTGGCCACCGTGCCGCTGGCGAATGCCGTGCAGGCGCAATCGATGCTTCTGCGCCAGCTCAACCTGCTGCACCGCTACGCCCTGCCCGCGACCGAGCGCTTCGCCGTGCTCGAGGCGCTGCGCGGAGCCATCAGCGACGTGCAGGACGACGCCGCGAAGAAATTTGCCGGCAAGCCCCTGCCGCTGGCGCCGCACGAACAGGCCGCCCTCGAAATCACGCTGAACATCTGGCACGTGCTGGCGCTGGGTTATCTGCGCTGTTTCGAGGCCCTTTGCGCCGGCAATTCGGCCAGCACCGGCAACGCCAACGGCAATGCCGGCGGCGACACCATCACCTCGGTGGCCGCCTTGCAGGCCCGACACACGCAGATTGTCGCCAGCACCGATCTGGCCGGCAAGGCCGCCACCCTGGCGCAACGCACGCTGTCGGTGTTCGCCGACTGGCAGGTCGATCTCTGTCGCGGCGAGGAATTGCCCGATCCCGGCTACTGGAAGCAATTGCACCAGGTCTTCGCCGCCGCGGAAACCCTCGGCATCGCAACTCGCGCCGTGAGCGATCCGGTGCGTCACGGCAATGCGCCGACCAGCGCCCTGGCCGCCTTCGGGGAATGCAACCTGTTGAGCACCGCCAACGTCTACGAGCTTCCGGCCCGCCATCTGGGTTGGGTTGCGCGCTGGGCGCGGCGCTGGGGCGCCAAGCTGTCCCTGCTGAAAGCGCCGCCCGAGGACATTCGCAACCGTGCCGTGCCGCTGTGGGTCAACCTCGACTCGGACCGTCCGGCGAGTTACTACCCGCAGGCATCGAGCGGTAGCCGCTGGCTGGAAACCACGGAACTCCGTAAAAGCCTGGTAGCCCGCATCAACCTGCTGGAACAGGGCCGTGCGCCCGCCGAGCTCCAGCTCGGCGACGACGTCACCCAGCCGGCGGCGGGCCAGTTGCTGCAGCGGGTTCTGCAACGCTGGTGCAAGGGCGGAGCGCCGCGGCGTCATGAGCGGCACGCCTCGAATGCCGCCTGCAGTTTCATTGCGGGCTTCGAAGCCGTGCATTTCCACCTCGCGGGCCGCCAGGTGTTCCGCGCCCCGTCCCGTGACGACACGACCCTACGCCGCGAACGCGAGGAGTTCGAGACTTTCGGCGACCGCAGCCATCGCGCCGGCAACACCAGCGAGGGCGGCGATTCCCATATCGAGAACTGGCAGGTGATGGACGACTGGCGCCTGCTCGACGAATCCGCCACCGGCCTGCGCATCACGCGGCCGCTCAAGGAGGGTGTGCGCATCGGCGCCGGCCAGGTGATCGCCGCGAAAACGGCGGACAACCAGCGCTTCACCCTGGGCAACGTGCGCTGGGCGCTGCGCGAAGGAGACAACTCGCTCGCGGCCGGCATTCAGCTGTTTCCGGGGGAGCCGCGTCCGGTTGCGGTGCGCGTGGTGGATCCGGACGGCACCCGCGGCACCTGGCGTCAGGGTTTTCTGCTGCCGGCGCTTGGCGAACTCAACGAGCCGGCCAGCGTGGTCGTTCCCGCCGGCACCTTCCGTCTCGATCGCAGCGTTGAAGTCATGGTCGATGAACAGGCGAAGGCGCTGAAGCTGGCCCGTGTCCTCGACCGCGGCATCGAGTTCGAGCGCTGCGCCTTCTAGAGCTGAACCCGGTGCGGCGGAAACACCGCACTGAACGTCGAACCCTGACCCGGCTCGCTTTCGATCTGCAGCACCGCCTGATGCCGCTCCAGCACATGCTTGACGATGGCCAGGCCGAGCCCGGTGCCGCCGGCTTCGCGTGAGCGGCCGCGATCGACCCGGTAGAAGCGCTCGGTGAGCCGCGGCAAGTGCTGCGGGGCGATGCCGATACCGCTGTCATTAACCGAAAATCGCCCGCCGGCCTGGCCTTCGACAGTCCAGCGCAACACGATCTGGCCGCCCTCCGGCGTGTAGCGCACGGCGTTGCCCGCCAGGTTGGCGAACGCCGAGCGCAACTCGCGGGCGCTGCCCAGCAGGCCGCGCGGCCCCTGATTTTCCAGTGTGATGCGATGGCGCCCGGCCGACAAGGCCTCCACCTCGCGATGAATGTCGGCGAGCAGGGCCGCCGCGTCGACCGGGTCTTCCAGCGGCGGCGGCGAATCCGTTTCCAGCGAGGAGAGCGTCAGCAGGTCGTCGATCAGCTGCTGCATGCGCCGCGCCTGCTCGATGGCGGTCTGCAGATACTGCGCGATCCCCTGCGGGGGCGTGTCATCCAGGGCGTCCTGCGCGGTCTCGACAAAGCCGAGCGTGACCGTCAGCGGTGTCTTCAGTTCATGGGAAACGTTGGCCACGAAATCGCGCCGCATGGTGGCGAGCTTCTGCAGCTGGGTGACGTCGCGCACCAGCAGCAGCGTGCGTCCGGCGGCGAAAGGGGCGGCCTGGATCTGCAGGCTGCGGCCCGGGTTGCGCTGCGTGTGCAGTTCGAGCGGTACGCCGCGATGATCGGGGTTGTCGAGATACTCGAGGAATTCCGGCTCGCGCAACAGGTGCGTGATGCGGCTGCCGGTATCGACCGATCCCTTGAGACCGAGACAGACCTCGGCCTGCAGGTTCATCCATTCGATGGCGCGGTGGCCGTCGAGAATCATGACGCCGTCGGGCAAGGCCTCTGCGGCGCGGCGAAAGCGATCCAGTTCCTGGGTCGCCTGTTCGCGCTCGACGCTGGCCAGCCGGCCCCGCCGGTGCAGGGCGTCGAATGCGGCGCCCCAGGCGCCGCTCGCGCTCGGCGTCGGCGTGCCCAGCGGGCAGGCCGACCAGTGGATCAGCCGCAGCACCATCCAGAGCTGGCGCAGAAAAAAGAAGCTGACGCTGCCGAACGCCATGAGTTCCGCGCCGGCCTCGCCCGCCGCAATCCAGCCGGCCAGCGCCGCCAGAGCCGTCAGCAATGCCGCTGCCAGCAGCTCGGCCAGGACCGCGTTCATGTCGCCGACATCCGGTAGCCGCTGCCGCGCACGGTCTGGATCAGCGCGTCGTGCCCGCTGGACTCGAGCGCGGCGCGCAGGCGGCGGATATGCACGTCCACCGTGCGCTCTTCGACGAAGACGTGGTCGCCCCAGACCTGGTCGAGCAATTGCGCGCGGCCATGCACACGCTCGGGGTGGGTCATCAGGAAATGCAGCAGGCGGAATTCCGTGGGGCCGAGCGCCACTTCCGCCTCGCCGGCCGTAATGCGGTGGGTCGCCGGATCGAGCCGCAGACCGCCGAGCTCGACCACGTCCTCGGTGGCTTCGGGCGCATGCCGGCGCAGCACCGCCTTGATGCGCGCGAGCAGTTCGCGCGGACTGAAGGGCTTGGTGACGTAGTCGTCGGCGCCGAGATCGAGGGCTTCGATCTTGTCGCGTTCCTCGGCGCGGGCGGTGAGCATGATGATGGGCAGGCGCCGGGTTCGGGTCTCGCTGCGCAGCAGGCGCGCCAGATCGACGCCGCTCATGCCCGGCAGCATCCAGTCGAGCAGCACCAGATCGGGCAGCGCAGTCTGTATCAGCCGGCGCGCCGTTTCGGCATCGGGAGCCAGTTGCACGGCATGGCCGGCACGGCGCAGATTGACCTCGATCAGCGACAGGATCGTCGGCTCGTCTTCAACTACCAGTATGGTCGCAGGCATGGACTCTTCAGGCTGGATAACAGACATCAGTCTATTGCGGCTTGATGACGGTTCCGTGACAGCGGGCCGCCAGTCAGTGTGCGCTATGATAGCGGGCCCAATCAAGGAGCTGTAACCATGTCCGGTCTCGACCAGAAGACGCCGATTCCCACCGAGATCACCCTGCACCAGAAGTCCCGCATTCTCGAACTGACCTTCGACGACGGCAGCCGCTTCGAGCTGCCCGCCGAGTTCCTGCGCGTATGCAGCCCGTCCGCCGAGGTTCGCGGCCACGGACCGGGGCAGGAGACGCTGCAAACCGGCAAGCGCAACGTCGAAATCACCGCCCTCGAGCCCGTCGGCAACTACGCGGTGCAGCCGACCTTCTCCGACGGCCACAACACGGGCATCTACTCGTGGGACTGGCTCTACCATCTCGGCGCCAACCATCAGACGCTGTGGGCCGACTACCTCGAACGGCTTGAAAAAGCCGGGGCCAGCCGCGATATCGATTCGACGAAAGCGCCGCCCAAGTCATCAGGTGGCTGCGGTAGCCATTAAACAATGCCAAAAACCCATTTCGGCTTCGAAACCGTAGACGAGAAGGAAAAGGCGCAGCGCGTAGCGGGCGTCTTCTCCTCGGTCGCGCAGAAATACGACGTGATGAACGATCTCATGTCGATGGGCCTGCACCGGCTGTGGAAGAAATTCACCATCGACATCGCGGCGCCGCGACCGGGTGAGCGCGTGCTCGACGTCGCCGGCGGCACGGCCGATCTTTCGTCGGCCTTCGCGCGCCGGGTCGGCCCGTTTGAAGAAACCGGCGGTGAAGTCTGGCTGACCGACATCAACAACGCCATGCTCGGCGTCGGCCGCGACCGCCTGCTCGACGAAGGCGTGCTGGCGCCGGTGGCCCAGTGCGACGCGGAAAAACTGCCCTTCCCCGACGATCATTTCGATATCGTCACGGTAGCCTTCGGCCTGCGCAACATGACGCACAAGGACCAGGCCCTGCAGGAAATGCGCCGCGTGCTGCGCCCCGGCGGCCGGCTGCTGGTGCTCGAATTTTCCAAGGTGTGGAAGCCGCTGGAAAAGGTCTACGATGCGTACTCCTTCAAGCTGCTGCCATGGCTGGGCGAAAAAATTGCGGGGGATGCCGATTCCTACCGCTACCTGGCCGAATCGATCCGCATGCATCCGGACCAGGCCGCACTCAAGGCCATGATGGAACAAGCCGGGCTGGAGCGTGTCGAAGTGTTCAACATGACAGCCGGCGTCGTCGCGCTGCATCGTGGTTACAAGTTCTAACGAGGAGAGAGACAATGAAGCGACTGGTGATTGCCGCCTTTGCGGCGGTGGTTGGACTGGGTTTGATGATTCCCGAAGCCGAAGCGAAACGCCTGGGTGGCGGCAGCTCGATCGGCATGAAGCGTCAGGCGACGCCCGCACCTGCTCCGGCAACGGCCGGCAAGCCCGCCGCGGCGCCGGCCGCGGCTGCCGCTCCGGCGGCTGCCGCCGCCAAGCCGGCCGGAATGAGCCGCTTCCTCGGGCCCCTGGCCGGCCTCGCCGCCGGCCTCGGCATCGCCGCGCTGCTGTCGCACTTCGGTCTGGGTGAAGGCATGGCCAGCATGGTGATGATCCTGCTGCTGGTGATGGCCGCGGTGTTCGTGGTGCGCCTGCTGATGAGAAAGCGCGCTCCGGAAGCCGGCATGCAATACGCCGGCGCCACCTCCGGCAGCAATGCGCCGACAGACTTCACAGCCGCCCGATTCGAAGACTCGGCAGTAGACGCTGGCGCCACGGCGGCTGGCGCGGCGGCCCGCACCATCCCCGCCGGTTTCGACGTCGACGGTTTCCTGCGCCAGGCCAAGCTCAACTTCGTGCGCCTGCAGGCGGCCAACGACCGCGGCGACATGGACGACATCCGCGAGTTCACCTCGCCCGAGATGTTCGCCGAGATCAAGATGCAATATCAGGAACGCGGCGGCCGCGTCCAGGAAACCGACGTCATGCAACTCAACGCCGAATTGCTCGAAGTGGTTACCGAGGACAGCCGCCACATCGCCAGCGTGCATTTCTCCGGCCAGATTCGCGAGGAAGCCGGCGCCGCGCCGGAAGCCTTCAGCGAAGTCTGGCATCTGGCCAAGCCGACCGACGGCAGCCGCGGCTGGAACGTGGCCGGCATCCAGCAACTCTGAGTTTTTATGCAAGCCCTGCCCGCGCCGCTGCAAGCAGCGATCAATCACCTGCTCGGGCAGGCCGCTTGGGCGCGTGAAAAGCTCATGCCCTTCGCAGGACATGCCGCGCTGATCAAGATGCCGCCTTTCGAGGCGGCATTTTTGATCGGCGCCGACG
This sequence comes from Sulfuritalea sp., assembly GCA_030247575.1. Taxonomy (GTDB): domain Bacteria; phylum Pseudomonadota; class Gammaproteobacteria; order Burkholderiales; family Rhodocyclaceae; genus Sulfuritalea. The sequence continues at coordinate 117,097 of JAOTRV010000004.1, forward strand.
GCTGCATTCTGGCCCCCGCCGCAGATGCCGAACTCGAGGTGAGCATTTTGCTGCCGGCGGCGACGCCGTTGCTCGCCCTGCAGGGCAAGGATGCGGTAATGCGTGCGGCACGCATCGAGGGTTCGGCCGAGTTCGCTGAAACGCTCGGTTTCGTCATTCGCAACCTGCGCTGGGATGCCGAGGAAGACCTCTCCACCATCATCGGCGACATCGCGGCCCACCGCATCGTTGCCGGCACGCGCGAGTTCGCGGCCTGGCAGCAGCAGACGGCAAGGAACCTCGCCGAGAACCTCGCCGAATATTTCACCGAAGAGCAGCCGCTGATCGCACGCCAGGCCGACATCGCCGAGTTCTCGGCCGACATCGACCGGCTGCGCGACGACGTGGCCCGGCTCGAGAAGCGCGTACAGCGGCTGGCTTAATCGCTGCCTCAATTTTTTCTATTGGCCGTCGGTTGACCAGCTGTGCACAATCGTCCTCCTCAATTCCCGGGAGGATCACAACATGAAGAAATTTCTGTTCGCCGCTGCGGTGTTCGCCGCTCCATTTGCCGCCGTTCCGGCCCATGCCGGCGACGAAGCCTTGTTCGACGAGGGGCGCAAGGTAGCGACAACGCTGCCGCCCAAGCTGCTGGTCGCGCTGCAGGAAGAAATCGCCAGGACAGGCGCCGAGGGTGCGATTTCCGTCTGCAAGGACTTGGCGCCGAAGATGGCCGGCGAAGTCTCGCAGCAGACCGGCTGGAAGATCAAGCGCGTCAGCCTGAAGGCCCGCAACGACGCACGGGCGATCCCCGATGCCTGGGAAAAGGCTGCGCTGGAGGACTTCGACAAGCGCGCGGCGGCCGGCGAGGCGCCCGCCAAGCTGGAAAAGGGCGAGAAGGTCGGCAACGAGTACCGCTTCGTCAAGGCGCTGCCGGTCCAGGGCTTGTGCATCAGTTGCCACGGTCCCGACGACAGGCTGAAGCCCGCCGTCAAGGCCGCGCTGGGCCAGCATTACCCCAATGACAAGGCCACCGGCTACTCGGAAGGCCAGATCCGTGGCGTGATCAGCGTGCGCAAGGCGCTCTGATTAAACCGCACGCCGCGGAGCGGGCCGCCAGGCGACCGGCGCAACTCCGCGGCAGATGATCCGCATCCGTCCGCGCCGTCACGGCGTGGGCGAGGCGCCTCCCAGCGCCTTGTAGAAGCTCGCGGCAGTCGACAGCAGCAGGCGCCGTGCCGTCAGCGTCGACTGTTGCGCAGCGAAGTTTTCGCGCTGGGCGTCGAGCAGTTCGAGATGGCTGGAAACACCGGCCTGATAGCGCGCATCGACGATCTTCAGGCGCTGGCTTTGCGCGGCGAGATTGGCTTCCTGCGCCTGCAATTGTTCGGCCAGTTGGCTGCGCGCCGCCAGCAGATCGGCAATCTCGCGGAACGCCTGCTGGATAGCCTTCTCGTACTCGGCCACGGCGATGGTCTTGCGCGCCGTCGCCAGATCGACGTTGCCGCTGCTGCGGCCCGCGTCGAACAGCGGCAGGCGCAGGGCCGGGGTGAAGTTCCAGGCACCGCTGCCGGCGTCGAACAAGCCGGCGAGACTGCGGCTGGCCGTGCCCGCGACAGCGGTCAGCACGATCTTGGGCAGGAAGGCGGCACGTGCGGCGCCGATGTTGGCGTTGGCCGCGACGAGCTTCTGTTCGGCAGCGAGGACGTCGGGACGGGCGAGCAGTACCTCAGACGGTAGACCGACTCCTGCCGCGGCCACCAATCCCGGCTCGGCCAGCTTGCCGCCGACCGCCGGCGCCGTGCCCGCCAGCAGACGCAGGGCATTTTCCGCAGTGGCGTGGCTGCGCGCCAGGCTGGCCGTTTCGGCGCGCGCATTCTGGTACGCACCATCGGCTTGCAGATAGTCGAGGTCGCCGGCGAGGCCGACGTCGCGGCGGCGGGCGATCAGCGACCGGGTTTCCTCGCGGCTTTTCGTGGTGGCCCGCGCCAGTTCGAGTCGCTCGCCGAGTTCCAGCAGGCTCAAGTAGGCGTTGGCCACCTCGGCGATCAGCGACAGACGGAAGGACTGGCGCGCATAGTCGCTGGCGAGGAAATTGGCCCGCGCGGCATCGTCGAGATTCCTGACCCGGCCCCAGAAATCCAGCTCGAACGCAGCCACGGCAAGATTGACGTCGTAGCGCTGGCTGTTCTGCTGGCGGCCGGTACTGGACAGGTCTCCGGGTGTCAGCGAAGCGGCACGCTGGGCGCCGAGATCCACCGTCGGGAAACGGTCGGCGCGGGCGATGCCGGCCAGCGCGCGGGCCTCCTCGACACGGGCCACGGCGACACGCAAGTCGCGGTTGTGTTCAAGCGCCGCGGCGATCAGGCTTTGCAGGCGCGCATCGGGAAAGAATGCGCGCCAGTTCCCGTCGGGACGCACCGCGCCGGCGCGGATCGCCGCGTCTTTCGCCGTATTGCCGGCGTCTACTTTCACCGGCCAATCGGCCGGCACCGGCGCCGCCGGACGCTGGTAATCGGGCGTGAAAGAACAGCCGGCCAGCGCCAGCGCGATCACCAGGGAAAGTGTCCTATTCATCATGCTTCTCCTCGTGGTGGCGGGCATGGCCGGGGAAGAAACGGCGCACCACCACGAAAAACACCGGGACCAGAAAGACCGCCAGCAGCGTGGCGGCGAACATGCCGCCGATCACGCCGGTGCCGATGGCATGACGGCTGTTGGCGCCGGCGCCGGTGGACACCGCCAGCGGCAGCACGCCGAACATGAAGGCGATCGAAGTCATCAGGATCGGCCGGAAACGCAGGCGACAGGCTTCCAGCGTCGCCTCGATCAGGTCCTTGCCCTGCTCCTGCAGCTCGCGGGCGAACTCGATGATCAGGATCGCGTTCTTCGCCGAAAGGCCGATGATGGCGATCAGGCCGACCTTGAAGTAGACGTCGTTGGGCAGGCCGCGCATGGTCACCGCCAGCACCGAGCCGAAGATGCCGAGCGGCACCACCAGCATTACGGCGAAGGGAATCGACCAGCTCTCGTAGAGCGCCGCGAGGCAGAGGAAGACCACGATCAGCGACACCGCGAACAGGAAGGGCGCTTGGGTGCCCGACAGCCGCTCCTCGTAGGAGGTCCCCGACCATTCGAAGCCGATGCCCGGCGGCAGTTGCTTCGCCACCGCTTCCATCGCGGCCAGGGCGTCGCCGGTCGAACGGCCGGGCGCGGGCCCGCCGGAGATTTTCATCGATGGCAAGCCATTGTAGCGGTCCAGTTTCGGACTGCCGACGACCCATTTCGCGCTGGCGATTTCGGCCAGCGGGATCATGTCGCCGCGCGCATTCTTGACCGGCAGCCGCAGCAGGTCCTCGGGCGTGCGGCGCACGCTGGCCTCGGCCTGCATCTGCACGCGCAGGATGCGGCCCTGGCGCACGAAGTCGTTGATGTACGCCGTTCCCAACGTCGCCTGCAGCGTGTCGTTGAGCTCGCCGAGGTCGATGCCCATGGCGCGGGCCTTGGTGCGATCCACATCGAGGTAGAGCTGCGGCCCGGGTTCCTGGCCCTCCGGACGCACTCCCGTCAGCGCCGGGTGCTTGCCGGCAATGCCCAGCGCCATGTTGCGCGCCTCGATCAGCTTGTCGCGACCCAGCCCGCCGCGATCCTGCAAACGGAAATCGAAGCCGCCGACGGCGGCCAGTTCGGGAATCGGCGGCACGTTGATGGCAAAGACCATCGCCTGCTTGATGCGGAAAAAGGTCATGTTGGCACGCTGCACCAGCGAGTCGGCGCTGTTTTCCTTGTTCGGTCGCTCGTCCCAGCTCTTCAGCCGGACAAAGGCGATGGCGGCGTTCTGGCCGCGGCCGAAGAAGGAAAAACCGGCGACGCCGATGACGTGGGCGACTTCCTTCTGCGCCAGGTAGTGCTGCTCGACGGTGCCGAGTACCTCCCGCGTGCGCTCCGCCGTCGCCCCCGACGGCAGCTGGATGATGCTGAGAAAGTAGCCCTGGTCTTCGCTGGGCAGGAAGCTGCCCGGCAGTTTCATGAAGAACCAGCCGGTGGCGGCCAGGATCGCCGCATACACGACCAGCCAGCGCCCGGGCTTGCCCAGCATGCGCCGCGTCATGCCGATGTAGCGGCGCACCGTGGCGTCGAAGAAGCGGTTCCACCAACCGAAGAAACCGGTGGTGGGCATGAGGTCGCCCGTGCCGGTTTGATGCTTGAGCAGGGTCGCGCACAGGGCCGGCGTCAGCGTCAACGCCATCGCCGCCGAGAAAACCATGGTCAGGATCAGCGTCACGGCGAACTGGCGGTAGATCGCGCCCACGGTGCCGCCGAAAAATATCAGCGGCACGAACACCGCCGTCAGCACCACGGTGATGGCGATGATGGCGTTGATGATCTGGCCCATGGCCTTGCGCGTGGCGTCGCGCGGACCGAGCCCTTCCTCGCTCATGATGCGCTCGACGTTCTCGATCACGACAATGGCATCGTCGACGACGATGGCTATCGCCAGCACCATGGCGAACAGCGTCAGCACGTTGATCGAGTAGCCGAGCACGTAGAGGCCGATCAATGCGCCGAACAGCGACACCGGCACGACGATCGTCGGAATGAAGGTGGCGCGCACGTTTTCGAGAAACAAGTACATCACCAACACCACCAGGATCATTGCCTCGATCAGCGTCTTGACCACTTCGCGGATGGAAATGTCCACGAAGGTCGACGTATCGTAGGGCACCATCCAGGAGATGCCCTTGGGGAAATATTTCGCCAGCTCGGTCATCTGGTCATTGACTGCCTTGGCCGTGTCCAGCGCATTGGCGCCCGGGGCCATGCGGATGGCCATCGCGGCGTTGGGCTGGCCATCGACCCGGGCCGAGATGTTGTAGTCCTGCGCGCCGAGCTCCACGCGGGCAACATCCTTGACGCGCACGGTGGCGCCGCGCCCGTCGCTCTTGATGATCACATTGCCGAATTCCTCGGGCGTTGTCAGGCGGCCCTGGGTGATGATGGTGGCGGCGTATTCCTGGCCCGGCACGGCGGGAATCTGCCCGAGTTCGCCGGTGGCGATCTGGGCGTTTTGCGCCCGCACCGCCTTGGAGATGTCGGCGGGCGTCAGCCCGAAGGACTGCAGGCGTTCCGGCTTGATCCACAGCCGCATCGAATACTCGGTGCCGAACAGCAGGGCTTCGCCCACGCCAGGCGTGCGACGGATGTTCTCCAGCACGTTGGCGGCGGCATAGCTTCCCAGGGCCACGTTGTCGAGCGACTTGTCCGGCGAAATCAGTGAAACGATCATCAGGAAGTTGCGCGCCGACTTGACCACCGGGATGCCCAGGCGGCGAACTTCCTCGGGCAGGCGCGGCTCGGCGCGCTTGATGCGGTTCTGCGTTTCCACCGAGGCCAGATCGAGGTTGGTGCCCGCCTTGAAGGTGAGGGTGATGGTGCCGAGGTTCTGCTCGGAGGCGGAATCCATGTAGAGCAGGTTCTCGATGCCGTTGAGTTCCTGTTCGATCAGCGCCACCGCGGTTTCCTCGACCACCTTGGCCGAAGCGCCGGGGTAGGTGACGTTGATGGCAAGCGCCGGCGGCGCCACGGCGGGATAGCTCGCCACCGGCAACTGGCGCAGGGCGAGACCGCCCCCGAGCACGATGATGATGGCGATGACCCAGGCGAAGATCGGCCGGTCGATGAAGAAGTTGGCGAGCATGGCTTACTTCTTTTCTTCGACGGGCTTGGCGCCGGCGGCCGGCGCCGCAGCCGGCGCCGCCGAAGCGGGTTTCCCCGCCGCGGGAGGCCCGGCCAGCAGCGGTGCGCCGGGAACCCACGGCACCGGTTTCACCACCGTTCCCGGCCGGGCCTTCTGCAAGCCGTTGACGATCACCTGGTCGCCGGTTTTCAGCCCGGACTCGACAATGAAGTCGCCGCCGGACATTGCGCCAGTCCTGATCGGTCGCGGCGCCACCTTGCTTTCGACGTCGATGGTCATCACCAGCTGGCCCTGGGCGCTGCCCTGAACGGCCCGTTGCGGTACCCGGATGGCGTCATCCAGTTGCGCTTGCGGGAAGCGCACGCGCACAAAGGTGCCGGGCAGCAACTCGCGGCGCGGGTTGGGAAACTCGGCGCGCAGGATGACCGCTCCGCTGGCCGGATCGACCGCGAGATCGGCAAACTGGAGGCGGCCCTTTTCGGGATAGAGCGAGCCGTCTTCCAGCACCAGCTCGACCTTGGCGGCGTCGGCCTTTTTCTGTTTGCCCGCCTTGACCGCCTGTTGCAGTCGCAGCAGATCGGAATAGGACTGCGAAAATTCGACACGGATCGGATCGAGTTGTTCGATGGTCACCAGATGCGTGGCCTCGCCCTTGCCCACCAGGGCGCCTTCGGTCACCAGCGCACGACCGACACGGCCGGAAATCGGCGCTGGCGGGACGGCGTTTTCCTGATCCAGCTTCGCCTTGGCGGCGGCGGCCTCGGCTTGCTTGACCCGCGCCTGGGCGGCGTCGAATTCCTGCTGGCTGACCGCTTTGATCGCCAGCAGCGGTGCGTAACGATCGAAAACGGCCTTGGCGGCGGCGAGGTCGGCTTCGGCCGCCGCGGCCTGGGCCTGATAGGTTCGTGCGTCGATCTGGAACAGCGGCGTGCCGGCGGCAATGTCGGTACCCTCGGCGAACAGGCGCTTTTCCACCACCCCCTCGACGCGAGCCCTTACTTGCGCGGAACGCACGGCCTGCAGGCGGCCGGGAAGATCCTGAGTGATGGTGGCGCTGGCAGACGAAACGGTTATTACATCCACCTCCGGCGGCGGCATTCCGGCTCCGGGTCCGGCGGCGGCCGGACCTTTTTTGTCGCCGTCACCGCAGGCGGCGACGAGTGCAAGTAACAGCAAGGGAAGAGTTTTTCTCATGGAATGCTCCGTCGGGAGGCAGGGGTAGAGGATGACGTTTGGGGCGCTTGTGCGACAACCGGCGCAAAGGCTCGCAGGTAACAGTCGATGATCCGGGCGACGTGTTCCGGGTCGGATTCCGGCGGGGGATCGCCTGAAAACAGGTAATGACTGCGGTCGGCGCCGACCAGCATCGACAGCAGCATATTGGCGGCGAAGGACGGAGAGGCGGGACGCATTTCGCCTTTCGCCATCGCTTCCTGCAGCACGACGGCGAGGCGCGCGGCGGTCTGGGCCGGGCCGGTTCGATAGAAGCTCGCCGCGAGTTCCGGAAAGCGCACGGTTTCAGCCGCCAGGATGCGAAAGACTCCGAGGCCCTCGGCACTCAGGACTTTGTTCCTGTACATGGCGCCAAAGCGCAGCAAGCGCTCACGTAGTGTCTGCTGGTTGGCGTCCAGCGTGATCAGCAGGGCGGCCGTGGATTGCCTGACAACCTCGCCGAACAAATCCGCCTTGCAGGGGAAGTGGTTGTAGAGCGTTTGCCTGGCCACGCCCGCTCGCGCCGCGACGCGTTCCACACTCGCGCGGTAACCCTCCTCGACGAACACCTCCGCCGCTGCATGGATGAGGCGGGCGCGACAATCGTTGGGATCGGTTTCGAGCAGAAGAGTCATGACGGGATGATTAGACTGGACTGTACAGTCTAAATCGCAACTCTGTCCATTGCAAGCAGCCATCATGGAAATGTCCGGCGCCGTATCGCCAGCGTCGACTTCCGTTCATGAAACTCGCCAAACAAAAAAGGCAGCCGAAGCTGCCTTTTTTGTTTGGCGAACCAGACCTCAATGGCGCTGCTTGCGCAAGCGATCGATGGCGGCCAGCTGTGCAATCGCCTCGGCCAGTTCGACCTGGGCGCGGGCGTAGTCCATCTCCGACCCGCGATTGGCCATCGCTTCCTCGGCCATCTTTTTGGCTTCGAGCGCCTTCGCCTGATCCAGATCGGCGCCGCGGATCGCGGTGTCGGCGAGCACGGTCACCAGACCCGGCTGTACTTCGAGCAAACCACCGGCAACGAAAATCAGTTCTTCCTTGTTGTCGGGCATCACGACCCGAACCGCTCCCGGCTTGATGCGGGTCATCAGTGGCATGTGGCCGGGCAGAATCCCCAGCTCGCCGGCTTCGCCCGGCAGGACGACGAATTCAGCCAGGCCTGAAAAAATCGATTCCTCGGCGCTAACGACGTCCACGTGAATAGTCATGGCCATTTCTTACCTCTCTAGTCTAAGGAGTCGCGAAGCAAACGATGAACCGTCCGCCTCGACTCCCCGTTCGCTTACTGCAGCGTCTTGGCCTTCTCGAATACTTCCTCGATGGCGCCGACCATGTAGAAGGCCTGCTCTGGGATCGTATCGCATTCGCCGTCGACGATCATCTTGAAGCCCTTGATGGTGTCGGCCAGCGGCACGATCTTGCCCGGCGTGCCGGTGAACACTTCGGCCACGTTGAACGGCTGCGACAGGAAGCGCTGGATCTTGCGCGCGCGGGTCACGGCCAGCTTGTCTTCCGGCGCCAGTTCGTCCATGCCCAGAATCGCGATGATGTCGCGCAATTCCTTGTAGCGCTGCAGGTTCGACTGCACGCGGCGGGCGACGCTGTAGTGCTCCTCGCCGACGACCAGCGGATCGAGCTGGCGCGAGGTGGAATCGAGCGGATCGACGGCCGGGTAGATACCCAGCGAGGCGATGTCGCGCGACAACACGACGGTGGCGTCGAGGTGGAGGAAGGTCGTCGCCGGGGACGGGTCGGTCAAGTCATCGGCAGGCACGTACACGGCCTGGATCGAGGTGATCGAACCGACCTTGGTCGAGGTGATGCGCTCCTGTAGGCGGCCCATTTCGTCGGCCAGCGTCGGCTGGTAGCCCACGGCGGACGGCATGCGGCCGAGCAGCGCGGAGACTTCGGTACCGGCCAGGGTGTAGCGGTAGATGTTGTCGATGAACAGCAGAATGTCCTTGCCTTCGTCGCGGAACTTCTCGGCCATGGTGAGGCCGGTCAGCGCCACGCGCAGACGGTTGCCGGGAGGCTCGTTCATCTGGCCGAAGACCATTGCGACCTTGTCGAGAACCTTCGACTCTTCCATCTCGTGGTAGAAGTCGTTGCCCTCGCGGGTACGCTCGCCGACGCCGGCGAACACCGAGTAACCGCCGTAGGACTTGGCGATGTTGTTGATCAGTTCCATCATGTTCACGGTCTTGCCGACGCCGGCACCGCCGAACAGACCGACCTTGCCGCCCTTGGCGAACGGACACATCAGGTCGATAACCTTGATGCCGGTGGGCAGCAGTTCGGTGGAAGGCGACAGTTCATCGAACTTGGGAGCGCGAGCATGAATCGGACGCTTCTCCTCGCAGGGAACCGGACCGGCTTCGTCGATCGGGCGACCCAGCACGTCCATGATGCGACCCAGCGTGCCGGAACCGACCGGCACCGTGATCGCCGCGCCTGTGGGCTTGACCGACATGCCGCGGCGCAGGCCGTCGGAGGAACCGAGCGCAATGGTGCGCACGATGCCGTCGCCGAGCTGCTGCTGCACTTCGAAAGTCAGACCGGCTTCGGCGTTGCCGGAATCGGCTTCGTCGAGGGTCAGTGCTTCATACACCTTGGGCATCGCCTCGCGGGGGAACTTGATGTCCACCACGGCGCCAATGCACTGAACGATGTTTCCGTTGCTCATGGTCATTTCCTCAATGTAATTCCATTAACCTGCAATCGCGGCGGCACCGCCGACGATCTCGGAGATTTCCTTGGTAATCGCAGCCTGGCGCGCCTTGTTGTAGACCAGCTGCAATTCCTTGATCACGTTACCTGCGTTGTCGGTCGCCGCCTTCATCGCCACCATTCGCGCCGATTGTTCAGAGGCCATATTTTCGGCTACCCCCTGGTAGATCAGCGCTTCGACGTAACGCACCAGCAGCTCATCGATCACCGTCTGCGCGTCGGGCTCGTAGAGGTAATCCCAGCTCCGATCCGGCGTACCCATGCGCTCGCCCGAAAGCGGCAGCAGCGGCTCGATCACCGGTTCCTGCTTCATGGTATTGATGAAGCGGGTGTAGGCGATATGCACGGCATCCAGCTCGTCGGCCTGGAAAGCGTCGATCATGACCTTCATCGGCCCGATCAGCTTTTCCAGGTGCGGCGTATCGCCCAGATGCGTGATGTGGGAAATGACGTTGGCACCCATGCGCTGCATGAAGCCGAGGCCCTTGTTGCCGATGCACGTGACGCGAATTTCCGTGGCGCCGTCGGCTTCCCACTTGCGCATCGTGTTCAGGCACTGGCGCAGAATGTTGGTGTTGAGGCCGCCGCAGAGGCCCTTGTCGGTCGTCACCACGATCAGTCCGACGCGCTTGACCACAGCCGCCTTGGCGCGGCCAAGGAAAGCATGGCGATACTCGGTCACGTTGGCCTGCGAAAGATTGGCCGCGAGGCGGCGGATCTTTTCGCTGTAGGGACGGGCAGCACGCATCCGTTCCTGCGCCTTGCGCATCTTGGATGCGGCCACCATCTCCATGGCCTTGGTGATCTTGCGCGTGTTCTGGACGCTCTTGATCTTGGTGCGAATCTCTTTACTGCCCGGCATGATCGCCCCCCGCTATAGGTTCGTCAGAGGTTCGCAATCAGGCCCAGGACTTCTTGAACTCGGTCACCGCAGCCTTGAGTTGGGCTTCGGCATCCTTGTCCAGATCCCTGGTGGTCTCGATCTTGTTCATCAGGTCGGCATATTTCTGATGCATGAACTGATGCAGATCCGATTCGAACGCCAGAATGCGCGGAACGTCGACGTCGTCCATGAAACCCTCGTTGGACGCGTAGAGCGTGACGCCCATTTCGGCGACGGACAGCGGCGCGTACTGCAACTGCTTCATCAGCTCGGTGACGCGACGGCCGCGCTCGAGCTGCTTGCGGGTGGCTTCGTCGAGATCGGAGGCGAACTGGGCGAAAGCCGCTAGTTCGCGGTACTGGGCCAGCGCCAGGCGCACGCCGCCGCCGAGCTTCTTGATGACCTTGGTCTGGGCCGCACCACCGACGCGCGACACCGAGACGCCGGCGTTCATGGCGGGACGGATGCCGGCGTTGAACAAGTCGGTTTCCAGGAAGATCTGGCCGTCGGTAATCGAAATCACGTTGGTCGGCACGAAGGCGGAGACGTCGCCAGCCTGGGTTTCGATCACCGGCAACGCAGTCAGCGAGCCGGTCTTGCCCTTGACTTCGCCGTTGGTGAGCTTTTCGACCCAGGCTTCGGAAACGCGTGCGGCGCGCTCGAGCAGACGCGAGTGCAGATAGAACACGTCGCCGGGGTAGGCTTCGCGGCCGGGCGGCCGGCGCAGCAGCAGCGAGATCTGGCGATAGGCCCAGGCCTGCTTGGTGAGGTCGTCATAAATGATCAGTGCGTCCATGCCGCGGTCGCGGAAGTACTCGCCCATCGAGCAGCCCGTATAGGGCGCGATGAACTGAGTCGCGGCGGAGTCTGAAGCGGAAGCGGCGACGACGATGGTGTATTCCATCGCGCCATGTTCCTGCAGCTTGCGCACCACGTTGGCGATGGTCGAAGCCTTCTGGCCGATCGCGACGTAGATGCAGAACATGTTCTGCCCCTTCTGGTTGATGATCGCATCAACCGCGACAGCCGTCTTGCCGGTCTGGCGGTCGCCGATGATCAACTCGCGCTGGCCGCGACCTACCGGGACCATCGAGTCGATGGCCTTGAGGCCGGTTTGCACCGGCTGCGACACCGACTTGCGCCAGATCACGCCCGGAGCGACTTTTTCGATCTTGTCCGTCATTTTGGCGTTGATCGGACCCTTGCCGTCGATCGGCTCGCCCAGGGCGTTGACCACGCGGCCGAGCAGTTCGGGGCCGACCGGCACCTCCAGAATGCGGCCGGTACATTTGACGGTGTCGCCTTCGGAGATGTGCTCGTACTCACCCAGCACCACGGCGCCGACGGAATCGCGTTCGAGGTTCAGGGCCAAGCCGAAGGTATTGCCGGGGAACTCGAGCATTTCACCCTGCATCACGTCGGTCAGACCGTGGATGCGGCAAATGCCGTCGGTGACCGAAACCACGGTGCCTTCGTTGCGGGCCGTGGCGGCCAGCTGCATGTTTTGGATCCGGCTCTTGATCAGGTCGCTGATTTCGGATGGATTGAGATTCATGGAATTGCTCCTAGTTCTTTAGCGCGGTGGCCATGACGGCAAGCTTACCGCGGACCGAGGCGTCAATCACTTCATCGCCGACGGCAATGCGGACGCCACCGATAAGTTCGGCATCGACCTTGACGGTCGCCTGGATCTTGCACCCGAACTTGCGTTCGAGATCGGCCACAAGTGTTTTGAGTGTCGCGTCGTCGAGGACAAAGGCCGAGGTGATCTCGGCATCCTTGACGCCCTCGTGACCCAGCTTGAGCTCGTCGAAGATCTCGCTGATCTCGGGCAGGACGATGAGACGGTCGTTGTCCGCCAGCACGCGAACGAAGTTCTGCTGGTCGGCCGACCAGCCCTGCTTGGCGTCGGCCACGTCAAGACACAACTGCGCCAACTGCACGGGGCTCAGGCGCGGATTGCCGATACACGCTTCCATTTCCGGAGTGGCCGCCACGGCGGAAAGCCGCGACAGGACATCGGACCAGGCGGCGAGGGCGTTTCCACTCTTGGCCAGATGGAAAGCGGCCTCGGCATAAGGACGCGCAAGGGTGACGTTTTCGGCCATGGCGGATTACAGCTCCGACTTGAGTTGCGTCAGCAGCTCGGCGTGGGCCTGGGCATTGATCTCCTTGCGCAGGATGCGCTCGGCGCCGGCAACAGCCAAGGCAGCCACATGCTCGCGCAGGGCCTCCTTGGCGCGTTGCGACGCGGCAGCCGCTTCGGCCTCCGCTGCTTCACGGGCGGCATTGACAATGCGCGCGCCTTCAGCCCGGGCGTCTTCGATCAATTGGGCCACTTGCCGCTCGGCGCCACTGCGGAATTCGGCGGCCGACTCGCGCGCCTTGCGCAACTCGTCGGAAGCCTTCTTTTCTGCGTGAGCCAGGTCGGCTTTGGCCTTGTCCGCGGCCGCAAGCCCGTCAGCTATCTTGCCCGCGCGCTCATCGAGTGCCTTCATGATGGGCGGCCACACGAATTTCATCGTGAACCACGCCAAAATGAGGAACACAACCAGCTGGGCAAACAGCGTTGCGTTCAGATTCACGGTAATCGCTCCTTAAGCGTTGGGGACGACGATTACTTCGGCAGGCTGGAGAGGAACGGGTTCGCAGTGGTATACCACAGGGCAATACCGGTACCGATAATGAACGCAGCGTCGATCAGACCGACCAGCAGGAACATTTTGGTTTGCAGCGTGTTCATCAGTTCCGGCTGACGCGCGGAAGCTTCGAGGAAGCGGCTACCCATGATGCCGATGCCGATACATGCGCCGGCAGCGCCGAGACCGATGATCAGACCGGCGGCAAGAGCGACAAAACCAACCATTTGTTCCATGACAACTCCTTTAGTAACAGTAACGGATTAAGTTAAAAGAATCAGTGACTTTCGTGCGCCTGACCGATGTAGACCAGCGTCAGCATCATGAAGATGAAAGCCTGCAGCGTGATGATCAGAATGTGAAAGATTGCCCAGATGCTGCCGGCGATGACCCCACCCACCCACAGCAGCGCGCCCGAAGCCGTTCCAGCCCACGCCGCGCCCATCAGGGCGATCAGCATGAAGATCAGTTCGCCGGCGTACATGTTGCCGAACAGTCGCATGCCGTGCGATACGGTCTTGGCGACGAATTCGATCATCTGCATCGCGAAATTGATCGGGTAGAGCACGGGATGGCTGCCGAACGGTGCCGTGAACAACTCGTGCATCCAGCCGCCGAGGCCCTTTATCTTGACGCTGTAATACAGGCAGAGGATCAGCACGCCGAGCGACATTCCCAGGGTGGCATTGAGGTCTGCGGTCGGCACAATGCGCAGATAGGCGTGGCTGGCATCGTGACCCGTGGCGGCATAGACGCCGCCCCAGATGCGCGGCAACAGGTCCAGCGGCAGCAGGTCCATGGCGTTCATGAAGAAGATCCAGATGAATACCGTCAGGGCCAGCGGCGCGATGAAACTGCGATCGCCATGGACGATCGACTTGGATTGCGACTCGACCATTTCCACCAGGATTTCAACGGCCGCCTGAAAGCGGCCGGGTACGCCCGACGTCGCCCTGGCGGCGGCGCGCGCCAGTATCAGTACGGCGAGCAGTCCGAGTGAAACGGACCAGAACAGAGTATCGAGATGGAATACCGACCAATCGACCAGAGCGGCCTGCTTGTGGCCCAGACTGTTCAAGTGAGTCAGATGGTGAACGATGTATTCCGATGCGTTTGGTGCGTGCTCGGCTGCCATGGTCAGGCCTTAATCAATATCACAAACAGATTCGCTTTGAGCGCAAGGACCAGACCCGCCAGCAAAGCCAGCCAGTGCAAGTCGCGATACGCCCCCGCCACGATCACGAGCAACGCCAGCGTTGCCGCGACCTTGATGAACTCACCTACAAAAAATCTCGCTACCGAAGCTCTGCCGCTGCGCGCTGCCGCCCAGAGGCTCAGGGCGAACATCAGATTCGGTATGACCACCGCGGCGCCGCCCAGCCCGGCCGATACTGCGCCATGCTTCCCGACCCAGAACCACGCCAGCCCGGCAGCGATCAGTGTTGCAATGCATTGATGAAATACAGCCCTAAACATCTATAAGACCAGGCCGCTTCCAAAAGCCCGCGAATATAGGCCATTGATCATAGGTTGTCAAATAATTTATGGTGCAGCGCGCCATCCGAAACGAGGTTGCCGGGTCGCATGCCAACCGACCGGACAAAGCTGCCACCGGGCACTCTTTCAACCCTTGAATTCGAAAAATCAACCAAGCCGTGTCAACAGGCCGTCGAGCTGATCGAGGCTGCCAAAACGGATGGTCAGGCTGCCGCCGCCCTTGCGATTGGCGCTGATTTTGACCGTGGCGCCGAGACGATCGGACAGCTCTTCTTCGAGGCGAAGAAGATCGCGATCCGGCTTCTTGTCGCCGCCTTTTTTCACCGGGGGATTCAGTTCCCGCGCGACCATCCGCTCGGTCTCCCTGACCGAATAGCCCTTGTCCACCACCAAGGCAGCGACCCGACCCTGTTCGCCCTTGGACAGCGGCAGCAACGCCCTCGCATGGCCCATTTCGATGTCGCCGGCCATCAACATGTCCTGGGCGGGCTTCGCCAACTGCAGCAGGCGCAAAAGGTTGGAAGCCGCAGAGCGCGAGCGGCCGACGGCATCGGCCGCCTCCTGGTGGGTCATCTTGAATTCGTCGATCAGGCGCTGCAGGCCCGCCGCTTCCTCTAGGGGATTGAGGTCTTCACGCTGAATGTTCTCAATCAGCGACATCGCCAGCGCGGCATCGTCCGGTATATCGCGGATCAGCACCGGCACTTCGACCAGACCGGCGATCTGCGCGGCGCGCCAGCGCCGCTCGCCGGCGATGATCTCGTAGCGCCCGCCATCCACCGGGCGCACTGAAATCGGCTGGATCAATCCCTGAGCCTTGATCGAAGCCGCCAGTTCCTCCAGCGAACCGGGATCCATGCGGGTGCGGGGCTGGTACTTTCCGGGCTGCAGGGCGCCGACCGCGAGCACCTCCTGGCGCTGGGTCTCCGGGGTGTTGTTGGCAGCCAGGAGGGCGTCGAGCCCGCGGCCGAGGCCCTTTTGTTTCGGTGGCTTCACGGATTGTCCTTCCAGGAATTGACGCGATCGATCATCTCGACGGCGAAGGCCAAGTAGGCTTGGGCACCCTTGGCTGCCTTGTCGAAGAGAACGCCGGGGACGCCGTAACTGGGCGCTTCGGCGAGGCGGATGTTGCGCGGCACGAGGGTCTTGAACACCTTGTCGCCGAAATGCTGCTCCAGTTGCGCCGAAACCTGGGTAGACAAGGTGTTCCGCGGGTCGTACATGACCCGCAGCAAGCCGATGATCTTCAGATCGCGATTCAGGTTGGCGTGGACCTTCTTGATGGTGTTCACCAGGTCGGACAGACCCTCGAGCGCATAGTATTCGCACTGCATCGGGATGATGACTCCATGCGCCGCGCACAGGCCGTTCAGGGTCAACATCGAAAGCGACGGCGGGCAGTCGATCAGGACGAAATCGTAATCTTCCTGATGCGCCGCCAGCGCGGCCTTGAGCCGCATCTCGCGCAGATCCAGATCGACCAGTTCGACTTCGGCTCCGGCCAGATCGCGGTTTGCCGGCAGGACGTCGAACTTGCCGGATGGCGACGGCACCCGCGCGTCGGCGAGGGTGTCCAGTTCAAGCAGCACCTGATAGACGGACGACTGGAGGCTGCGCTTGTCGACGCCGCAACCCATGGTGGCGTTGCCCTGAGGATCGAGATCCACCAGCAGCGTACGCTGCCCGTTGGCGGCCAGCGCAGCGGCGAGGTTGACAGCGGTAGTGGTCTTCCCTACCCCGCCCTTTTGATTCGCTATGGCAAATATGTGCATCGTCAGGCTCTCTCAAGAACAATCAGGTGGCGCTGCGCGTGCAGTCCCGGGACGCTCAGCCTGGTGCGTTCAAGCACCGTCCAACCGGAAGGCAGGCGGCGCATTTCGTCCTCCGACGCCAGGCCCTTCATGGCGTAGAGGCGACCGTCCGGCGACAGCAAATGCCCCGCGACGCCCACGAAATCAGCGAGTTCGGCGAAGGCGCGGGAAACCACGGCATCGAACTGCCCGCCCGGCACGTCTTCGACGCGTCCGCCGACGACGGTGACGTTCGCCAGGCTGAGTTCGATCTTCGCCTGCCGCTGAAAAGCCGATTTCTTTTCGACCACTTCGATCAGCGTCATGTCGAGATCAGGTTGCGCGATGGCCAAGGGGATGCCCGGCAATCCGGCGCCGCTGCCGACGTCCGCCCAGTGCCGTCCCGCCAGCGCCGACTCCTGGACGGCCGGCAGCAAGGACAGCGAATCGAGCAGATGCTGGGTGACCATTTCGCTTTCGTCGCGGATAGCCGTCAGGTTGTAGGTGCGATTCCATTTCTTCAGCAGCGCGACAAAGCCCAGCAGCTTTTCCTGCGCTGCCGCGGACAGGTCGAGTCCGAGGGCAACGAGGCCCGCATGCAACTGATCCGTCGCAGTCATGCCGCCTTGCGCCGCTTCAGATGCACCAGCAACAGGGAGATGGCCGCCGGCGTTACGCCTTGCAGGCGCGAGGCCTGTCCGAGCGTCTGCGGCCGGGCCTGATTCAGCTTCTGACGCACCTCAAAGGACAAGCCGTGAACCTCCGCGTAGTCGATGTCACGGGGCAACGCCATGGATTCATGGGCAAGGCTCTTTTCGACCTCTTCCTTTTGGCGTTCGATATAGCCCTGATACTTGGCCTGGATTTCCACTTGCTCGATTTCATCGGCGGCAGCAAGGCCCTCGCCCGCTCCGGGCAAAGTCAGCAGGCTGGCGTAGCTGACTTCGGGCCGCCGCAGCAGCTCGAACAAGCGATATTCGCGCTCCATCGGCTGGCCCAGCACGCGGATAGCCTCAGCCTCCGGCAACTGACGGGGATTGACCCAAGTGGATTTCAGGCGTTCCATTTCGCATGCCACGGCGTCACGCTTGCGGTTGAAGGCATCCCAGCGCAGATCATCCACCAGACCCAGCTTGCGGCCGGTTTCCGTCAGGCGCGCGTCGGCATTGTCCTCGCGCAAGGACAAGCGGTACTCGGCCCGGCTGGTGAACATCCGGTAGGGCTCGGACACCCCGCGCGTAATCAAGTCGTCGACCAGCACGCCGAGATAGGCCTGATCGCGCCGCGGCGCCCATGCCGGCAACTGCCTTGCCAGACGCGAAGCATTGATTCCGGCCACCAATCCTTGCGCCGCCGCTTCTTCGTAGCCGGTGGTGCCGTTGATCTGACCGGCGAAAAACAGCCCGGCAATCGATTTGGTTTCCAGGCTGTCCTTGAGGTTGCGCGGATCGAAATAGTCGTACTCGATGGCGTAGCCGGGGCGTGTGATATGAACGTTCTCGAGCCCGCGAATGGATCGCACCAACGCCAGCTGGATGTCGAAAGGCAGGCTGGTGGAAACCCCCTGCGGATAGATTTCGTGGGTATCGAGGCCTTCCGGCTCAAGGAATATCTGATGACTGTCCTTGCCGGCGAAGCGATGAATCTTGTCCTCGATCGAAGGGCAATAGCGCGGCCCGACGCCTTCGATGACGCCGGTAAACATCGGCGACCGGTCCAGGCCTGAACGGATGATGTCGTGGGTACGGTTGTTGGTCTGCGTGATCCAGCAAGGCACTTGGCGCGGGTGCTGGCTGCGTGTCCCCATGAAGGAAAACACCGGTACCGGATCGTCTCCCGGCTGTTCCTGGAGTACCGAATAATCGATGCTGCGGCCGTCGAGGCGCGGCGGCGTTCCGGTTTTAAGGCGCCCCACCGGCAGCCGCAGCTCCTTGAGGCACGCCGCTAGGGAGATCGCCGGCGGGTCGCCAAAGCGCCCGGCGCGGTAGTTTTCCAGCCCGATATGCACCAGGCCATTGAGGAAGGTTCCCGCCGTCAGCACCACGGCGGGAGCCTCGAAGCGAATCCCCAACTGGGTGACCACACCCGTGACACGATCGCCGGTCAGAATCAGATCGTCCACCGCCTGCTGGAACAGGGTCAGATTCGGATGATTTTCGAGGCGGCTGCGAATCGCCCGCTTGTACATCTGACGATCGGCTTGGGCGCGGGTGGCGCGTACCGCCGGCCCCTTGGACGCATTCAATATGCGGAACTGGATGCCCGCTTCGTCGGTCGCCGCGGCCATTGCACCGCCAAGCGCATCGACCTCCTTGACCAGATGGCCCTTGCCGATGCCGCCAATCGACGGATTGCAGGACATGGCACCCAGCGTCTCGATGTTGTGCGTCAGCAACAGGGTCCGCGCACCGGAGCGCGCCGCAGCCAGTGCCGCCTCGGTACCGGCATGCCCGCCGCCTATCACAATCACATCGAACGTAGAGAATTGCACGTCGCGAGACCAAAACAAAAAGAGGCGCAATCATACGCCTCTCGTTCGAAGAACCAAACCATCTCGCCTGTTTCACGTGAAACAGGGTCTGTCAGTGTTTTCCGCCCAAACCGAGGTAGGACTCGACCACTTTCGGATCGCCGATCAGCTTCTCGCTCGGCCCTTCCAGCGCGATCTCACCCGTCTCCAACACGTAGGCGTAGTCCGCTACCTGCAATGCGGCACGCGCGTTTTGTTCGACCAGGAGAATCGACACGCCGGTCTTCTTCAGGTCGGCGATCACCCGGAAAATCTCGCGCACGATCAGCGGCGCCAGACCCAAGCTCGGCTCGTCCAGCATCAGCAGCTTGGGCTTGGCCATCAAGGCGCGGGCGACCGCGAGCATCTGCCGCTCGCCGCCCGAGAGCGTGCCTGCATATTGCGCACGCCGTTCCTTGAGCCGGGGAAATATCTGGAACACTTCTTCCATGGTCTGCTCATGGTCGCGATGCCCCGCCCGATGCCGCATGAACGCCCCGAGCAAGAGATTGTCCTCGACGCTCATCTCGCCGAAGAGCGCCCGCGACTCCGGTACCAGATTGATCCCGAGCGCCACCATTCGCTCAACTTCCGCGTCGCCGACCGGCTGGCCGACGAAACGAATCTCACCGCGAGTATGGGGCAACAAACCGATGATCGACGACAGCATGGTCGTCTTGCCGGCGCCGTTGGGGCCGATCACCGTCACGATCTGACCTTCGCCGACCTTGATGTTGGCGTGATGCAAGGCCTCGACCTTGCCGTAGGAAACGCAAAGATCCTCGACTTCGAGAACGGTCGTCACTTCGCTCATCAATCGACCCCCCCGAGATAGGCTTCAAGTACCGCCGGATTGCGTTGCACCTCATCGGGCAAACCCTCGGCAATCTTCTCGCCGAATTCCATCACCACCACCCGGTCGGCCAGACCCATCACAAAGTCCATGTCGTGCTCGACCAGCAGGATGCCCATCCCCTCGCCGCGCAGCTTGCGCAGCAGTTCCGCCAGCGACTGCTTTTCCAGATAGCGCAGGCCTGCAGCCGGCTCATCGAGCAATAGCAGGCAAGGGTCCGCGCACAAGGCCCGGGCAATTTCCATCGTCCGCTGCTGACCGAGGGCAAGACTGCCCGCCGGCTCGAACATCGAATCCTTCAAGCCCACTCGCTCGACCTGGCGCGCCGCCTCTGCCAGCAGGCGTGCCTCTTCGGCACGATCGAGATGCAGCAGTGCCGGAAGCACACCCTTGCTGCCGCGCAAGTGGCCGCCGATCGCCACGTTCTCCAGCACCGTCATCGTCGGCAGCAGGCGTACATGCTGAAAGGTCCGACTCATCCCCAGCTTGGCGATCTGCCTCGAGTTGAGTCCGGTCACGGCGGTCCCTCGAAACAACACCTCGCCTTCGCTCGCCGAATCCACACCCGAGACGCAGTTGAACATGGTCGACTTGCCCGCCCCGTTCGGCCCGATCAGGGCCATGACCTCGCCGGCTCTGACGGTGAGACTCATGTTGTTGTTTGCCACGAGGCCACCGAAGCGCTTGACGACATTCCTCACCTCGAGCAAAGCTTGGCCGGATTCGGGCAGCTGCTTCTTCGGCAGCGCCTCTCCATCCGGTACCCGGCGCTTTGCTTCGCGCTGCGGCATGAAGCGCGTCAGGATCGGCCAAATACCGTCGCGCGCGCGCTGCAACACGAAAATCATCATGACGCCGAAAACGATGACCTCGAAGTTTCCCGAAGCGCCCAACAGTGCGGGCAGCCAGTCCTGCAGCCACTGCTTGAGGATCGTGATGACTCCAGCCCCGATCAAGGCACCCCAGACATGGGCAGCTCCGCCCACCACGGCCATGAACAGATACTCGATACCGATGCCCAGACCAAACGGCGTCGGATTGACGAAGCGCTGCAGATGCGCATAGAGCCAGCCCGAAATGCAGGCGAACAAGGCCGCGATCAAAAAGATCACCACCTTGGAACGGGCCGTATCGACGCCCATGGCTTCCGCCATCACGACCCCGCCCTTGAGGGCGCGGATCGCACGGCCCTCGCGGGAATCCAGCAGGTTTTGCGTCAGCCAGACCGCGCCGAGCACGACGGCCCAGATCACATAATAGAATTTTCGACCGTCTCGCAACTCGAGTCCGAACAAGGACAACACCGGAATGCCGGACATGCCCGTGTGGCCGCCGAGAAACTCGAGATTGCCGAACAGAAAATAAAGGCTGATGCCCCAGGCGATGGTTCCCAGCGGCAGGTAATGCCCGGACAGCCGCAGGGTCAGCAGGCCCAGCACAAAAGCCACCAGGGCAGTAACGACCAGACCGACCACCAGACCAATCCAGGGCGAACCACCAAGCGGCGCAAGCCAGCCGGGGAGACTCTCGGCCGTGGACAAATAGGCTGTCGTATAGGCGCCAAGCCCGACGAAGGCCGCCTGCCCGAACGAGGTCAGTCCGCCCACCCCAGTCAGCAGGACCAGGCCCAGTGCGACCAACGCATAAAGGCCGATGTAATTGAGCAAGGTGACGTGAAATTCGGATACGGCCAACGGCGCAATCAGGAGCAGGCCAATGAACCCGGCAAGAAGGAGGCGTGGCGACATCACTCGTCCTCCTCGACGTGATGCGTCGTCAGCGAGCGCCAGACCAAAACCGGAATGATCAAAGTGAATACGATCACTTCCTTGAAGGCGGAGGCCCAGAAGGACGAGAAGGATTCCAGCAGGCCGACCAGGAGTGCGCCTGCGGCTGCAATCGGATAGCTGGCGAGGCCGCCGACGATCGCGCCGACGAAACCCTTGAGGCCGATGAGGAAGCCCGTATCGTAATAAACCGTGGTGATCGGAGCGATCAGGACGCCGGAAAAGGCCCCGATCAAAGCGGCCAGCAGAAACGAGAGCTTTCCTGCCATCAGCGTCGAGATACCCATCAAGCGCGCCCCGGTTCGATTCATCGCGGTGGCGCGCAAAGCCTTGCCATAAATCGTGCGCTCGAAGAATACTGCCAGCACTACGATCAACAGCAGGCTGGCGCCCACCACCCATAACGTCTGGCCGGTGATCGTAACGACGCCCCAATCAAAGCTGGCATTGGAAAAGGCCGGGGTACGCGAACCTTCGGCACCGAAGAACAGCAGGCCCAGACCCACCAATGCCAGATGCACCGCCACCGAAACAATCAGCAACACCAGTACGCTGGCCTCGGCCAGCGGCTGGAAGGCCAGACGATACAACATGGGCCCCAGCGGCACGACCAGCGCCAGCGAAAGAACGATTTGCGCCAGCAGCGGAAACTCGCTCGGCTTCAAAAGGAACACTGCCGCGGCCGCTGCAGCCGGATAGACCAGATTCCAGCCGACGATGCGCGGAATTTTTCTGGCCGTACCCGAGCGCAACGCGATTGTCATGTCGATCAAGGCCACCAGCAGGCCGGCACCGATCAGTAGCCAGAGAGTCCCCGGAGTCTTGCCGACCTGGAAGCTGGCAAGGGTCAGGGCACCGAAAGCGACGAACTCACCCTGCGGGATGAAAATGACGCGGGTAACGGCGAATACGAGTACCAGTGCCAATGACAGCAGCGCATAAATTGCGCCGTTCGTAATGCCGTCCTGCCCCAGCAGCAGTGCAATTTGCAGATCCATTGATTCGTTCTCAAGTGAACCCGGGGTGCCTCGCGGGCACCCCCAGTTTCAAGCCGGTAGTTGACAAGGCCCCCCCCCCGCATCGTCTCAAGGACGCTGACAGGGCAAGACCCTGTCAGCCCTCTCCTTGTCAGTCAGCAGCCCGCAAGCCACTTATTGGTCGAGCTTCCACGCTCCTTTTTCGATTCGCACCATGACGCGAGCGCGCTGGTCGAAGCCGAGGTGGTCGTTCGGCGACATGTTGAACACGCCATGCACCCCGACCAGATTCTTGGTGGCCTCGAGCGCATCGCGCAGGGCCGCACGAAACTCCTTGCTTCCCGGCTGAGCCTTTTTCAGTGCGGCCGGCACGGCGTTCTGCAACAGCAACCCTGCATCCCAAGCGTGGCCGCCAAAGGTAGAGATGCTGCCCTTGCCGTGCGCCGCCTCGTACTTGGCGATATAGGTCAGGGACGTCTTCTTGATCGGGTTGCTGTCCGGCAATTGCGCAGCGACCAGGATCGGACCGGCGGGAAGGAAGGTTCCCTCGACATTCTTGCCTCCGACACGCAGGAAATCATTGTTGGCAATGCCATGGGTCTGATAATACTTGCCGGTATAGCCGCGCTCTTTGAGCGTCACCTGCGGCAAGGCCGCCGGAGTGCCGGAACCGGCGATCAGCACCGCATCGGGCTTGGTCGACATGATCTTCAGCACCTGCCCCGTCACCGAGGTATCGGCGCGGCTGTAGCGCTCGTTGGCCACCAGCTTGAGCTTGTAGGTGTCGGCGTATTTGATGAACTCCTGATACCAGCCTTCGCCATAGGCGTCATTGAAGCCGATGAAAGCCACCGTCTTCACACCCTTGCCCGCCATGTGCGCAGCAATCGCGATCGCCATCTGCTGGTCGTTCTGCGGCGTCTTGAACACCCATTTGGTCTTGGGATTCGCCGGATCGACGATCCGCGCCGAAGCCGCCATCGATATCATCGGCGTTTCCGCTTCCGCGACGACGTCGATCATCGCCAGTGAATTGGGCGTGATGGTCGATCCGACAATCACGTCAACCTTGTTTTCCGAAATCATCTTGCGCACGTTCTTGACCGCCGTCGTGGTGTCGGACGCGTCATCGAGCACGATGTAATTCATCTTTTGTCCGCCGATGCTGGTCGGCAACAAGGCGATGGTGTTCTTTTCCGGAATGCCGAGCGAGGCAGCCGGCCCGGTCGCCGACAGGGTAACGCCGACCGTAATGTCGGCATATGCCGCGAATGTGGCGCACGCCGCAGCGACCGCGACTGCAAGTTTTGTAAGTTTCATGCGAAGTCTCCTCCAAATATATGCCTGCCAAGTATACAGTATACGTGGCGACGATCATGGACCGGCCGTCTGCTGGCCCAACTTATATTTCTTGTCCCCGGAAGCAGCGGATACAAAGTTCCGGATACTACAGCTAACACGCGCCGTCATCCAGTTGCCCGGTTTCCTGCGCGCTCGGCGTCGCGGCCGACTCAAGCGAATGTGTCATAGCCGAGACGGGCAATCAATACCGACGCGACCACGATAAAAACCCGGCGCACGAAACCGCTGCCGTGGCGCAGCGCCAGCCGCGCGCCAAGCAGCGCGCCGCCGATATTGAACACGGCCATCGCCAGACCTGTCATCCAAAGTACATGGCCACTTGGCACGAAATAGGCCAGTGCTGCCGCGTTGGTGGAAAAATTCACCACCTTGGCGGCGCTCGACGCATGCAGGAAATCGAGCCTGAAGAACCGCACGAAGGCGAAGATCATGAAACTGCCTGCTCCGGGACCGAAGAAACCATCGTAGAACCCCAGCACGCCGCCTGCCAGCAATGCCCGACGCCTTTCAACGCCGCGCGGCAGATGCTCGCCGGATACCACGCCGAAATCCGGCCTGGCCACGGTATGGACCATGACCGCCACCAACATGCCGAGCACCAGCGGCCGCACCACTTCTTTTGGCAACCACGCCACCGCGGCAGCGCCGGCAAAGGAAAATAAAAAAGCCGCGATCGCGGCCGGCAAGGCGACACCCCAGGGCAGGGCCATGCGCCGCGCGTAGCGTAGCGCCGCGTTGCCGGTCCCGAAAATACTCGCCAGCTTGTTGGTGCCGAAAACGGTCGCCGGCGACTCGGCGGGCAGCGCCATCAACAGGGTCGGCACCTGAATCAGCCCGCCGCCACCGGCCACCGCATCGACGAAACCGGCAAACAACGCAGCCGCAAGCAGCAGGATCAGATCGAATTCCGCCATGCCGCGCTATCTACTTGCCTATGCAGAAGCGGGAGAAAATTTCCCCTAGCAGATCATCGGCCGTGAATTCGCCGGTGATGCGTGACAGCGCGTCCTGCGCGAGGCGCAACTCTTCGGCGCAGAGTTCGATCTGGTCCAGGCGCCGTGCCGCCAGCGTCGACTTCTCCGCGGCAAGTCCGAGCGCTTCGAGGTGGCGCTCGCGAGCCAGAACAACATCCTCGCCATGCCCGCTCCAGCCGGCCACCCGCAGCAGCTCGTCGTGCAGCATGGCTATGCCCTCACCGCTCTTGGCAGACAGGCGCAAACGCACGCGGCCTGCTTCGACAGAGCGCGCCGCCGCCACGCCGGCCAGATCGCACTTGTTTTCCACCACGATTCGCTCGACCCCCGGTGGCAGTCGCATGGCGATCGCATGGTCCGCGGGCGTTTCGCCGCTGCGTGCATCGAGCAGTTGCAGCACCACGTCAGCCTGCCCGATTTCGCGCCAGGCCCGCTCGATGCCGATCTTCTCCACCGGATCGTCGGTTTCCCGCAGCCCTGCAGTATCGATGACGTGCAGCGGTATGCCCTCGATCAGTATCGTTTCCCGCACCGCATCGCGCGTCGTGCCGGCTACCTCCGTGACGATGGCACGCTCCTCGCCGGCCAAACGATTCAGCAAGGAGGACTTGCCGACATTGGGCAAGCCGGCCAGCACCACGTGCAGGCCGGAACGCAGCAGCCGCCCTGCGCGCGCGCGCGCCAGCAAGGACGACAAATCGGCACGGATGACCGCCAGCCGCTGCGCCGCATCGGTATCCCTGAGGACATCGATTTCCTCTTCCGGAAAATCCAGCGTCGCTTCCACCAGCATGCGCAGCTCGGTAAGCCGCGCCACCAGCACGCGCACCTCGCGCGAGAACTCGCCCGACAGCGAACGCAAGGCCGATCGCGCCGCCGCCGCGCTGCCGGCTTCGATCAGATCGGCCACCGCTTCCGCCTGGACCAGGTCGAGCTTGTCGTTGAGAAAGGCGCGCCGCGAGAATTCACCCGGCTCGGCGACGCGCGCACCGAGTTCGAGACAACGCGTCAGCAGCATTTGAAGGACCACCGGGCCGCCGTGCCCCTGGAGTTCCAGCACGTCCTCGCCGGTGAATGAATGGGGCGCCCGAAAATACAGCAGAATGCCCTGATCGATGGCCACGCCGTCAGCGGCCAGAAAGTGGCAAAGCGTGGCGTGACGTGGTTGCGGCGATCTGCCGGTCAAAGCTTCCGCGAGAGGCAGCAAGCCGTCACCCGACAGTCGCACCACGCCGATGCCGCCGCGTCCGGGAGCGGTGGCAATGGCTGCGATGATGTCGGTGCGCGACAGTCCCATCCGCCCTCCCTAGAGCCGGAGCATCTTGCTCCGGCAAGTCCTCCAATCCCGAGGGACTGGAGCCCGGCCTATTTCTTTTCCCCTGCCTCGACCAAGCGGGTGATCTGCCATTGCTGGGCAATCGACAGGACGTTGTTCACCGTCCAATAGAGCACCAGACCCGCCGGGAAGAACAGGAACATTCCGGTAAACATGATGGGCATGAACAACATGACCTTGGCCTGGATGGGATCGGGCGGCGTCGGATTGAGCTTGGTCTGGATGAACATCGTGGCGCCCATGATCAGCGGCAACACATAGTAGGGATCCTTCACCGACAGGTCGGTGATCCAGCCCAGCCAAGGCGCGTTGCGCATCTCGACGGTGCCCAGCAGCACCCAGTAGAGCGCGATGAACACCGGAATCTGCACCAGCACCGGCAGGCAACCACCCAGAGGATTCACCTTCTCCTTTTTGTAGAGCGCCATCATCTCTTGGTTCAGGCGCTGCTTGTCGTCTCCATAGGCTTCCTTGAGCTTCACCAGCTTCGGCGTCAGCACCCGCATCTTCGCCATCGACTTGTAGCTCGCGGCCGAGAGCGGGAAGAACGCCAGCTTGAGCAGGAGAGTCAGGCCGATGATGGCCCAGCCCCAGTTGCCGACCAGCTTGTGAATCGCGCCGAGGACCCAGAACAGGGGCGCCGCGATCACCGTCAGCCAGCCATAGTCCACCACCAGGTCGAGGCCGGGTGCGATCTTCTCCAGATTGGTCTGTTCCTGCGGACCGGCATAAAGCGATACCGTGCTCTTCCCGTCGGCACCGACCGGAAGGATGACGCCGGCCGAAAACAGATCCTCGCCGACCTTGCGCATATAGAACTCGCGTGCCGTCGAACCAACCGGCAGCCACGCGCTGACGAAGTAGTGCTGCACCATCGCCACCCAGCCATCGTCGGCCTTCTGCGCGAACTTCGCCTTGTTCTTGAGAATGTCCGCAAACTCGACCTTCTGATATTTCTCCGCATTGGTATATACAGCCGGCCCGGTGAATGTCGTCACCCCCATCATCATGGAACTGCCCTGCGCCTCGGCCGGTTTGCCGTCGCGCGTAATCTGATAATAGGCATGGGCCCCCGCCGTCACGCCTTCGTGGCGGACGTCGATCTGGTAGCTGCCACGATGAAAGACGTAGGTCTTTACCACCTTGCCGCCGCTCGCGGTGCTTGCCTCGAGGCGGACCTCGAGCTCCTTCTCGCCGTCCTTGAGTGCCAGCTCACCGGCCGGCAATTTCCACTCCGTCTTGTGATTCGGCAAGCCCTCGCCGATCAGGCCGGACTGAGCCACGTAGATGTGCTTGCCGCCATTTTCGAACAGCACGAAATGCTTCGACTTGTCCTCGGAATCCGGGTGGCGAACCAGTTCGAGCCGGATGATGTCCCCGCCCTGGGATGAGATATCCGCGACGTACAGGTCGGTCTTGATCGTTGCCTTGGCAGCTCCCGCCGCTGCCACCGCCGCAGCCGAAGGAACCGTCGCAGGGAGTGCGGCGGCGCCGGTTCCCGGCACTGTCGGCGTCGGCACAGCGCCGGCCGAAGCGGACGCCGAGGGTGCCGCCGTCACTGTCGCTTTCCCCGGCTGGGGCTGACCCTGCCGTTGCCAGGCATCCCAAAGCATGATCAGCGAAAAACTGAACACCAGAAGCAGGATCAATCGTCGGTTATCCATTACTGTCTCGACAGTGCCACAAGTCAGAAATACGAAAAAGACGTTTCGGTCGGGGCGGCGCCACTTCGCCGAGCGCAACGGCCACAACAAAAAAATCAGGGAACCGGATCATACCCGCCCGGATGCCAGGGATGGCAACAGCCGATTCGCCGCAGCGCCAGCCAAGTGCCCTTGACCAGCCCGTAACGCTTCAGGGCCTCCATGGAATACTCCGAGCAACTCGGATGAAAACGACAGCGATTGCCCAGCATCGGACTGATTGCCAACTGGTAGGCGCGGATCAGCAGCAGCAAGGGCTGGACAAGCAGGGATTTCATTGCAAGTGCGTCGGAAGGCGTTTCAGGAGGGTTTCAATTTCACTACGCCAGACCTTCCGCTGCTCGACATCGGCGGCCCTCACGTTCTTGATCGGCCGCGTCAGGCGCAGTATCAAATCACACGGCGGAATTTGGACCGCCATCAAGCGGAAGGCTTCCCGCCCCTGCCTTTTAATGGCATTGCGCAATGAAGCGGCCCGCGCCAGGCGTTTCGGCACTATCAATCCGAGCCTGACGCAGGCGCCCGCGTCGGTCCCGCGATAGTGCAGGTCGAAACTTTGACCGCGCACTACCCGCCGGACTGCCATTACAGCTAAAAATTCCTCCGGCCGGTGCAGCCGCTGCTCGGAGCGAAACGAAGCAGCGCGCTTAGACGCCGAGGCGATGACGGCCCTTGGCACGACGCGCACGGATCACAGCACGGCCGCCCCGGGTACGCATGCGCACTAGGAAGCCGTGGGTGCGCTTACGGCGCACGACCGATGGCTGGTAGGTGCGTTTCATGGCAATATCCCCTGAATTAAGAAAAACCGAGGATTACATCGTTTCACGGGCAATTTGTCAAGGCCATCAACTTCCCGGGGCTGTGGATAACTTAGGACGAAACGGCTAGAATGCCTCTTCACCCGAAGCAAACGGGTGAACACAAAAACAATAGCAGCCGATGCCTCATCCCACCGTTTCTCGCCCCGAGCCTATCCGATCGCAATGACTGAATTCTGGTCCCACTGTCTGAATCGTTTCGAGCAGGAACTTCCTGCACAGCAGTTCAACACGTGGATAAAAGGCCTTCGCCTGGAACAGGACGAAGCCGGCCCCACGCATTTCCGCCTTGTGGCTCCCAACCGCTTTGTCATGCAATGGGTGCGGGAACGCTATCTGGCTCAGATCGAAGCACTCGGCCTCGAATTTTTTTCCGCCCCGATCGCCATCAATCTGGGCGTCGCCGACGTCGTCGCGGAACTGCCTTCAGTCACGGATGCCACCGAGGCAACATCTGCCGCTGAACCGGCGGTAACCGTCACCGCCTGCAAAAGCAGCGATCCGGCTTATGAAAAGACCCGGCTCAACGCCGAATTCACCTTCGACACCTTGGTTACGGGTCGCGCCAACGATCTGGCCCGCGCCGCGGCTCAGCAGGTAGCGATGAATCCCGGGGTTTCCTACAACCCGCTATTCATCTACGGTGGGGTCGGTCTGGGCAAGACCCACTTGATTCACGCCATCGGCAACGCGATTTATGCCGCGAATCCGACGATGGAAGTGCGGTATGTCCACGCCGAGGACTACTTTTCCGATGTCGTTCGAGCCTTCCAGCAAAATTCGCGTGAAGCTTTCAAACGCTACTACCGCTCACTGGATCTGCTGCTGATCGACGACATCCAGTTCTTCAATCGCAAGGACCGGACACAGGAAGAGTTTTTTTACGCTTTCAACGCCCTGGTTGAAGCAAAAAAACAGATCGTCATCACTTGCGATACTTATCCGAAGGACGTCCAGGGACTTGAAGAACGTCTGGTTTCGCGTTTCGACTGGGGGCTCACTGTTGCCATCGAGCCTCCCGAACTGGAAATGCGCATCGCCATCCTCAAGAAGAAGGCCGAGGCTGAACATATCAACGTTTCGGATGAAGTATCGTTTCTCATCGCCAAGAATCTCCGCTCCAATGTGCGCGAACTCGAAGGCGCGCTCAATCGCGTGGTCGCCTACGCCCGTTTTCACGGTCGTGACATCAGCCTGGATGTAGCCAAGGAAGCCCTGCGCGACATCATTGGCGCCACCAACCGCCAGATATCACTCGAACTCGTGCAAAAAACGGTCTCTGACTTCTACAAGATCAAAGTGGCCGACATGTATTCTCAGAAACGCACCCGTGCCATCGCCAGACCGCGCCAGATAGCAATGTGGCTTACCCGTGAACTTACTTCGCATAGCCTTCCCGAGATCGGCGAAGCCTTCGGCGGGCGGGACCATACAACCGTAATGCACGCATGCCGCACCATTATCGACTTACGCGGAAAGGACTCCAGGCTCAACAACGACCTGCATGTTCTGATGCAAACGATCAAGGGCTAGCCTGTGAGCAAGTATCCGGAACAACTCAAGGAAGGATTGTGGATAAGCATTCTGGCGGCAGGCACAGAAAAAATCATCCACAATCATTCACAGCTCGACCGCAAATTTCTCAACCGGCTTATCCACGTTATAATTAATTGTATTTGCAGGGTAATAGTCGTTTATCCACAGGAAAAAGTCTCCCTTATTAATCATAAGAGATCTATATATGCTCCTATTTAAAGGTCCACGCGACCAGCTTCTTTTCCCTTTGCAGTCGGTATGCGGGATTGTGGAGAAACGTCACACGCTGCCTATCCTTTCCAATGTTCTGATGGAAAAGGATGGCGAGAAGCTCACCTTGCTGGCGACGGATATCGAGATACAGATAACGACCCAGACGCCCACGGTTGGAGCAGAAAAAGCCGCCATGACCGTTGGCGCGCGAAAACTGCAGGACATCCTACGCTCCTTGCCGGAAACCGCCGAAGTCAGTCTGGCGCTGGACGACAAACGTCTGCAACTGAAGGCCGGCAAGAGCCGTTTCAATCTGCAGACACTGCCGGCCGAGGACTTTCCACGCATGACCACAGGCGACGGGCAGCCATCCAAGTTGGTGGTTACACAGAAGCAAATGAAGCGCTTGCTCGCCCTGGTGCAATACGCCATGGCGCAACAGGACATCCGCTACTACCTCAATGGCCTGCTTCTGGTGGCAAAGGGCCACGAACTGCGCATGGTCGCCACAGACGGCCATCGACTCGCCTATGCCGCGGAAACCCTGCCGACCGCGCCGACGCCCATCGAAGTCATCCTTCCGCGCAAGACGGTACTCGAACTGTCCCGGCAACTGGCCGACAGCGACGAGCCCCTGGAAATCATCCTGACGCCGACCCAGGCCCGTTTCAGCTTCGGCAACATCGAACTGGTTTCGAAACTGATTGACGGCAAGTTTCCGGACTACGAACGCGTCATTCCGCAGCATCACAGCAAGCTTATCAAGCTGTCGCGCGATACGCTATTGCATTCGTTGCTGCGGGCGGCAATTCTGACCAATGAGAAGTTTCGTGGCGTGCGCCTGGTTCTCGGTGCCGGCAGCCTCAAGATCATTTCCAGCAACGCCGAGCAGGAAGAGGCACAGGAAGAAATTGAAATCGACTACGCCGGCGACGCTCTCGACGTCGGCTTCAACGTGACCTATCTGCTCGACGTCCTCAACAACGTCAGCAACGAAACCATCGAGTTGCATCTGGCCGATGCCAACTCGAGCGCCCTGTTTGTGCTGCCCGGCAACGAGACCTTCAAATACGTCGTGATGCCGATGCGCATCTGACGTCAAAACAAGAAAAGAACCCCATGACACCAAGCAACACAGCACCCGCCTACGATGAATCGAGCATTCAGCAGCTCGAGGGGCTCGAGGCTGTCCGCAAACGCCCGGGCATGTATATCGGCGATACCTCCGATGGCACCGGGCTGCATCACATGGTCTTCGAAGTTGTCGACAACGCGATCGATGAAGCGCTCGCAGGTCACTGCGACGATATCGTCGTCACCATTCACACCGACAACTCGATCTCCGTCACGGACAACGGACGCGGCATTCCCACCGGCATCAAGTTCGACGACAAACACGAGCCGAGACGCTCTGCGGCCGAGATCGTCATGTGCGTCCTTCATGCCGGCGGCAAGTTCAACCAGAATTCCTACAAGGTCTCCGGCGGTCTGCATGGCGTCGGCGTGTCCTGCGTCAATGCCCTGTCGAAATGGTTGCGCCTGATCATCCGGCGCGACGGCACGAAATACTTCATGGAATTCAATCGCGGCCATGCCATCGATCGCCTGGTGGAAATCCAGAATGGCGTCGAGGTGTCGCCGCTGAAGGTTCTCGGCGACACGGAACAGCGCGGCACCGAAGTGCATTTCATGGCTGACGACGAGATCTTCGAGAACGTCGAATTTCACTACGACATCCTGGCCAAGCGTCTGCGCGAACTGTCCTTCCTCAACAACGGCGTCAAGATCAGGCTGATCGACCAGCGCAACGTCAAGGAAGAGGACTTCGCCTTCTCCGGCGGTGTCAAGGGCTTCGTCGAATACATCAACCGCACCAAGACCGTGCTGCATCCGGCGGTGTTCCACTCTTCCGGGGTGTCGGTGCAAAACGGAGTCAATATCGACGTCGAAGTCGCCATGCAATGGAACGACTCCTATGCCGAGCAGGTGCTTTGCTTCACCAACAACATTCCGCAATCGGATGGCGGCACCCACCTTACCGGCCTGCGCGCTGCGATGACCCGCGTCATTAACAAGTACATCGAAGAAAACGAGATCGCCAAGAAGGCCAAGGTCGAAATCACCGGCGACGACATGCGCGAGGGGCTCGCCTGCGTGCTTTCCGTGAAGATGCCCGATCCGAAGTTTGCGTCGCAAACCAAGATGAAGCTGGTTTCTTCGGAGGCGCGTCCCGCGATCGAGGAGGTGGTTGCGCAGAAGCTGGCGGACTATCTGCTCGAAAAGCCGCTCGATGCCAAGATCATCACGGGAAAGATCGTCGAAGCCGCCCGCGCCCGTGAAGCCGCGCGCAAGGCTCGCGACATGACGCGGCGCAAAGGCGTGCTCGACGGCCTCGGCCTGCCCGGCAAGCTGGCGGACTGCCAGGAAAAGGATCCCGCCCTGTGCGAGATCTACATCGTCGAGGGCGACTCCGCCGGCGGTTCGGCGAAACAGGGCCGCGACCGAAAGTTCCAGGCCATCCTGCCGCTGCGCGGCAAGGTGCTCAACGTCGAAAAGGCCCGCTACGACAAGGTCATTTCCAGCGAACAGATCGTCACCCTGGTGACTGCGCTCGGCTGCGGCATCGGCGCCGAGGACTTCGACATTGCCAAGCTGCGTTATCACCGCATCATCATCATGACCGACGCCGACGTCGATGGCGCCCACATCCGCACCCTGCTGCTGACCTTCCTCTACCGGCAAATGCCGGAGCTGGTCGAGCGAGGCTATGTCTATATCGCCCAGCCGCCGCTATACAAGATCAAGCACGGCAAGAGCGAGACCTACATCAAGGACGATCACGAACTCAACCAGCATCTGCTGCGGCTCGCGCTGGATGGTACGCAGCTGACGCCGCGCACCGGCGGCGCCGTCGTCGAAGGCGAGGCTCTGGGGGCGCTGGCCCGTGCCTACCTGCTATCGGAAGCCGTAATCCGCCGCGTCACGGACTTCATTGATGGCGAAGTGCTGCACGCCTTGCTGGCCCATGACATCGCCGTCGATACCTCGAACGAAGCGGTAACGCGAGACAGCGCCGAACGCATCGGCGTTCACCTGTCGAAGGAAGTCCGCATCGAATCGCGCTTCGACGAGAAGCACGAGCGCTGGATGCTCGCCGTCATCCGCATGCGCCACGGCAACCTGCGCACCGGGCGCATCGACGAGGATTTTCTGCTCTCGGGCGACTATCAGCAGATTCGCCGTACCGCCGAAATGATCGCCGGGCTCGTGGGCGAAGGCGCCGTGATCCGCCGCGGTGAAAAATCGCTGGCTGTCACGAGTTTTGCCGACGCCATGACATGGATGCTGAATGAAGTCGAGCGCGGGCTCGGCAAGCAGCGCTACAAGGGTCTCGGTGAAATGAATCCCGGACAATTGTGGGAAACGACGATGGATCCGGCGGTGCGCCGCCTGTTGCGGGTGCAGATCGACGATGCCATTGCCGCGGACGAGATCTTCACCACGCTGATGGGCGATGATGTCGAGCCGCGCCGCGCCTTCATCGAATCGAACGCGCTCTACGCCCGCAATATCGACGTCTGATGTCCGGGTTTCGGGATCGCGCCGCCCGGCGGCGCGATCTCAGCCTGCGCGCGCCGCTGCCGCGATGTCGAGCGAACGCAGTCGCAGTGCGGGATCGAAGATGTCGCAGACCAGCATCAGTTCGTCGGCGGCCGTAGCCTGCAACAGCGCAGCAAGCCCGTCGCGCACCTTGTCCGGCCCGCCGACGACGGCGGCTGCCAGAAAATCGTCGATAGCCGCTTTCTCCTGCGGATGCAGTTGCGACATGTAGTCTTTAACCGGCGGCTGCAGACAGCCGCGCTCGCCGTGCAGGATACCGAGCACGCGCCGGTAGGTGCTGCTGGCGAGGAACTCGGCCTCGTCGTCGGTCGGCGCGGCGATCAAGGGCACGCCGATGATCACATAGGGCTCTGCAAGCGCCGCTGACGGCCGGAATTCGCTGCGATACAACTCGAGGGCCTGCAGCAGCAGGCGGGGCGCAAAATGCGAGGCGAAGGCGTAGGGCAAACCGCGCTGGGCCGCCAATCGTGCTGAAAACAGGCTGGAGCCGAGCAGCCAGATCGGCACCTTGGTGTCCGCTCCCGGCATGGCGATCACCCGCTGGCCGGGCTGCGGCTCTCCCAGCAATTGCTGAAGTTCAGCCACGTCGCGCGGAAAGTCCGTTTCGGTCTCGGCGCGGTCGCGGCGCAGGGCGCGCATGGTGATCGCGTCGGTGCCGGGGGCGCGGCCCAGGCCCAGATCGATGCGCCCGGGGTACAACTCCGCCAGGGTGCCGAAGGCCTCGGCGACGACCAGCGGAGCATGATTGGGCAGCATCACGCCGCCCGAACCGACGCGGATGCGGCTTGTCCCGCCCGCGACATATCCGACCAGCACCGCGGTGGCCGAACTCGCTATTCCCGGCATGTTGTGATGTTCGGCCAGCCAGTAGCGGGTGAAGCCCAGCGACTCGGCATGCCGCGCGGTGCGCAGGGCGATCGCCAGCGCATCGGCGACGGTGCCGCCCGCGCGCACCGCAACGAGGTCCAGCATCGACAAGGAGGTATCTCTTAGCGTTCTCATGGGCTTGATTATCCGCCCCGACGCCGGGAAATCGCCGTCAGGCAGGCTGTTTATTAGCGACTTCTTATATACCTTCGAGGCTCAGTCGATGCTGCGGCGCAGCAACTTTGTCTTGACAAACGCCGCCTGCGCCTTAAAATGCCTTGATGGTGCGGTGCACAAGCTGTCTTCCCGGGCCGTTGCAGGGCCTGTCTCACGCACCGGCTGTACTGTTTCATTAGTGTAGGAGGTCGCCATGGTCAGCGTAGCCGAGCAACTCGCAAACGCTAACAAGGCAAGGGTCGAAACTCTCGCAACCATTGCCGATGCGGCATTTTCCGGTACTGAACGTCTGGCTGCCCTGAACGTCGGGTGCGCTCGCTCGCTGCTGGAAGACGGTGTTCAGGACCTCAGGGCTGTGCTTGCCGCCGATGACTTACAGGATCTGGTCTCGTTGCAGAGCAGGCTGGTACAACCCGGTTCGGAACAGGTTGCAGGCTATTCCAGCAGCGTCTTCGAAATCGCGATTCAAACGCGGCAGGCTTTGTCCCGAGTGGTCGAAGCCCAAGTTCTTGAAATGAACAAGGTCTTTACGCTGGCGCTGGACAACACCACCAGGCAGATCATCGAAATGGCTCAGGCCAATCCGGCTGCGACGGCCGCAGCCAAATTACGCAAGAGAGCCGCATAAGCTTTTTTCAGTGTTTCATCCTGGCGCCCCGACGGGCGGCGGATTCAAGCCCGACGCAGCGTTGTCGGGTTGCCCCGCCATCAATGGATCGGCCGTTCGCCATCGTGGCGGGCAGACCCTCGGGCCGGGGGGCACGATAACGGTAAAGGAGAAATCTTGACCGCAACTATCTCGCAACGGTATTTGATGGCGCGCGGCACCGGCGCCTTCCTGAACTATCTGCATCTCGATGTCGCCACGATCGGCTTGGCGCTGTTCTTCGTCCTCGCCGGCGGACTGGCAAGAAACCTCGACTTCGTTCAATCAGTCGAATCGGCGTTGCCCGCCATTTCGCTGTCGGTCGAGGCCCCGGCTGGCGACAGAGACCCGAAGCGCCAGGCAAAAGCACTTGCGCCGGCCATGGGCGCGGCGCTCGATTTCGTCGCCCAGCGCTACCGCGTGGCTCCCGAAGCCCTGCTGCCGATCTTCGAGACGGCCCAGGCGGCGGCCCGCGAACGGCAACTCGACCCCTTGCTGATCATTGCAGTGATCGCCGTCGAATCCAGATTCAATCCCTTTTCCCAGAGCCCTGTGGGGGCTCAGGGCCTGATGCAGATCATTCCGCGCTTCCATCAGGACAAGGTTCAGAAAGCCGCTGGAGAGCGGCCTTTCCTGGATCCGGTCATGAACGTTCAAATGGGCGCGCAAATCCTGCAGGAATCCATCCGGCGGCAGGGCGGGTTGATCGGGGGCCTGCAGTACTATGCTGGCGCACTGGACGACGAAGAACAGGGCTATGCCAACAAGGTACTCGCCGAAAAGCAGCGCCTAGAGCAGGCTCCGCGGCGCAAAGAGGGCCCAAGCGCCTGAGGCGAGGCGGCCATAACCGTGCGGCGTTGCACGATTGAATTTGACGGCAAATGCATGGCGGCTATAGTTTATAAAAGAGGCTATGTGGAAATGAACTCAAGAAAAGGGGATCAGCCGTGTTGACTTCTTACAAGGGCGTTGTTGATAGTGTGGACGTTGCGTCCGTCAAAACGACTGCTATCGCCCCTAACCAGCCAGCATCATCCGGCAACCCGCTGCTAAATGGGCGCCGCGAACTTGTCAATGCCCAAGTTGAAGTGCTGAGGATGTACATGGAGAAGCGGTCCACGGATCGTTTGGTGGAAGCCTTGGACAAGCTGATCGAATGCACCCGCGCCAGTTTCAGGGAAGAAGAAGCGCTGATGGAATGTCTGACCGGCGCAGCGGAGCCCGGGCATCGTGAAAGGCACAATGCAGTCCTGGCGCAGATGGTCCTGTTGCGCGACTACGCCATCGGCGCGGACAGGAGTCGCTTGCTGGCTCAATTGATCCATGTCGATCGTCAGTTGACCTCGCATCTGTCGGATGCGCTGAAAATGCCCGGACGCCAGCTTCAGCATTGAGTTGCGGCCGCAAGCTTGCGGCCGTCGGACATCTAAGCACGGAAGCTTCGACGCGAGAACCTGCAAGCCTGCAGATCACGATTCCGCGGGTGATTTCAGCGTCCGCAGAATTGCTCCGCCAGCCGGCGAAATCAGGTCGGCGTCGGCTATCCGCAGCGCCGGGAACGGCAGGGTAGCGTCGCTTCTGTTGCCGGCCATCCGGTAGAACCTCGGTGGCATGCCGAACGTATCCTTGAATGCCTTGCTGAAATGGGTCGAGCTGTTGAAGCCCCAGGAAAACGCGATTTCGGTGATCGACTTCCATGCGCACGCGGGCGACAGCAAGTCATTGCGGCAACGCTCGAGCCGCAGACGCCAGATGTGGTCGCTGATCGTCACGCCATCCTGCGTGAAGGCCTTGTGCAGATAGCGTTTGCTGCACCGGAAGGCATGGGCGATCTGATCGATCGACAAACCGGGGTCGCGCAGGTTGCTTTCAACATAGGCCTTGATGCGGTCGCGCATGCCTTCCCTTTGCGACAGCGCCGTCGGCATGCCGGAGCGTTCCAGCAATGAATGCCGCAGCAACTCGGTGATCGCATCGCCGACCGCCTCCGCCGACTGCGGCGTGCTGCCGGGAATCTCGTCGAATGCCGAACTCATCAAATCACAGGCCAGGCGGCCGATGCCGGCGCGCGCCGAATAGCGCTGCACCATCAGATCGTCGACCTTCATGCTGCCGGTCAGCACCTTTTCGCGCGGCACCAGCAGCACCAGTTGCTCAATCGGGCTGGTGTTCGACACGCTATAGGCCTTCATCGTGTCGTAGATGCTCCACTCGCCCGGCGACACCTGCGTCTTGCGGCCGTTCTGCTCGAACCAGGTGCTGCCCTCCAGCTGCACCACCAGCTTGAGGTAGCCGCGACCATCCTGCCTGATCAGATCGGGGCTGCGCACCACGCGGTGGCGACCGGCGGAAAGGCGGCACATCTTCACGCTGCCGACTTCGCCATGGACCATGCGGCCGCGGAAGGTTTCGTCGCTGAAAGTCTCCGAGCGCAACTTCCCGAGCCGCGTCCACAGCAGTTCGGTCCAGAACGCAGCCCGCTCGCGCGGCCTGACCTGGTCCGTGGAAATCGTTTCCAGGGCGCCCATGATTGTTCTCCTCCACTCGGCCCTCTGCTTCACCAGTCGATTGTTTATAGTTCAACAACATAGCATGCAAATCCGGAGTGCGCAAACGCATGGCGGACAGCCACAGCGTCGAAATGGGTAGTTCCCTGCCGGACAAGTCGCCGTTCCCTGTCGGTGGAGCAGCGCCGCGATCGCTGCCGTAATGTATGCCGCAACGTCACCCCGGACCCTAACCCGATTCTTCCCGTGACGAGTCGCAACCCACAACAAGACCAGAACAGAGGAGACCGCCATGGGCGCCAACGACATCCCTTTCCTGAACACCGGCATCTGGAACGGCAAGCTGTTCCTCGGCGGCTGGAACACCGCCGCAACCGCGCGTGAAATCCTCGAGCCGGCCACCGGCGCGGTGTTGACCCGTGTCGGCATGGCTACACCGGCCGACGCCGCCGAAGCCGCCAAGCGTGCCAAAGCGGCGCAGACGGCTTGGGTCGCCCTGCCCTACGAACAGCGCGCCGCGATTTTCCGCAAGGCCGCCGCGATCATCGAGCACGAAACCGAGGGCATGACGCAGTGGATCGTGCGCGAGACCGGCTGCGTCCCGCCCAAGGCCGGCGTCGAGCTGCACATGGCGGTCGGCATCCTCAACGAAGCCGCCGGCATGGTCACACAGCCCAGCGGCCTGATGCTGCCCAGCGACGGCGGCCGCATCAGCATGGCGCGGCGCACGCCGCACGGCGTGGTCGGCGTCATCTCGCCCTTCAACTTCCCGCTGATCCTTTCCATCCGCGCCGTCGCGCCGGCGCTCGCCGTCGGCAACACCGTGGTGCTGAAACCCGATCCGAACACGCCGATCACCGGCGGCTACCTCATCGCCCGCGTCCTCGAAGAAGCCGGCCTGCCGAAGGATTGTCTGCAGGTCCTGCCCGGCGGCGCCGACGTCGGCCAGGCCATGTGCGCCGATCCCAACATCGCCATGATCTCCTTCACGGGGTCCACCGCTGCCGGCCGCGCCGTCGGCGAACTGGCCGGCAAGTACCTGAAGAAGGTCACGCTGGAGCTCGGCGGCAAGAACCGCCTGGTCATCCTCGACGATGCCGACGTCGACCTCGCCGCCTCATGCGCGGCCTGGGGCGCCTACCTGCACCAGGGGCAGATCTGCATGACCACGGGCATGATCCTGGTGCACGAGAAAATCGCGGCCAAGGTGACCGAACAAATGGTCGGCAAGGCCACCCATCTGCCGGTCGGCGACCCGGCGACGCAGCAGGTCGCGCTCGGGCCGCTGATCAACGAGCGCCAGCGCGACCGCGTGCATGCCATCGTCCAGGACAGCATCAGGCAGGGTGCGCATCTTGCCGCCGGCGGCAGCTACGAGGGCAACTTCTACAAGCCGACGGTGCTGACCAACGTGAAGCCCGGCATGCGCTGCTTCGACGAGGAAGTGTTCGGTCCGGTGGCCTCGATAGTGACGTTCTCCACCGAGGACGAAGCCGTGGCTTTGGCCAACAACACCGAGTACGGCCTGTCGCTCGGCGTCATCAGTTCCTCGGTCGGCCGTGCCATGGCACTGGCCAACCGCATTCCGACCGGTCTATTGCACATCAACGACCAGACCGTGGCCGACGAGCCGCACATCCCCTTCGGCGGGCGCGGCGCATCGGGCAATGGCGGGCGCCACGGCGGGCCGGCCAACTGGGAAGAATTCACGCAGTGGCAGTGGGTAACGATCAAGGACAGCGCGCCGCGCTATCCGTTCTAGAACCATTCCAACAAGAGGAGATATCATGTACCCAATTTCAAGAAGAATGACTTTGCAAGCTGCTCTCGCCGTCGCCGGCGTGCTGGCCTTGCCCGGCTACGCCGTGGCGCAGGAGCCGACCGTCAAGGTCGCCTACACGCAATCGCGCTCCGGTCCGTTCGCGCCCGGCGCCCAGACCACGCAGGAACCCAACTACCTGCTCTGGGCCGATCAGGTCAACGCCGCCGGCGGCCTCAACGTGCAAGGCAAGAAGCGCAAGATCGAACTGATCGGCGTCGATGACCGCAGCGACATGGAAACCATCGTGCGCAGCTACGAGAAGTTCATGACCACCGACAAGGTCGACATCGTCCTGCCGCCCTGGGGCACCGGCGCCAACTTCGCCGTGGCGCCCGTCGCCAACAAGCACGGCTACCCGATGGTGGCGCCGACCGCGCTGTCGCAGAAGCTGGTGGACATGAAGCTGCCCTACTACTTCGTCACCCTGCAGCAGCCGAAGCCGATGATGAACGCGCTGGTCGACATGCTCGCCGCCAACGGTGTCAAGACCGTCACCGTGGCCTACATGGATGACCTGTTCGGCCTCGAGAACATCGGCGCGCTGGAGCCCGCGCTTCAGGCCAAGGGCATCAAGATCCTGGACAAGAAGAGCTACCCGCTCGGCGTCAAGGATTTGTCGACCATGCTCAAGGGCATGAAGACCGCGAACCCGGACGCCTTCGTCGGCATCACCTACCCGCCGGACAATTTCCTGATCACCGGACAGTCGAAGGAAAT
Organism: Sulfuritalea sp.; assembly: GCA_030247575.1. GTDB lineage: Bacteria > Pseudomonadota > Gammaproteobacteria > Burkholderiales > Rhodocyclaceae > Sulfuritalea. Next base: position 157,962 of record JAOTRV010000004.1, read on the forward strand.
CGGTTTCGCGCCGAAGATCTTCTACACCGCCGTCGGCACCGCCTTCCCGATCTATCGCGAGCGCATGGGCAAGGCGTCCGAGGGCACGATGGGCATGGGCTCCTGGAACCCGAAGATGAGCAAGGCCGCGAAGACCTACTTCGACGCCCACGTTGCGCTCAACAAGCGCGAACCGGATCGCTGGGCCAGTGCCCACGCTTGGGCCGCGCTGGAAATAATCCAGCAGACGGTGGAGAAGGTTGGTCTCGACCGCAAGGCGATGCGCGACCACATCGCCAAGACCGAGTTCGACACCGTGCTAGGCAAGATGAAGTTCAACGGCACCGAAGAAGTCGGCGTACCCGGCATGGTCGGCCAGTGGCAGAACGGCGAGTTCGAAATCGTCTGGCCGCCGGCGCGCGCCACGGCAAAGGCCGTCGTGCCGAAAACCTGGAACTGAGTAGTGGCCGTCGTCCCCGCGAAAGCGGGGACCCAGCGCCTTTGACGACCCCTCCTCATTCCCGCCTGCGCGGGAATGAGGAGGGGGGTTGCATGTCCGTCTCCCGCATAATTCCTGAATGAACCTCTACCTGTTCATCGACCTCATCGTGGCCGGCCTGGTGACCGGCGGCATCTACGCCGTGGTCGCCCTCGGCCTCAACCTGCAGTACGGCCTGATGCGCATCATGAACATCGCCCACGGCGAGTTCCTCATGCTCGGCGCCTACCTGACCTACACCTTGGTCCGCTATACCGGCGCGAGCCCCCTGTGGTTCATCCTGCCGATGATGGTCGCGCTGTTCCTGCTCGGCCTGCTGCTGCATCGCCTGATCTTCCGCCGCCTGGCGGCGACCTCGCCCAATGCCGAAGTCATGGAGGCGCGCAGCCTGATCGTCGGCTTCGGCCTCATGTTCATCGCGCAAAATGCCGCACAGCTGACTTGGGGCGGCGGCATGAGCGGCCAGCCCTACCTCGACGAAGCCGTGAAGTTCGGCGAGGTGACGGTTGCCGCCAACCGCCTGCTGGTGCTGGGCGTCGCCGCGGCGGCGAGCCTCGCGCTGGTGCTGCTGCTGAAGAGAACCCTGCTCGGCAAGGCGGTGCGCGGCATGCTGCAGGCGCCGCTGGGCGCCATGCTGGTCGGCATCGACACGCGCCGCCTGCACCCGGCCTGCTTCGGCCTCGGCCTCGCGCTGGCGGGGCTGGCCGGCGGGCTGCTGAGCATGGTCTATGAACTCACGCCCTCGATGGGCGAGCCCTACACCATCTCGGCACTGATCGTCATCACGCTGGGCGGCCTCGGCAACATTCCCGGCGCCATCGCCGGCGCAGTGCTGCTGGGCCTGGTCGAAACCTTCGGCACCTACTACACCAGTCCCTCGCTGAAAATCCTGATCAGCTACAGCGTGCTGGTGCTGGTGTTGCTGCTGCGGCCGAAAGGACTGTTCGCCAAATGAAGCAGGGCACGCTCTTCCTGATTGCAGCCGTCGTTGTCGCCACCGCGCTGGCGGCCCTGCCGGCGGTCGCTTCGCCCTTCGTGCAGTCGATGGCGCTGACCTGCCTGATGTTCGCCGGCCTCGCCGTGAGCTGGTCGATGTTCAGCGGGCCGACCGGTTACCTCTCGCTCGCCAGCTCGGCCTTCTTCGGCCTCGGCGCCTACTGCACGGCCTGGGGCCTCGCCTACCTGCCATGGCCCGTCGTCGTGATGGCGGGCGGCCTGGCGGCGACGCTGTTCGCCTTTCTCATCGGCCTTGTCGTGCTGCGCCTGCGCGGCGCCTATTTCGCCGTCATCACCTACGGCCTCGGCGAACTGGTCAAGCACACCATCACCCATGTCGAAAAGACCTATGCCGGCACGGTCGGCCGCGTCATGACCGACACGCCTTCGTCGAATGTCGTGTACTGGACCGTGCTCATCATCGCGCTGCTCGCCGTGTTCACCTATGTTCGCTTCGGCCGCAGCCGCTACGGCCACGCCCTGCGCGGCATCGGCATGGACGAGGAGCGCGCCGCCACGCTCGGCGTGAACCCGATGCGCGTCAAGCTGCTCGGCTTCTGCCTCTCGGCCTGGTTCGCCGGTGCGCTCGGCGCGGCGATCGCGGTGCGCTGGACCTACATCGACCCGAATACGGTGTTCAATCCCTTCATCGTGTTCCAGACCGTGCTGATCTCCATGGTCGGCGGCCCGCTGACGATCGGCGGCCCATTGGTCGGTGCGCTGGTGTTCAGCCTGCTGTCCGAATTCCTGCGGCTCTCCCTCCCCTATCTGTACATGATCCTGCTCGGCGTGCTGCTGATCGTCTCGGTGCTCTACCTGCCGAACGGACTTGCTGGCCATGACTGGCGAGGCACTTGGCAAAAATTCTTCAAGCGCAAGAAGGCCGATGTGCAGGTGACGGAGCAGCGCCATGAGTAAGCCCTTCCTCGAGATCAGCAGGCTCACCGTGCGCTTCGGCGGCCTGGTCGCACTCAACGCCATCGACCTGGTTGCCGCGGAGGGCGAATTCATCGGCATCATCGGCCCCAACGGCGCCGGCAAGACCACCTTCTTCAACGCCATCAGCGGCATGGTCAAGCCCACCAGCGGCAGCATGCGCTTCTGCGGGGCCGACCTGACCGGCGCGCCGCCCTATGTGCTGGCCCACGCCGGCATGGCGCGCACCTTCCAGACGCCGCGCGTCTTCGGCAGCCTGACGGTGGCCGAGAACGTCCAGTTCGCCCTCGACTTCGTCGGCAACGTCCGGCGCAAGAACGATTCCTTCGCCGAGGCGAAATCGGGCGCCAGCCTGCTCGAGCGGGTCGGCCTCGAGCGCTACGCCACGCTCCCCGCCGGCAGCCTGCCGCCGGCCAGGCAGCGGCAGCTCGAGATCGCCATGGCGCTGGCCAGCCACCCGCGCCTGCTGCTGCTCGACGAAGTCGCCGCCGGCCTGACCGAGGCCGAGGTGAAGGAAATCGCCGCACTGATCCGCGACCTGCGCGGCGAGCACGGCTTCACCGTGATCTGGATCGAGCATGCGGTGAACATCCTGATGAGCACCGTCGACCGCGTCGCCGTGCTGAACTTCGGCGCCAAGATCGCCGACGGCAAGCCGGTCGACGTGCGCCGCGATCCGCAGGTAGTTGAAGCCTATCTGGGCGATCGTGCCGAGGCTGCAACATGACCGCAGGACTCGAGTTGGAAGTGCGCGAACTGCGCGCCGGCTACGGCGGCCTGCCCGTGCTGCACGGCATATCGCTCGTCGCGCCGGCCGGGCGCATCACCGTGCTGGTCGGCGCCAACGGCGCCGGCAAGACCACGCTGCTGAAAACGCTGGCCGGCGTCATGCCGCCGGTTTCGGGCAGCGTCCTGCTCGACGGCCAGGCGCTGTCCGCCGACACACCGGCCGACCGCGTGCGGCGCGGCATGGCGCTGGTGCCCGAAGGCCGCCACCTGTTCCCCGGCATGAGCGTGCGCGAAAACCTCGAGCTCGGCGGCTACCTCGCCCCGCGCCGGCAGCGCGAGGAAATGCTCGCCGGCGTGATCGCAACCTTCCCCCGCCTCGGCGAACGCCTCGACCAACTGGCCGGCACCATGAGCGGCGGCGAACAGCAGATGCTCGCCATCGGCCGCGCCCTGATGAGCCGCCCGCGTCTCTTGCTGCTCGACGAACCCTCGCTCGGCCTGGCGCCGAAAATGGTCGACGAAATGTTCGCCGCGCTGCGCCGGATCAACCAGGAAGGCACCACCGTGCTGCTCGTCGAGCAGAACGTGTTCCAGGCGCTCAACGTCGCCGACTTCGCCTACGTACTGGGCCACGGCGAGATGATCGCCGAAGGTGCCGCCTGGGAATTACGCGGCAACGACCTGATCCGCCGCGTCTACCTCGGCGAGGCGATCGCCGGGTAGCAGGCCGCCGCGATCGATCGGTTCACCGTATCGCCAGCGTCGACTATTGGCGGGCGCCGCTGCGTTACGGTCGTGGCGCCTTGTGCTGCGCCTGCCATTGCCTGATCGCCGACGCCGGCGCCGAATGGCCGTTGTCCGCGGCCAGGGCGGCTGCCGTCATGCCATGCTTGTCGCGTACCGCGGGGTTGGCCTTGCCGGCCAGCAGCAATTCCACCAGCGGCATCTGGTCGGTTGCCGCCGCCACGTGCAGCGCCGTGCGCCCGGCGGCATCCTTGCCGCTGGCGTTCGCGCCGTTCGCCAGCAGCAGCTTCGCCGTCTCGATGCCGCCGACCACCACGGCCGCATGCAGCGGCGGCATGCCGTTGGCGTCGGCGAGGTCGTGCTTGCCACCCTTCTCCAGCAGCAGCTTCACCACCTCCGGCCGGTCGCAGAACGCGGCGGCGAACAGCGGCGTGCGCTTCAGCGCGCCGCTCGCATTGACGTTCGCGCCCTGCTCGATCGCCTGCGCCGCCGCGCGCACGTCGCCGGCGGCCGCGGCCGCAAACAGTCGGCTGTCGCTTTCGCTGAACTCCGCGTTCGGCGCCATGTGCGGCAACACGCACGGGCTCGCGGCTGGCTGCCCGCCCACCGACGGCGCCTGCGCCGGATCGGGCTTGCCGCAGGCCGCGAGCAGCGCGATCGCGCACAGCCCCGCGAGGCCGGGGAAGGCGTATCGAAATGCGGATTTTGTTGCTGGGTTCATTGCGGCTCCTTGCTCACGCCCGTCATTTTGCCTCGGAAAGCCCCGGTCCCGCGCATGTCCGGGTCGTCCCGCCGCGGCGATCGTGCGGCCCGCCGTATCGCCAGCGTCTACTCCCGGGAGCGTGGCGCGCATCCGGCGCTTTCCCGGCGGCGCGCCGAAACCCAATCGATGCGCCGCCGCCCCTTTTGCTCTGGCCCAGTTGCTCCATTAATATGGCCGTTCGTTTCCGGCGCGTTTGTTCCGGGCCGAACTCAAGGTGCGCCATCCATGTCTTTGATGGCTGTCCGCATTTCTTTCACTTCGCCGTCCGCTCCTCCAGCAATGCGAAACCGAAGGCCACCCGTCAGCGCCTCGCCGCAACCTGTTCCCGAAACCGCCGCTCGACTCTTTGCGCAAGGGCGTTTCGCCGAGCTCGAAGCCCGGGCCCGCGTCCGGCTGAAGCATGACCCGCAGGACAGCACGGCATGGAAGGCGCTCGGCGCGGCGCTGTCGGGCCAGGGGCGGCGCGACGAGGCGGTAAAGGCCAAGCAGCGCGCCGTTGACCTGTGTCCCGACGACGCCGAAGCCCACGGCAACCTGGGCAACGAGTTCTCGGCGCTGGGATTGCATGCGCAGGCCGTGTCGTCCTACGAGGCGGCGCAGCGATTGGAGCCCCGCAGCCTGCCGCGCTGGACGCAACTCGGCGACATGCTTGCGCACGCCGGACGCCAGGGCGATGCCATTCGCGCCTGGCGGCAGGTCGCCGCACAGTGGCCCGACAATGCCGGCGTCTGGACAAAACTCGGCAACGCCTTGCGCGACGCCGGCCGCATCCCGGAAGCCGAAGCACCTTTCCGGCGCGCGCTGGCCATCGACCCGGCATTCGTTGCGGCAGCGAACGGGCTGGCGATTACCTTGCACGAGCTCGGACGTCTGGTCGAGTCGCGCCGGGTCTTCGAGCAGGCACTGAGCCTCGCACCCGACAATGCCGCCGTCCACAGCAACCTGGGGAACCTGCAAAAGAACACCGGCGACCTGGCCGGCGCGCAAGCCAGCTACCGTCGCGCCCTGAGCCTGCAACCAGACTTCATGCCGGCGCACCACAACCTGCTGCTGGTCCTCAACTACGACCCGCAGCAATCGCTGGCGGCCTGTCTGGCAGCCGCGCGCGAATTCGGCCTGGCGGCGGCCCGCAAGGCGGGTCCTGCGCTGAGTACGGGCGTCCCGTCCGCGGCGGGCGTAGAACGGCCGCTGCGCGTCGGCTTCGTTTCGGGAGACCTGCGCCAGCATCCCGTGGGCTATTTTCTGGAAGGTTGGCTCGCGCACTGCGACCCGCGCCAGGTCGAGCTGCTGGCGTATCCCGCCACTCCCGTGGCCGACGCCACGACGGCGCGCCTGAAGCCCTGCTTCGCGCGGTGGACGCCCGTCTACGCCCTGAGCGACGAAGGCGCCGCGCGTGCCATCGCCGCCGACGCGGTCGATGTGCTGATCGACCTGTCCGGCCACACCGAATACAACCGGCTGGGCATATTCGCTTGGCATCCTGCCCCGGTGCAAGTCAGCTGGCTGGGCTACTTCGCCACGACAGGCCTGCGTGAAATGGATGCCGTGCTGGCCGATCCGGTGGTCTGCCCCGAACACCCACCGGATCAGGCGGCGGGCGATGTCGGCGCGGCCGACGCCGGGGCCGAGTTCACCGAGGCCGTCTGGCGTCTGCCCCGCACCCGCCTGTGCTTCAGTCCGCCGGCGGAGGCGCCGCCGGTTTCGCCCTTGCCGGCCCTGAAAGACGGCTGCATCACCTTCGGCAGCTTTCAGGGCATGGCCAAGATCACTCCGCCCACCCTCGATGCCTGGGCGCGGATTCTGGCGGCCGTGCCCGGCGCAAGACTGCGCCTGCAAAACAACCAGCTCGGCGACCCCGCCACGGCCGCCGCGTTCGCCGGGACCCTGCAGGCACATGGCATACCGCCCGGGCGTGTGCAGATGCACGGCAAGGCATCGCGGGCCGGCTACCTTGCCGCCCATACCGACGTCGATCTGCTGCTGGACACCTTTCCCTTCCCGGGCGGCACCACCACCTGCGAGGCGCTGTGGATGGGCGTGCCCACCGTCACCCTGGCCGGCACGCGCATGTTGTCGCGCCAGGGCGCTGGACTGCTCAGCGCGGCAGGGCTGGCCGACTGGGTGGCGCAAGACGCGGCGCACTACGTCGCGCTGGCCTGCGCCAAAGCCGCCAATGTCGAAGGCCTGGCGGTCATGCGCGCCGGCTTGCGCCAGCGCCTGCCCGCGACGCCGCTGTTCGACGGCGCGGCATTCGCGCGCGACTTCCAGCATTGCCTGCTCGAGCGATGCAAGGCGATGCGAATGCCTTCTGCCCGAAGCGAATCATGAAGCCGCACCACTGGCCCCGGACCTTCGTCGCCTTCACCCTGCGCCCTCTCGTGGAGCGCGAGGGGGCATGAGGCCACAGGCACAAGCGGCCGAAGTCGGGACAGGAGTCGACGCCGGCGGCACGGCGGTTCGCCGCCCTTGCAGCATCTGCTGCGCCTGACATCGCTGGCGCCATTTTGGCGACAATGCTACACTGACCGCAATCGATCACAAGGAGGAAATCATGGACACCGCCCTGCCCAAGCAGGACCGCATCGGCGCCCGCGTTCCCCATGAAGTCTATGAAACGCTGTGCCGCGCCGCCGAACTGAGCGGCGCCACCGTCAACCAGTTCCTGGTGCAAGCGGCATTGAAGGAGGCTCAGGTCGTCATCGAACGGGAAGAGGTGATCCGGCTTTCCGCGCGCGACTGGAACTGGCTGCTCGACCTGATGGAAAACCCGCCCAAGCCCAACGCCAAACTCAAGGCGGCCATGAAGCGCCACCAGAAGGCCGGACAAGATGCTGCGGGTGCTGCCTTTAACTGGAAGCCATGACCGGCAGGGCTTCGACTGCGGCCAGGCGGAGCTTAACGACTGGCTGCGGCAGGTTGCACGCCAGCATCAGGACAAAGGCCTGTCGAAGACTTTCGTCGCCATCCGCGAGGAAGAGCCCAAGCGCATCTGCGGCTACTACGCACTGACGCTGGCGGAACTCGAGAACCGCCACCTGCCAACTGCCTGGCGCAAAAAGCTGCCGCGCCGCATTCCCGGTGTGCGCCTGGGGCGCCTGGCCGTCGGCCGAAGCTATCAGGGCAAGGGGCTTGGCGAACTGCTCCTGGTCGACGCGCTCACGCGGGCGGCCTCGATCTACAGGGAGGCCGGCGGCATCGGCCTGTTTGTCGATGCGCTCGACGAACACGCCGCCCGCTACTACCAGCGCTTCGGCTCTGTCGCCTCGCCGGACAACCCGCTGCTGCTGTTCCTGCCCGCGCAAGTCGCGGGATGAAACGTCGGCGCTGGCGACACGGCGACTCATGAAACCGCGCCACTGGCCCTGGACCTTCATCGTCTTCACCCTGCTCGGCATCATCTTGCTGCTGGCCGGCGGCGCGGCGCTGGCAGGAATGCTGAAGGGCATTCACCCGCTGTTCAACGACGACATGGCCGGCTGGGCGCTGATCGTGTCGGCCGTCGCCTGCTTTCTCACCGGCGCTTTTCCCCTTGTCCTGCGCCGCCTCGCCGAACGCGAGGGCGCATGAGGTCTGGCGAATGGGCGGCAAGCGGGCGAAGCGAAAGCAAAAGTCGGCGATGGCGGGACGGCAGTTTGCTTTGTACGAAATCGCCGCAAAGCGACACCTCTGGTTGAAATCGCCTATCATTTCGGCATGGCAAAGAACGTCACGCTGAGTAACGAGCATCTGGAGAGGCCAAGATGCCGACGATAGTGCGCATCGGCCCGTACCGGTTCTTCTTCTATGCCAGCGACCGAGAGGAGCCAATGCATGTGCATGTCGAGCGCAACGCGGTAATGCGAAGTTCTGGCTCGCTCCGGTAAGGTTGCAGCACAGCCTTGGTTTTGGACGATCCGAATTGGTGAAACTTGAGTCTCTCGTGGCCGAACACCGCGATGCCCTGATGGAGGCGTGGAATGATTATTTCGCAAACTGAAATCGCTATCCCGAACGCTCAGAACGTAACGGTGACAGAGCGCACTCTGTCGGTGGACCTCGAAGACGGCAGAACCCTGTCGGCTCCGCTCGGCTGGTATCCCAGGCTTGCCAACGCCACGCCCGAGGAACGCGAGCACTGGCGATTGATAGGGCAAGGCATCGGAATTCACTGGGACGATATCGACGAAGACATCAGCATCGAAGGACTGCTGCTCGGCAAACGGTCCGGCGAGAGTCAAGGCTCATTTGAGCGATGGCTAGCGACTCGGCGCCGGTGAAGCCCCGCTGCGAAATCGTGGTCTGTCCCTGAATATCCTCTCTCGGGCTCATGTAGCTTGAGGCGCCGGCCGCCGTGTCGCCGGCGTCTACTCTTTAGCGGGCCGCGGCCTCATATCCGCCCGCCTCGCATGGCTTTGCCCAGGCAGGTCTCGCCGCTTCATCGCCCAGCGTAAGCGACTGCGCAGTGAATCCGTTATATACGAACACCGCCTCCGGCACACGGCCCGCCTGCGTCGTTTCCGGCAGTTGCTGCACGTACCCGGGGATAACCTGGCTGCGGTGCCAGCGCGCAGCGAAATCACGCAGCATGGCAAGGCAGGTCGGATTTCCCTGTACTGTCGCATCGTCGGCGTCCGCGCAAGCCAGCGTTGCGGCCCTGGCACTGGCATCCGCCTCTTTGCCACCAGCCGACGTGAAATAGCGGTTCGCCAGCACGGCGCGCGGGTTGGCGCGCACCTGCTCGCGTATGTCGACCTGCATGCATGCGCCGCCGCGTTGAGTCCAGCCATCGGCGGTTCGCTTGAGCGCCTTGTATTCGAGCCGGACCGTTCGCGGCGCATAGTCCGGTTCGTCCAGACCTCCGGCCAAGCCGTCGGAAACGCGCGACAGGACCAACCAGTCGCCCTCTCCGCGGACGATCGGCGCCACCACTTGGGCCGGCTGTCGCAGCCAGCCGGCTCCGACGTCCAGGGCGACATCCTTTTGCTGCCATGCGCCGCTGTCTGTCCAGTGCAACGATGGGAGCAGGTCAACCGCTCGCGCAGCGCAGTCACCCTTGGCCTTGCATTCGAGGCGCAGTGCGAGCAGGCGGTCACGGCTTTCGCCGGTGGCACGGTAGGGCGCAAATGGCTCGAACTCCTCCGGCACAGGAATGTGAGCCGCTTCGGCCGGTTCGGCGCGCCCGAGACCGACGCGCAGCGCAGACGCGCTGCTCCGATAGTCAGTGTCTCCCGCCAAGCCGTGGCTGAGCGTGACGAAATCCAAACGGCCGCTGCCGCCAAAATGTCCGGTGATGAGCTGGTCCTGCGCGAGCCGATAGCGCCGATGAGGCGTGTTCCGATCGACACTGTGTGCGCTCACCGCCAGCCCGTGATCGGTCCCCGCGCAAGGATCAGCGTCCGCTGTGGTGCTGCGGCTGCCCCACGCAGCGAACACGACGGTTCGATCGTGCTGCGGTGAGCATTCGACCGTTACCGGCCGTGCGACGGCAGTGTCGCAGTCGAACTCGAGCACGCTGCCGGGCGCGCCGCTCTTGATGATTTTCGGCGTCGCTTGCGGTGCGCAGACCGTGTTCTGCGTAGCCGGCTCGGCGGCCAGTTCGGCGAGTGTCCGCACCACCTGTGCTCCGGACGTTGCGTTGATGGCGACCGCGTGTATGCCGGTATTGGCGAGGCTGCGCCGCGCGAGCCAGACGAGCCGGTCGCCGCCTTCGGCGCGCAGCACATGCGGCGGCGACGCCACCTTCTCGCGCAGGAAGGGGGAGCTCGGCGCCTCTTTCAGTGTGCTCGATTCGAAGCGTCGGTCACGTATCGAGATCCAGCCGTCCTTGATGGCGAAAACCCAGAGGCTGCTCGAATGCTTCTCGGAGTCCGATCGAATCACCTCTCCGCGCGCCTCGCGATGGCGAACCAGGCGCGCTGCAACGTAGTCATTGGCGCGCTGCGGGAAGGGGTCAAATTCGAAGTAGCTAGAGCGATGTCCATGTTGGAAGTTGGTACCGCCGAACGCGTTTACCCCTAGCAGCACCACCCGGGCGCGTTCGCGGCATTCCTCGAGGCTCAGCTTGTCACGATATATGCGGCGGCAAAGGCGGTAGGCGTGCTGTTGCAGGAGCACGTCGCAATCGAGCTTCTGGTAGCCGTACGTGGCGTGGCCGTGCCGATAGCAGTAGTCGTGAAAAACGCAGGCCTGACGGAACTGCAGTGCGATGGGCGTACGGTCGGCAGTGCTGCCGAACATCAGATTTTCCGCCAGCGCCGGGATGCTGCAATTAAGTCCTTCGCCCCTCCCGCCGATCACGGCGCGGATGTCGGCGGAGGCCGGCGGGCTGGCGACAGTGGGCGCGTTTTCAGGATCCCAGGCTTCGTCGAGAGCCGGATACACAGAATTGGCCACAAACCCCGCGAATCGGGAACACCCTTGAAGGCTCGGCGCCGCCACAGTCGCCAACAGAACGACCGAAATCAAGCGCAACCGTGTCGATTTCCGAACAATGCCCACGACGTCTCCCTTGGTGGGGGAAAGGTTCGCTACGTTACACCGGTCGTGGGTTGCGTGCCAATGCTTCGGGTGGTTGCGCTGTTGCGAATGGCCGACGAGTGCGCTACCGGAAAGCAGGTGTCGAGCCGGCGCTGACCGCCGTTCTGCCGGCGTCTACTCTCCGGCGGGGCGGCTTCAATCCTCGAACGGCAGCCCCACATAGCTCTCCGCCAGCGTCGTCCGGCCGGCGTGGGAATTCACGACGTAGTCAAGTTCGGCTTCGAGCGCCTTCTGGTCGAAGGCATTGGTGTCGGGGAAGGTGTGCAGCAGCTTGGTCATCCACCACGAGAAGCTCTCGGCCCTCCAGTCCCGGCGCTGGGGCCGGGCTGCTGACCTCAGAACGGCAGGCCGACGTAGTTTTCGGCCAGCGAAGCCTGTGCCGCCTCGGACGAGAACAGGTATTCGAGGTCCGTCTGCTGCAGCTTCTGGTCGTAGGGGATGCTGTCGGGGAAGGTGTGCAGCATGCTGGTCATCCACCACGAGAAGCGCTGCGCCTTCCATACCCGCGCCAAGGCCTTGGCCGAGTAGTTGTCCAGCCCGCTGTCGTCGCCATTCTTGTAGTGCGCCAGCATGGCGTGGTAGAGGTAATAGATGTCCGAGGCGGCGCTGTTGAGGCCGCGCGCGCCGGTGGGCGGCACGATGTGCGCCGCGTCGCCGGCAAGGAACATGTTGCCGTAGCGCATCGGCTCGGCGACGAAGGAGCGCAGCGGCGCGATCGACTTCTCGATCGAGGGCCCGGTGATCAGGCGCCCGGCCACTTCCGGCGGCAGGCGGCGCTTCAGCTCCGCCCAGAAGGCGTCGTCGGACCAGTCCTCGACCTTGTCGGAAAGCGGCACCTGGATGTAGTAGCGGCTGAGCACCTGCGAACGCAGCGAGCAGAGAGCGAAGCCGCGCTCGTGCCTGACGTAGATCAGCTCGGGCGACACCGGCTTGGTGCGCGACAGCACGCCCAGCCAGCCGAAGGGATAAACCTTCTCGTACTCGCGCAGTACCGTGGCGGGAATCGATTTGCGGCTGACGCCATGGAAGCCGTCGGCGCCGATGATGTAGTCGCAATCGATGCGTTGCACCTCGTCGCCGACGCGGAAGGTGACATGGGGCGTGGCGCTGGTCATGTCGTGCGGCTGCACGTCTTCGGCGTGGTGGATGACCACGCCCTTCATCCGCTCGCGGGCATCGTAGAGGTCGCGCGTCAGCTCGGTCTGGCCGTAGACCACCACCGAGCTGCCGCCGCTGTACTTGTGCAGGTCGACGCGGCTTTGCCGGCCGCCGTGGGCGATGATGAAGCCGTCGTGGATTTCGCCCTCGCGGTCCATGCGCTCGCCGCACTGGGCTTCGCGCATCAGCTTGGCGAAGCCGTGTTCCAGCACGCCGGCGCGGATGCGGCTCAGCACGTAGTCGCGCGACTGCCGTTCGAGGACGACGGTATCGATGCCCTTGAGGTGCAAAAGCTGGGAAAGCAGCAGGCCGGAAGGCCCGCCGCCGATGATGGCAACTTGTGTTTTCATTTCTGTTCCTTCCGTCTATTTATTCGGCATGATCGAACCTGAAGCCACCGTTCGGGCTGAGCTTGTCGAAGCCCCGCGCGCCCTTCGACAAGCTCAGGGCGAACGTTCAAGTTGATTGCAGCCACCCAAAAAATTAAACGCTTTCCATGCACAGCAGGCCGGAAGCGGTATTGGAAATCGGCACGTGGTAGTTGGCATGCACCTTCGCCACTTCGCCCAGCAGCGCGCCGCGCGCGGTGAGCCAGTTGATCAACTCGACGCCCTGGGTGCCGGTCAGCTCGACCAGGTCGGGAATGGAATAGCGCGTCACCCACAGCGGGTCGCTGATGAGCTTTTCCATGAACATCAGGTCGAATTCCTTGTTGATGAATCCGGCGCGCTGGCCGTCGAGCTGGTGCGAAAGGCCGCCGGTGCCGATCACCACGACGCGCGCATCCGAGTCCCAGGATTCGATGGCGCGGCCGATGGCCTGGCCGAACTTGAAGCAGCGCGCCGGTTTCGGCAGCGGAAACTGCACGGTGTTCACGCAGATCGGCACGGTGCGCACGGGACAGGGATGCTGGCCGGGCCAGAACAGTTCGAGCGGGATCGTGAAGGCATGGTCGACCAGCATTTCCTGGCAGGTGACCATGTCGAATTCCTCCTCGATCAGCGAGTCGATCATGTGCCAGGAGAAATCCACGTCGCCCTGGTAGGGCGGCAGGGTCGGAATGCCCCAGCCCTCGTCGGCGTTGTTGTATTCGGCCGCGGCGCCGATGGCGAAGGTCGGCATCTTGTCGAGGAAGAAGTTCAGGCCGTGGTCGTTGTAGATGACCACGGCGATGTCCGGCTTGACCTTGGCCAGCCACTGGCGCACGGGCGGAAAGCCGTCGAAGAAGGGCTTCCAGTAGGGGTCCTGCTGCAAGTTGTTGGCGATGGCACGGCCGATGTAAGGCACGTGGGTGACGTTGATGCCGCCGACGATTTTGGCCATTTTATTTTCCTGCCTCCACGAGTTTCGCCTTGAAGGCTTCCTTGGTCATGCCCGTCTGTTGCGCGCCGACGTCCTGCATGTCGAGCCCGAAAATGCCGCCCAGCTTGGCCAGGTAGTAGGCGTTGCCGCCCGCTGCGAGCATGTCCAGCACCTGCAGGCTCAGCGCGGCTTTCTTCTGCTGTTCGTTGAGGCCGTACTTGTCGCAGTAGGCCTCTTTGTCCTCGAGGTAGGCGGCGCGGTTCTCGGCCGAGTTGAAGGAAAAGCACATCTTGTTCAGCGCGTAGCCCTTGCGCGCCACGTCGCCGTCGAAAATCGTGGTGCCGGGTATCACGCGTTTCTGTCTGCCGGTATTCATGTCCTGCCTCCCTTGCTGCGAATCAGAAAGTTTCGGTGTCGATTTCCGCTTGCGTGGCGGCGTTGTAGCGCGGCCCCGTCACGGTTTTTTGATTGATCAGCGCGTTCAGCCGCTCGAGGATGCGGGGTTCGAGTTTCACGTTGGCGGCGCCGACGTTGTCGTCGAGGTGCCGCGGATTGCGGGTGCCGAAGATCGGCACGATGTCCTCGCCCTGCGCCAGCAGCCAGGCCAGCGCGAGCTGTGCCGGCGTGCAGTGCGCCGCATTGGCGATGCGCAGGTAGTCGGGCAGCAGGTCGAGGTTCTTCGCGTAGTTGGCCGGTTCGAAGCGCGGCATCTGGCGGCGGATGTCCTTGGGTTCGAGCTGCTCCTGCGGCTTGAGCAGGGTGCCGGTCAGGTAGGCGCGGGCCAGCGGGCTGAAGGGGACGAAGGCCGTGCCCAGCTCGCGGCAGGCGGCGAGCGTGGCGATTTCCGGTTCGCGCGTCCACAGCGAGTATTCCGACTGCAGCGCGGTGACCGGATGCACGGCATGCGCGCGCCGCAGCGTCAACGCCGACACTTCGGACAAGCCGATGGTCTTGACCTTGCCGGCGCGCACCAGCTCGGCCAGCGCGCCGACGCTGTCCTCGATCGGCACCTGCTTGTCCCAGCGGTGCAGGTAGTAGAGGTCGATGACATCGGTCTGGAGGCGCCGCAGGCTGTCCTCGCAGTCGCGCTTGAGGCTTTGCGGCCGGCCGTCGATGACACGCTTGCCGTCGATACCGGTCATGCCGCCCTTGCTCGCCAGCACGATCTTCGAGCGGTGCGGCTTCAGCACCCGGCCGACCAGCGTCTCGTTGACGCCGAAGCCATACAGGGCGGCGGTGTCGAAGAAGGTGATGCCGCGATCGAGCGCGCGCAGCAGCAGCGCCTCTGCGGCCTCCGGCGCCGGCGGCGCGCCGTAGGCGTGGCTGAGGTTCATGCAGCCGAAGCCGAGGGCCGAGACGCTGAAGGGACCGAGGCGGCGCTGTTGCATTGTGGTTGCCTTAACGTGAAACAAATGTGATCCCGTTCGCCCTGAGCCTGTCGAAGGGCCCTTCCTTCGACAGGCTCAGGATGATCGGAAAGACAGGCTCAGGGCGAACGGTTGTATCGTCAGGGATGGCACTTGTCGCCATGATCGTTAGCTCAACTGTTTCTCAAGCTGGTCGAGCGTGCGGTAGCACGGCAGCACCTGGGCCACGCTGCCGTTCGGCTCGCGGCCCTCGCGGATCGCAGCGAAGAACTCGCGGTCCTGCAGCTCGATGCCGTTCATCGAGACATCCACTTGCGAAACGTCGATCTTGTTGTCCTTCGCATCGATCAAGTCGTCGTAGCGCGCGATGTAGGTGCCCGTGTCGCCGATGTAGCGGAAGAAGGTGCCCAGCGGGCCGTCGTTGTTGAACGAGAGCGACAGGGTGCAGATCGCGCCGGTGCTGCTTTTCAGCTGGATCGACATGTCCATGGCGATGCCCAGGCCGGGATGAATCGGACCCTGCAGCGCGTTGGCGGCGACGATGCTGCCGCCGGTCTGGTACGCGAACAGGTCGACCGTGTGCGCGGCGTGGTGCCACAGCAGGTGGTCGGTCCAGCTGCGCGGCTGGCCCAGCGCGTTCATGTTGCTGCGGCGGAAGAAGTAGGTCTGCACATCCATCTGCTGGATGTTGAATTCGCCGGCGGTTATCTTCTTGTGCAGCCACTGATGGCTCGGATTGAAGCGGCGCGTGTGGCCGCACATGGCGACCAGCCCGGTCTTCCTTTGCAGCGCCGCCACCGACTCGGCGCCGGCCAGGCTGTCGGCCAGCGGGATCTCGACCTGCACGTGCTTGCCGGCATTCATGCAGGCCAGCGCCTGCGCCGCGTGCATCTGCGTCGGCGTGCACAGGATCACCGCATCGACTTCCTTCATGGCCAGGCTGTCGGCCAGATCGGTGCCGACGTGGCCGATGCCGTACTTGTCGGCCACCTCTTTCGTCTTCGCCAGATCGCGGCTGATCAGCGAAACGACTTCGACGCCGTCGATCAGCTTGATCGCGTCGAGGTGCTTGATGCCGAAGGCGCCGGCGCCGGCCAGCGCGACTTTGATGGTTTTGCTCATGTGTTCTCCAGAATCAAATGGCCGACGGCGGTGTTGCTCGCCGGCACATGGTAGAAGCGGTGCGCGACGCGCGGGGCGCGCTTGTCAAACTCGCCGCTCATGGCGCCGCGCGCGATCAGCCACATCACGAGCTCGATGCCCTCCGAGCCGGCTTCGCGCACGTAGTCGATGTGCGGCATGTTCGCCAGGTCCGCCGGATCGGCGATCAGCCGGTCGAGGAAGGTATTGTCGAATTCGCGGTTGATGAGGCCGGCGCGCGGCCCCTGCAACTGGTGGCTCATGCCGCCCGTGCCCCAGATCTGCACTTTCAGCGGCCGGTCGTACGATTCGACCGCCTTGCGGATGGCGCGGCCGAGATTGAAGCAGCGGCGACCCGAGGGCACCGGGTACTGCACGACATTCACCGCGAAGGGAATCACCGGGCAGGGCCACGCTTGGGGTTGGCCGCACATCAGCGAGAGCGGCACCGTGAGGCCGTGGTCGACGGCCATCTTGTTCACGATGCACAGGTCGAAATCGTCCTGGATCACCGATTGCGCGATGTGCGCGGCGAGTTCGGGATGGCCTTTCACGACGGGCACCGGGCGCGGGCCCCAGCCTTCGTCGGCGGGCTGGAACTCGGCCGCGCAGCCGATGGCGAAAGTCGGGATCATCTCCAGGCTGAAGGCCGTGGCGTGGTCGTTGTAGACCAGGAAGATGACATCGGGCGTGTTGTCCCTGAGCCAGGCTTTGGAGAACTCGTAGCCGGCGAAGACCTTCCGCCAGTACGGCTCGCCGGTTTTGCCGAGATCGAGCGCGGCGCCGATGGCGGGCACGTGGGAGGTATAAACGGAAGCGGTGATACGGGCCATGTCAGTTTGCCTCCTTGCGGCCGGCCTTGCCTTGCGGCTGGCGGTGCGCCTGCGCATTGCCGTCTTCACCGACCACGCGATTGCCTTCGATGGAACGGCCGCCGGCGATCATCATGTCGCGGTATTCCTCCTCCGTCATGCCGGTCATGCTGCCGGCCATCTGCTGGAAGCTCTTGCCGTCGGTGGCGCCGATCTTGGCGAGGAAGTAGATGTTGCCGCCGAGACGGATGCACCAGTTGAGGTCGCGCGCCAGCACGGCCTGCTTCTGCTCCTCGCTCATCGGCCATTCGTCGAGATAGGCGCGCTCGTCCGCCTTGAAGCGGGCGCGGTTCTCGGCCTTCATCAGCGACATGCAGAACTGGTTGAGGTGATAGCCGAGGCGCGACTGCTCGGCGTCGAAGATCGTCGTGCCGGGAACGTCCTGGTAGGGCTTGTCGAGTGCCATCTAGTATTCCTCCGGCCCGCATTCCTCGGACCAATAGAGCCGCATCGGATTGTCGACCAGCAGTTTGCGCTGCAGTTCGGGCGTGGTGGCGATGTGCGGGATGAAGTCGACCAGCAGGCCGTCGTCGGGCATGTGGTCCTTCAGGTTCGGGTGCGGCCAGTCGGTGCCCCACAGCACGCGGTCGGGAAAGGTTTCGACGATGCGCCGGGCGAAGGGCACCACGTCGCGATACGCCGCACGTTCGCCGTCCAGCGCCTTCGGTCCGGTGACCGAGAGCCGCTCGGGGCAACTGACCTTGCTCCAGACGTTCGGATAGTCGCGCATGAACTTGACGAAGAGCTCGAACTCGGGCCCGTCGACCGGCTTGCTGACGTCGGGGCGGCCCATGTGGTCTACGACGATGGTGGTTGGCAGTGCGGTGAAGAAGTCCCACAGCTCGGGCAGATCGACCGCCTCGAAGTAGATCACCACGTGCCAGCCCAGCGGCGCGATGCGCGCCACGATTTCCATCAGCTCGTCCTTCGGCGTGAAGTCCACCAGGCGCTTGACGAAGTTGAAGCGCACGCCGCGCACGCCGGCCGCGTGCATGGCTTGCAGCTCGCTGTCGGTGACGGAACGCCGCACCGTGGCGATGCCGCGTGCCTTGCCGTTCGAATGAACCAGCGCATCGACCATGGCGCGGTTGTCGGCACCGTGGCAGGTGGCTTGCACCACGACATTGCGCGCGAAGCCGAGGTGGTCGCGCAGCGCATACAGCTGGGCTTTCGATGCGTCGCAGGGCGTGTACTTGCGCTCCGGCGCATAAGGGAACTCGGCGCCGGGACCGAAGACGTGGCAGTGCGCGTCGACGCTGCCTGGCGGCAGCTTGAAAGTCGGCGCTGACGGACCGGCGTACCAGTCGAGCCAGCCGGGGGTTTTCTCGAAGTTCATTAAATACCCCCGTGAACCACAGAGGCACAGAGACACAGAGAAAAGCACAGCAAGAGCTGTTTCTCGAATCCGATTTTCTCTGTGTCTCTGTGCCTCTGTGGTGAGGTTTTGATTCTCATGCCTTGTCCTCCACGCGCGCCGCGAGGATTCGGTCCGCCTCGGTGCGCCAGTCGGCGCTGCGGGCGAACCCGGGGCTGCCCTTCTTGCCGAAAAGTCCTGCGTCGGCGAGGTCGGCGACCCAGGCCTGCCGCTCCGCCGTGCCCTGCGCCGACCACGGCACGAGGCCGATTTCGCGCACCGTCTCGGCCACTTCGCGCACTTCCTCGCTGCGGCGGCGGCCGTGTTCGATGACGCGCTGGAAGAAGTAGGCGCCCTGCTTTTCCCAGTCGATGCCGGGGAAGGTTTCGTACAGCGAAGCGACCACCGCGTCCTCGACGCCATAGGCGCGCGCCGCGGTGAAGCTTTCGATGACCATGGCTTCGAGCCCCTTGATCATCACGCTGCGGCACATCTTGGTGGCCGAGGCGACGCCGAGCTTTTCGCTGGCGACCTTGGCCGCGAAGCCGAGCTCCTTGAGCAGCGGCGCCAGTTCCGCCGCGCTCGCGCCGCCGAGCAGCAGCGGCACGCGGATGCGGTAGGGCGGGATCGAGGTCATCACCGCGCCTTCGACATAGCGCCCGCCGGCGGCGTCGACCAGCGCGGCGGCCTTGATCTTGGCGCCCGGCGAGGCCGAGTTGAAATCGAGGAACCAGGCGCCGGGCCGGAGAGTAGACGCCGACGACACGGCGACCGGCACCGCCTGGCTGGCGGTGACGGCCGAAATCACCAGGTCGGCGCCGGCGGCCAGTTCGGCATGGGAGGCCGTGAGGCGTACACCGTACTGCGTCGCGTGCGCTCGCAGCGGCGCGTCGTCCGGTCCGCCGAGCTTGATGTCACAGGCGAGGATGTTCGCCACGCCGCGCGCGCGCAGATCCTCGGCCAGGATGCGCCCCACCTCGCCGTAACCGACGAGGCCGATGGACCACTGCAGGGGGTTGGCCGGGATGCTCATCAGTCGATATATTTCAAACCGGCCTTGGCCAGCGGCTCGCGCATGCCGTACATGTCGAGACCGAGCACGCCGGTGCCAAGCTTCTCGCGCTTGGCGCCTTCGTTGGCTTCGCGCTTCGCGGCGGCATCGAGCGTTGCCGCGGCCATTGCGCGCGGCACGCAGACCACGCCGTCGTCGTCGGCGACGACGACGTCGCCCGGCGTCACCAGCATGCCGGCGCAGACCACGGGGATGTTCACCGAACCGAGCGTGGCCTTGATGGTGCCCTTGGCGCTGATGCATTTGCTCCAGACCGGGAAGCCCATCTCGGTCAGCGTCTTCACGTCGCGCACGCCGGCGTCGATGACCAGGGCGCGGGCGCCGCGGGCCTGGAAGGAGGTGGCCAGCAGGTCGCCGAAGTAGCCGTCGGTGCACGCGGCGCTGATCGCCGCGACGACGATGTCGCCGGGCCGGATCTGCTCGGCGACCACATGCATCATCCAGTTGTCGCCGGGGTGCAGCAGCACGGTGACCGCGGTGCCCGACACCTGCGCACCGGGGTAAATCGGCCGCATGTAGGGCTGCATCAGGCCGACGCGGCCCATGGCTTCATGCACCGTGGCGCTGCCGTAGCGCGCGAGACCGTCGGCGACGCCCGCCTCGGTGCGCTGGATGTTGCGATAGACGACGCCCAGTTCGTACATGTCACTTCCCCCTTGCTTGATTCAATCCCGTTCGGGCCGAGCCTGTCTTTCCGATCATCCTGAGCCTGTCGAAGGAAGCCCTTCGACCGTTCGACAAGCTCACGGCTCAGGGCGAACGGTCGTTATATTCCCTTTGCCTTGAGCGCGGCATCGAGCCGCGGATAGACGCGGCGCGCATTGCCTTCGTACACCTTGTAGCGGTCTGCCGCGCTGAGATTCAGCGTCGCTTCGATGTAGCGCTTGGTATCGTCGAAGTTGAAGCCGGTCTCCGGATCGATGCCCTTCACCGCGCCGATCATTTCCGAGGCGAACAGGATGTTGTCCACCGGGATCACGCGGGTCAAGAGGTCGATGCCGGGCTGGTGGTAGACGCAGGTGTCGAAGTAGACGTTGTTCAGCAGATGATCATTGAGCAGCGGCTTCTTCAGTTCCTGCGCCAGGCCGCGGTAGCGCCCCCAGTGGTAGGGCGCCGCGCCGCCGCCGTGCGGGATGACGAACTTCAGCTCGGGGAAGTCCCTGAACAGATCACCCTGGATCAGCTGCATCACGGCCGTGGTGTCGGCGTTGATGTAGTGCGCGCCGGTGGTGTGGAAGCAGGCGTTGCAGCTCGTGCTGACGTGGATCATGGCCGGGATACCGTGCTCGACCATCTTTTCGTAGATCGGGTACCAGTGGCGGTCGTAGAGCGGCGGCGAATTCCAGTGGCCGCCGGAAGGATCGGGGTTGAGGTTGATGCCGACGAAGCCGTATTCCCTGACGCACTTTTCCAGCTCGGGGATGCAGGTTTTCGGATCGACGCCAGGCGACTGCGGCAGCATCGCGGCGCCGATGAAGTTGTCGGGAAAGAGCTGCGAGACGCGGAAGCACAGCTCGTTGCAGATCGCCGCCCAGGTCGAACTGACGTTGAAGTCGCCGATGTGGTGGGCCATGAAGCTGGCGCGCGGCGAGAAGATGGTGAGGTCCGAGCCGCGCTCCTTCATCTTCTTCAGCTGGTTGGTCTCGATGGTCTCGCGCAGTTCGTCGTCGCTGATCTTGAGCTCCGCGACCTTCGGCATCAGCGCCGGATCCTTGATGCCGGCGATCTGGCGGTTGCGCCAGTCCTCCAGCGCCTTGGGCGCCGTGGTGTAGTGGCCGTGGATGTCGATGATCATTAAAGGGCTCCTGGTGTTCTGAATGAGTGATTACGCCGGCTCCATGCCGTGGCGTCGCTTGGACGGGGCGGCGGCGGGCGAGTGCATGAAGGAGAGCAGGGCGCGCACGGCATCCGGCCGGGTCGACGCGGCGCACAGGCCTCCGGAGAAGGTGCTGATGATTTCGCAGCCCGGCGGCATGGTACCGAGCACGGCGATGCCGGGCTGGCTCGCCATTTCGCTGTACTGCTGGAAGCCGAGTTCGACCTTGCCCTCGGCCACCAGTTGGCCCACCGGCACGCCGGGCGGCGCCTGCACCACGCGGTCGCGAACGGCCTCAAGAATGTCCCAGCGCGCGAACAGTTCCAGCAGCGCCGAGCCGCTCGGCCCGGTGGAATAGCCGAGGCTGCGCGCGGCCAGCACGGCGCGGCGCAGCGCCTCTTCGGAGCCGACGTCCGGCTGCGGCGAACCGGCGCGCACCGCGATCGCCACCTTCGATTTCACCAGGTCGGCCTTGCTGCCGGCCACCACGCTGCCGGCGGCGATCAGCTTGTCGATCGCATCGGCGGCCAGCACCACCAGATCGAAGGCCTCGCCGGCCTGCACGCGCCGCGCCGCATCGACGCCGCCCACCGATTCGAAAGCGACCTCGATGCCGCCCTGCTGCCCGTAGGCGGCGGCGAGCTCGCCCAGCACCAGGCGCGTCGCCATCGAGGAGATGCCGGTGAGCGGGGGCGTCATGCCGGGTTTCCGGCGCGCAGGGACGCGGCAAGGGTGCGCTGTCGCAGCCTGCGCGAGGTGTCAGCGTACGTGAACAGGCAAGGGATGGAATTCTGCATCTTGGTGCCCCTGTTTCGGATGTTGGCATTCTTGCAAATATGCCGGGGGGGACCAAGCCGCTGCGCGCACTACTAGCTATCGCGTTTTGTTATGGCGCTGCCATCCTCGACGCTGGTCGCCACCAGATCCTGCAGCAGGCGCATGGCCCGCCGCCCGAGCGGCGTGGCCGGCTTGTGCGCCGACACGGCGAGGAACAGCGTGCTGGTCAGGCTCGGCTTGACCAGCGGCCGCAGGCAGAAGGCCTCGGGCCGGCCGGAGGCGGCCAGCGCGGTCTGGCTCAGCACGGCATAGCCGTGGCCGGCCGCCACCAGGTCGAGGATCGACTGCACGCTGGAGACTTCCAGCGTCACGTCGAGCTTGAGATCGGCGAAGGCCGCCTGCGTTTCCAGCAGCTTGCGCATGGCGTGGGTGCGCTCGGGCAGGATCAGGGGAAAGTTGACCAGTTCCGCCAGCGGCAGAGGCGACACCTTGCCCGGTTTGCAGGGCTTGCCGGCTTTGCGTTCGGCGGGGCCGACCAGGCCGAGCACCTCGTCCAGCACCGGGGTCACTTCGATCGCCGGATTCGGCTCGGGGTTGTGGATCAGGCCGATGTCGATGCGGCCCGTGGCGATCCATTCCGTGAGGTGCGTCGACAGGCCCTCGACGATGGCCAGCCGCGCCTTGGGAAAATTGCGGCGGAAATCCTCGACCAGCGGCAGCGTCAGGCGCCGGCCGATGCTCGGCGGCAGGCCGATGACGATGCGCCCCGTCGGTTCGTCGCGCGTGGCATCGATGTCCTCGGTGGCGCGCGCGACCAGTTGCAGGATGCCGACGCTGTGGTCGAACAGCCGCTTGCCGGCCTCGGTCAGCACCACGCCACGGCCGTTGCGCGTCAGCAGGTTGGCATGCAGGTCGGTTTCGAGCAGGCGCACCTGGCGCGACAGCGCCGGCTGGGCCACGTTGAGCACCAGCGCCGCCTTGCTGAAACTGCCCAGCTCGGCCACGCTGACGAAGTATTCGAGTTGCTTGAGATTCATTGCGGCTTGTGCACTGCCATAACAAAATGAGATAGCTAATAGTACCCACATTAGCTGTGCGAGGTATGTTCATGCTGACATAATGGCCCATCGCAAAAGAGGCGCCGCATGCAGGAACCGAAACCACCCACCCCGTTCGCGCTCAAGGACAGCTTCGGTCCCGGCGGCAGATTTCTGCTCGCCGTGGCGCGGCTGATGGCGATCATCGGCGGGCTGGTGTTCGTCGGCCTGGTGGTCATGTCGGTCATTTCCATCGTCGGGCGCAAGACGGTCAACTTCGTCGTTCCCGGCGACGTCGAGGTTCTGCAGATGCTGGCGGCATGCGCCTCCGCTTCCTTTTTCCCGTATTGCCACCTGATCCACGGCGACGTCAAGGTGGACTTCTTCACCCACAACCTGTCGCAGAAGACCTTGTGGCTGATGGACGCCGTCGGCTCGCTGCTGGTCGGCCTGGTCGGCGCGCTGATCGCCTGGCGCGCCTGGGCGGGGGCGATGATGGTGAGGGAGAACGGCGAAACCTCGATGATCCTGCAATGGCCGGTGTGGATTCCGCAGGCGCTGATGGTGCCCGGCTTCGTGCTGCTCGCCGTCACCGGCGCCTACATGGCCGTGCATCAGGTGCGCATGGCGCTCAGGGGGCAGCCATGAGCGCCCCGCACGGCCGCCCGAAGGGGCGCCAGCCACAACCCGGAGCCGCGCAGCGGCGAACAGCCGTCACCCCCGCCCGTGGGGCGGGGGCTGGGGGGAGGGTCGTCCAGTGAGCGGTACCACGATCGGCTTCATCATGTTCGGCATCCTCATGGCGCTGCTGGTGGTGCGCATTCCGATCGGCATCGCCATGTTCCTGGTCGGCGCCGGCGGCTACGTCTATCTGATCGGCGACACCCTGCCGCTGCTCAACTCGCTGAAGAACCTCGCCTACGCCCGCCTCTCCAATTACGACCTGGTGGTGATCCCGCTGTTCCTGCTGATGGGCCAGTTCGCCACCCACGGCGGACTGTCGCGGGCGCTGTTCCGTTTCGTCTCGGCCTTTCTCGGTCACTTCAAGGGCGGCGTCGCCATCGCCTCGATCGGCGCTTGCGCCGGCTTCGGCGCGATCTGCGGCTCCTCGCTGGCGACCGCGGCGACCATGGGCCAGGTGGCGCTGCCCGAGCTGCGCCGCTACGGCTATTCCGGCGCGCTGTCCACCGGCGCGCTGGCCGCCGGCGGCACGCTGGGCATCATGATCCCGCCCTCGGTGCCGCTGGTGATCTACGCCATCCTGACCCAGGAGTCGATCGGCAAGCTGTTCATGGCCGCCATCATGCCCGGCATCATCGCCATGCTGGGCTACATGCTGGTGATACGCATCATCGTCACGCTGAACCCTGCCGCCGGTCCGGCCGGTCCGGCGACGAGCTGGGCGGAAAAGTTCACGAGCTTCATCACCGTGCTGCCGGTGCTGCTGGTGTTCGTCGTCGTCATCGTCGGCATCTACGGCGGCTGGGCCAATCCGACCGAGGCCGCCGCGATCGGCGCCGCCGCCTGCGGCATCCTGGCCGTGATCACCGGCGGCATGCGCTTCGAAGGGATGATGGAAAGCCTGGTCGGCACCGCGCAGGCCACGGCGATGATCTTCCTCGTCCTGCTCGGCGCCGACATGCTCAACACCGCGCTGGCGCTGTCGCAGATGCCGGCGGAGCTCGCCGCCTGGGTCAGGGACAGCGGCTTCTCACCCATGCTGGTGATGGTGATGATCCTGCTCATCTACATCCTGCTCGGCTGCGTGATGGATTCGCTGGCCATGATCCTGCTCACCATCCCGATCTTCTACCCGGTGGTGATGGGACTCGACTACTGGGGCATGTCGCAGGTCGACAAGTCCGTCTGGTTCGGCATTCTCGCCCTGATGGTGGTGGAGATCGGACTGGTGCACCCGCCGGTAGGCATGAACGTGTATATCATCAACCGCCTGGCCAAGGATGTGCCGCTGGTGGAAACCTTCAAGGGCGTCATGCCCTTCCTGTTCTCCGACTTCCTGCGCATCGGCCTGCTGCTGTTTTTCCCGATCATTTCGCTGTACCTGGTGCATACGTTCAAGCAATAGCTTTTCACAACAATAGCTTTTCACCGAGGAGACCCACAACATGAAGACACGCATATTTTCAGGACTCATCGCCGCCGCGGCGCTTGCCGCCGCCGGCACCGCCATGGCGCAGGAGGTCACCCTCAAGGTCCATCACTTCCTGCCGCCCAGCAGCAACGCCCACGCCAACCTGATCGTGCCCTGGTGCGACAAGATCGCCAAGGAATCGGCCGGCAAGCTCAAGTGCCAGATCTACCCGGCCATGCAGCTCGGCGGCACGCCGCCCCAGCTTTTCGACCAGGCCAGGGACGGCGTCGCCGACATCGTGTGGACCCTGCCGACCTACCAGGCCGGCCGCTTCACCAAGGCGGAAGTGTTCGAGCTGCCCTTCCTGACCAAGAACGCCACCACCGCCAGCCCGGCGCTGTGGGAGTACGTGCAGAAGAACGCGCTCGACGAGTTCAAGGGCACCAAGCTGATCTACATGCACATGCACGACGGCGCCGTGTTCCATTTCGGCAAGGTCGGCCCGAAGACCCTGGAAGAGCTCAAGGGACTCAAGGTCCGCGCGCCGAGCCGCCTCGGCTCGAAGATGATCGAGGCCCTGGGCATGATCCCGGTGCAGATGCCGGCGCCGGCGGTGTCCGAGGCCATCTCCAAGGGCGTGGTGGATGGCGCCAACATTCCCTGGGAAGTGGTGACGCCGTTCAAGCTGCAGGAGATCACCAAGTTCCACGTCGAAGTGCCCGCCAACATGCCCAAGCCGGGCAACTCGATCTTCATTTTCGCCATGAACCAGGCCAAGTACGACAGCCTGCCGGCGGACCTGAAGAAGGTGATCGACGCCAACAGCGGCATCGAAACCTCGAAGTGGGCCGGCAAGATCTTCGACCAGCCGGAAGTCGAGGCGCGCAAGATCTCGCAGGCGCGCAAAAACACCTTCATCACCATCACGCCGGAAGAGTATGCGCGCTGGAAGAAGGCCACCGACCTGGTTGACGATGCCTGGATGAAGGAAGCCGCCGCCAAGGGTGCCAACGGCAAGGCGCTCTACGACGAAGCGGTGAGCTTGCTCAAGAAGTACGACAAATAACAATCCGCTGCGTTTGTAAAACCGGGGCAGGCTCCACGCGGGGTCTGCCCTTCTTCGTTTCGGAGGAGAATTCGATGACCGCAACCACCATTGTTCTGGTCCATGGCGCCTGGCATGGCTCGTGGTGCTGGCAACCCGTGATTCCCGAACTGCTGCGCCACGGCTTCGCTCCCTTCACCGTCGACCTGCCCGCGCATGACCTCGGCGCGCGCTTTCCCGAAGGCTTCGGCAGCGACCCGCAGCGCTTCGCCGGCGCGCCATCGCCGCATGGCGGGATCGCGCTCGACGATTACACCAAGGCGGTGCTCGCGGTGGTCGACGCCGCGGTCGCGGCCGGCTCCGGGCCGGTGCTGCTGGTCGGCCACAGCATGGCCGGCATCGCGCTGACCGCGGCCGCCGAACGCGTGCCGGAAAAGATCGCCAAGCTGGTGTATCTGGCCGCCTTCATGCCGATGCCCGGCGTGCCGATGATCGACTATGTGCGCTGCGCCGAAAACGCCGGGGAGGAAGTCGCCGGCCTGTTCGTCGCGCCGCCGCCGCAAATCGGCGCCATGCGCATCGATTACCGCAGCGCGGACCCGGCGCATCGTGCGCGCATCCGCAGCGCCTTCTGCCACGACGTCGACGATCACGCCTTCGCCGCCATGGCGCACCTGCTCACGCCCGACGTGCCGGCCGCGCCGGTGGCGGCGCCGACCATGGCGAGCAGCGCGCGCTGGGGCAGCGTGCCGCGTGCCTACATCCGCTGCAGCGAGGATCGTGCGGTGATGCCGGCCTTGCAGGATCGCTTCATTCGCGAGGCCGACGCCTTCACGCCGCGCAACCGGACCGAGGTGCTGACGCTCGCCGCCAGCCACTCGCCTTTCGTTTCGATGCCCGGGCAACTGGCGCAGGCCCTGGCGGACCTGGCCGGATGATTGTCGACAGAGCCGGCGACTAGGTCGTCGGCAGCTCGGCGGTGACGCCCTCGGTAGTGCGGCAGACGCCGCAGGCGGCCAGGCGGCACTGCACGCAAGCGTTCTTGATGTCCTCGGGCACGGGGATGGACTTGATGCGCCGCTTGTCCTCCGGATCGCGAATGGCGAAGATGCGCACCTCGCGGCCCTCGGCCAGCACCGTGTCGCCGCGCCGGGCGACGTGGCGCATGATGAAGGTCTTGTTGTTCCACTGCTCGACCGTCGTTTCGACCTCGATGTCCTCGCCGTAGGTGGCGGAATTGAGGAATTTCGCCTGGACGTCGAGCACCGGGGTGCCGATGATGCCACGCTCGCTTTCCGTCACATGCCAGGTCGGGATGCCGCAGGCCGCAAAGAACTCGCGGCTGGCCGTGTCGAACCAGACGAAATAGTTGGCGAAGAAGACGATCTGCGCCGGATCGCATTCCGAAAAGGCGATGCGATGCTTGTGAATGTGGCGGCGCGGGCAGACTCCAGGTATTTCCGTGAGATCGTTCATGTTCTGTGTCCTGTACGTTTCATCCATCGCACCGGTATTGCCTTGACCGCTCGGGCCGGCGCGCCGGCTTGCGCCATCGCCGCGTCCAGGGCCGAGCCGCTGTCGTCGGTCAGCGCGGCTTCGCGCGCGCGGCGGATGGTTCCGGCATCGGTGGATACCAAACAATTCATTATATGCCTGAAGTTTTCCTTGGCGCGCTCGTTGGTCGCCCCATAGCCCTTGATCAGGCGGGCGCAAAGCGCCAGTTCGAAGGCGGTCTCCCAGCTGTTGGCCGCGGCGGTTTCCACCACCACCAGCCAGCGCTCGATCAGGGCCTGTTCCTCGGCGTAGCGCTGGCCGCGGCGCCGCAGCCAGCGCAGCGAGGCCAGCAGGCGCAGCGCAAGGAAGCCGGAGATGCTGTCGGCGCGCAGCTTGAGGGGCATCGCCAGCGATGGTTTGCCGTCCCGCCGGCGTCTACTCTCCCAGGCCAGCAAACCCTGTCCCAGCGCTTCCGGCAGCAGTCCGGCAAACTCGGTGACGCCGGGCTTGAAATGGTCGGCGATGCGCATGATCTCGCCCGTTTGTGCGCCGGCCTCGCGGCGGACGCGGTCGAAGCGGCCGGTGCGGCTCTTGAGGTCGGCGACGCGCACCACGTCGTCGAAGGCCATCCACAGCGCGAGGAAGCGGGCGCCCTCGCGGGTCAGCGCGCCGCCGTGTTGCCCCTGCGGATCGGCTCTGCGTTCGGCCGCACGCAGGCGCTCGACGCGCTGCCGGTAGAGTTCGCCGTAAGCGGCGTCCTGGAACTCGACGACCCGGGCATGGCCCAGCGCGATGAGATCGGGCTCTACTGCAACAGCAGGCGCCGGCGCCGTGCCGAGTGCGGCGCGGCAGCGCTCGAAACCGAGGGCGAAACCGCGCAGGCTGGCCGCGACGCCGCGCTTCGAAGCGCGGATGACGTCCTCGAAGGCGGCGCGGTCGAAGGGCAGCACGCCGCTGGCGGCCACGGCAGCAATTGCGCCGCACAGCACGGCGCTCGGCACCGTCCCCGCTTCGCGCGTCGCAGCGCCCACGTCGAATGCCGCCAGTTGCCTGCTGTTGCTGCCGGCAACCTGAAGCAGGCGCTCACTGTCGAAACGCCCGTCGCCCGGCGCCAGCTTCTCGAAGGTGGTCAGCGTGCGCTGCGAAGACGTGAGCAGCGCAGTGCGCTCGGGCGAGACGAAGCCGTTCTGGATCGCGCGCACCGCTTCGAGCAGTTCGGAGGCCACCATCAGGTCGACGCAGCCCGGCACCGGGGCCAGGCTCATTACGGGCACGCGGCCGCCGAGTGCGGCGAGGCTTTGCGGATGGATCTCGACGTAGTAGGTGGTGGCGCCGGTGCGCTGGGCCACGCCGGGAATCGAGGTGGCCTGCGCCGGATGGCCGCCGCGGATGGCCAGCTCGACCAGCCATTCTGCCAGCACGCCGCCGCCTTCGCCGCCCAGGCCGGCGATCAGTATCGTAATCGGCTGATTCATATTCATGGTTTCTGAAACAGTCCGATGACGCCGCGGCGCGCGGCGGCGAGCAGGCGTTCGCCGAGGCCCGGGTTCTGCACGATTTCGACACGATAGAAGGAGGGGCACAGCGTCGCGGCATGCGCGTTCTCGCCGCACAGGCCGCAGCCGACGCAGCCCTCGATGACGGTGGCCACCGGATCGACCTTGAGCGGATCGTCGCTGTCCTTCAGCGTCAGCGTCGGGCAGCCCGAGAGGCGGATGCAGGAATGGTCGCCCGAGCAGACGTCGTCATCGACGCCGTACTTCACCTTGACCACGCGCTTGCCGGCCTTGAGCAGGCCGGCGAGCCAGGGCTTGACGCGGCGCTGACGTTCGAGCTGGCATTCGCCCTCGGCGATGATCACCTTGAGCCCGCCGGTCTCGGTGGTGAAGGCCTCTTCCAGCGTGCGCCGCATGGTGTCCACCTGGTAGCTGGGCACGGTGCGCAGCCACTCGACGCCGATGCCCCTCAGCGTGTTCTCGATGGTGTGGTTGCGGTCGACCAGGCTCTGGTGCTTGTTTTCCGCCGTGGCCTTGATTTCGTCGTCGGGCGTCGAGATGATGTCCTGCGTGCCGGTGGCCGAGGTGTAGCCGTTCTTCATGATCAGCAGCACGGCGTCGTCTTTGTTGAACAGCGCCGACTCGACGCCGGTCAAGAGGCCGTTGTGCCAGAAGCCGCCGTCGCCCATCACCGCCAGCGCGCGCCGCTTCAGCATGGGCGAAACGCCGGCGCGGCTGGCGAGGCTCATGCCGTAGCCGAGGATCGTGTGGCCGAAGCCGAAGGGCTCGAAGGTGGCAAACGAGTGGCAGCCGATGTCGGCCGCGACATGCACCGGGCCGACGTTCTGCTGCGCCAGCTTCAGGGCGGAAAACACCGGCCGCTCCGGGCAGCCGGTGCAGAACTGCGGCGGGCGCGGCGGCAGCGGCGCGGCGAGCTGTTCGACCACGGCCCGGCGCCGCGCGGCGTTGGCGGCCAGCCAATTCTGCGCGCCGGCCAGCGGCAGATCGGCGGCGTGGCGGGCGAGGAACTTGACCAGCCCCTGGGCGATGACTTCGACGGTGTATTCGCCGGCCATCTGCAGCAGGTCCTTGCCGTGGATCGCCGTGTTCACGTCCTGGCGGCGCAGCGTCGCCATGATCTCGTGTTCGAGGTATTCGGGCTGTCCTTCCTCGACCACCAGCACGGCGCGCTTGCCGCGGCAGAAGTCGGCGATCTGCTCGGGCACCAGCGGATAGGTGACGTTGAGCACCAGCATCGGCAGCTCGGCGGCGCCGAAGGCATCGGCCAGATTGAACTGTTGCAGCGCTCGCACCAGGGTGTTGTGCAGGCCGCCCTGAACGATGAGGCCGATGTCACTTGACCCAACTGAGGACCCAACTGAGCGTGTGCCGGAGAAGAGCTCGTTCAGCCCCTGCTCGAGGATGAAGCGCCGCGCTGCCGGCAGGCGCTGCTCGTTCTTCAGTTTCTCCTGGCGGAACGTGGCCGGTGGATGCGCCAGCTTCTCGTAGTCGAAGGTGGCCGGCTCGTCGCGCAGGGCCTTGCGCGACATGGCCGGCGAGCGGTTGTCCGCGCATTCGAAGCTGCCGCGCACATGGCAGGCGCGCACGCGCAGTTGCAGAATGGCCGGCGTGTTGCAGGCCTCGGACAACGCGAAACCCTGTTCGACCATGCGCACCATGTTCGGCAACTGCGGCCGCGGGTCGAGCAGCAGCAGGGACGACTTCATGGCGAAGGCGTGGGTGCGCTCCTGGATCACGCTGGCGCCCTCGCCGTAATCCTCGCCGACGATGATCAGCGCGCCGCCGGTGACGCCCGGCGAGGCGAGGTTGGACAGCGCGTCGGCGGCGACGTTGGTGCCGACCACCGATTTCCAGGTGACGGCGCCGCGCAGCGGATAGTGGATCGAGGCGCCCAGCATCGCCGCGGCCGAAGCCTCGTTGGAACAGGCCTCGACATGCACGCCGAGTTCGGCCATGTAGTCCTCGGCCTGCACCATGACGTCGAGCAGGTGCGACACCGGCGCGCCCTGGTAGCCGCCGACATAGGCCACACCCGACTGCAGCAGCGCCTTGGTGATGGCGAGTATCCCTTCGCCGTGAAAGGTCTCGCCCTTGCCCTGGCGCAGTTGCTGCACTTCCTTGCTGAAAGAGACTTCCATGATGGCGCCTAGACCCGGGGCGAGAGCCGCCGGTTCGACAAGGTGTTCACAGCACGAGCAATCCCATTTTCCATCGGCGCATTCTGACAAGTTGAGACCGCCGGGCCAAGCCGCGGCGCACACTACTAGCTATCGCGTTTTGTTATGGCGTGGCCGCCGTATCGCCAGCGCCGACTTTCGAGCAATCGGCTATTTCCTGATGCGGAAGCCGCGGATCGCCTCCATGAACTTGCCCGCGAAAAGCTCGCCGGTGAAGGGCGCGTAGCGCAGGATGGCCATCGCCAGCCGGGCCGTCGCGGGGGTGACGATGACCGGCGTGTCGCGCTCGATGCCCTGCATGAGGTCGGCGGCCACCTTGTCCGGTTCGGCAAACCCGCCCCGTCTGCGGAGATTCGTGGCGGCGGCAGCGCCGTCGAGGTTGGCGAATGTGGCGTTCCTGACCATGGGCGTATCGACGAATCCGGGGCAGAGCACGTTCAGCTGCACGCCGTATTTCCGGGCTTCTCCGCGCAGGGATCGCGACAGGCCGACCACGGCATGCTTGGCGGCGGCGTAGATGGTGAAGCCGGGCGAGGGCCCCAGGCCGGCAATGCTCGCCGTATTGACGATACAGCCCGAGCGCTGCCGCACCATGCGCGGGTAGGCGGCGCGCACGCCGTTGATGACGCCCCAGAGGTTGATGTCGACGCAGCGTTGCCAGGCCGCCTCATCCATGTCGAGCAGTTCCCCGACGTAAATGATGCCCGCGTTGTTGAAGAGGAAGTCGATCCGCCCCCAGCGTCTCGCGACGCCGGCCACCAGTTGTTCCACCGCGCCGGCGTCGGCCACATCCACCGTTTCAGCCACGGCCTCGCAGCCTTTGGCGCGCAAGGCCGCGGCTTCGGCTTCGGCACCCGCGGTGTCGATGTCGGCGATGAGCACGCGCGCTCCCCGGGCCGCCAGGGCACGGGCGATGGATTGCCCGATGCCCGAGGCGCCTCCAGTCACGATGGCCGACGCACCCTTGAACACGATTGCCATGATCGCTTGCCTTTCCGGAACCAGGCGTATTCCGGATAGTAAGTCCAGCCGTTATCATTCGGGCATGCGCGCCGCTGTCACCATGGCGGCCAACAACAACAAAGGAGACATCCCATGATGGAGCTTTACTACGGTTCAGGTGCCTGTTCGTTCGTTCCCCATGCCGGCCTGGAGGCGATCAAAGCCGCCACGGGAGAGGGCTTCGAGCCCCGCGCCATAAAGTTGCACAAGGGCGAGCAGCATTCACCCGAATATCTGGCGCTGAACCCGCTGGGTCTGGTGCCGCTGCTGGTGGTCGACGGCAAGCCACTGAGCCAGATCCTGGCGATCTGCGACTTTCTCGACCGCCGCTATCCGCAGGCCGGCCTGCTGCCGGCCGATCCCTGGCAGCGCGCGCAAGCGATGTCCACTTTCGCCTGGATGAACAACACCGTCCATCCGACATTCACCCACATCTTCCGTCCCGGGAACTTCGCCGAGGGCGAGGCGGCGCAGGCGGAAGTCAGGCGGCTCGCCACGGAAAAATTCCGCGCCGCCCTTGAACGCATACAGCGCATGGCGGAGAAGGCCGCGCCTTTCCTGCTGGGCGACAAGCTGTCCTTTGTCGATGCCTATGCGCTGGTCTTCCTGCGCTGGGGCGGCCTCGTCGGCATCGACCCCGCGTCGTTGCCGGGCTACAAGGCCTATGTCGAACGCGTCGCCGCCCTGCCGCCGGTCGCCGCCGCCATGGCGCGCGAAGGCATCAACCTCGAAACCTACCGGCCGAAGTAGGCCGGGGCCGTCGGCAACGACGGCCCGCAATCGACACGCTGAAGGCCGCGGCTATTTGACGGGTCGATTCTCGGCATGACATGCCGTCGCCGGGTCTATGTGCATCCATGGGCGGGCGCTGTTCGTCCAGATATTCATGATCAGCTTCATGTCGTCGGAGTTGTCCAGGGTGCCGACCTTGAGCACCACCATCTCCGGCGTCTTTTCCCTCTGGCTGTAGATCGGTGAGCCGCAGTCGCCGCAGAAAAATCGCTTGAGGATGTTGCCGCTCTGCGCGGTGTCCTCGTAAAGCCTGGGCTGACCGGAGGTAAAGCTCAGCGCGTCGAAGGGCACCGGAGCGTTGTGGCTCGCACCCGAGCCGGACGCCTTTTGGCAATGGGTGCAGTGGCAGGCAACGATGTTCTGCAGCGCTTGGCTTACCGTGTAACGTATCTTTCCGCACAAGCAGCCGCCGGCAATCGAGTCAGGCATAAGTCCTCCAGGTTCCAGATGTGGGATTGCTTTCAGCCTAAAGTATAGCGATTGCGCGCGGCAACACCAGGTTGCTGCTCAAAGACAATCCGTCGTTCAAGCGGGACCTGCCCAGAAGCGGACGATCCCTTGACGCATTCGTTCGGCCCCTTGTCGTCACGCATAAGCGTTGGACTGATTGACAACGGTCGCGCATGTTGGCACTATCTCCAACATGAAGGCCATTCAGCTTGTTGGCGCACGTATCGTTTACTCAGAATCTGCGTTCGCGGAATTGGTGCTGTGGCGCCTTCCGAAGCCACTCGAAGGGTCGACACACGCGTTCAAGTACAGGCTGGCCTACGTCGTGCGTGGACAATGCGTTTTGCGTTACGACAACGAAGTTGGGAAGGGCGATCACCGGCATTTCGGTAAAAAGGAAAATGCCTATGTTTTTGCTACGCCGGATCAATTGATCGCCGACTTCCAGAATGATATTGCGAGGTGGAACCATGAAAACAGTAACTCTTGATGTGCGAACCCCGGCCGACTCCATGACTGATTTTGCGCGTGCCTGGAAGACAGGAAAAGCCCAGAAGACTGCGCGTATCAGCTTTGCCACTCCCGGGTTGCTTTGGAGGGTGCTGACCGAAAAACGATGGGAACTGCTGAAGGTGCTTTGCGGAGCGGGGCCGGTGTCCATTCGCGAAGCCGCGCGCCGTGCTCAGCGCGACGTAAAGGCTGTGCACGGCGATGTCACTGCGCTGCTCAACGCCGGAGTGCTCAACAAAACGGAGGACGGCTACATTGTTTTTCCATATGAGGCTGTGAAAGTTGAGTTTCTATTGCAAGCCGCATAGCGTGGCAGTGTTTCAATGGCCATGGCCGAACCCATCTTTCCATCGGCGCGGCGCGATAAAGCCGCGCCGGTGACTTCTACGTTCCTGAACGCGTCTTTTTCCCTATCCTCGACAGGCCCCTAAGGGCACTTTGCCGCCGTGCCGCCAGCGCCGACTTTTGTCGCCAGTGCCGGTCAGCGGTAGCAGCCCTCAGGTGCGAACTTCCTGTTCGTAGGCAGTCAGTGTCTGGCGCGCGATGATGAGTTGCTGGACTTCGGTGGCGCCCTCGTAAATTCGCAGGGCGCGGATTTCGCGGTACAGCCGTTCGACCGGATGCTCGCTGACGACGCCGAGGCCGCCCCAGATCTGCACGGCCGCATCGATCACCTGCTGCGCCGTTTCGGTCGCCGTCATCTTGGCCATGGCGGCCTCGCGGGTGACGTTCTTGCCCTGGTCGCGCAGCCACGCCGCGCGGTAGGTGAGCAGGGCGGAAATATCGACGCCGGTCGCCATTTGCGCCAGCTTGGTTTGCGTGATCTGGAAATCCGCCAGTTTCTGGTTGAACATCGGCCGCGTCGTCGCGCGGCGCAACGCTTCGTCCAGCGCACGCCGGGCGAAGCCCAGGGCCGCCGCCGCCACCGAGGTGCGGAAAATGTCCAGCGTCTGCATGGCGATCTTGAAGCCCTGTGCCGGCTTGCCGAGCATGTTGCCGGCGGGAATGCGGCAGTTGGTGAAGCGCAGCCGGGCCAGCGGATGCGGCGCGATGACATTGATGCGCTCGGCGATGTCGAGGCCGGGCGTGGTCGCATCGACGATGAAGGCCGACAGGCCGCGGGAGCCGGGCGCTTCGCCGGTGCGGGCGAAGACGACATAGAAGTCGGCGATGCCGCCGTTGGAGATCCAGGTCTTCTCGCCGTCGAGCACGTAGTCGTCGCCGTCGCGCCGCGCGGCGCAGCTCATGGCCGCGACGTCGGACCCCGAATTCGGTTCCGAGAGCGCGAACGCGGCGATCGCTTCGCCGGCGGCGACCTTCGTCAGGTACTGCTGCTTCTGCTGCGGCGTGCCGTGCAGCGTGATGGCGCCCGAACCCAGGCCCTGCATGGCGAAGGCGAAATCGGCGAGGCCGGAGTGGCGCCCCAGGGTTTCGCGCAGCAGGCAGATGGCGCGCGTATCGATGACGTCGTACTTGCCGCCGTTGCCGGTGCCGCCCACGGCATAGCGCAGCCAGCCCGCGGCGCCGAGGCGCTTGACGAAGTCGCGGCAGGCGGCGTCGGTGTCGGCGTGGTGGTCGTCACTGATGTTCTCGGCCGCCCAGCGTTCGAGGTCCGCCTGCAGTTGGCGGTGCCGCTCGTCGAAGAACGGCCAGTCGAGGTAGCTCTTGTCGCTCATCTGTTTTCCTTGGTCACGCTTACATGGTTTCGCCGCCGGCGACGGCGATCGCCTGCCCGGTCACGGCTTCGCTGCCCGGCTGGCACAGCCACAGTACCGCATTGGCGACTTCCGCGGGTTGCACCAGGCGTCCCTGCGGGTTGTGCTTCACCAGTTCGGCCTCGGCTTCGGCCGCGGTGCGCCCGGTCTTGGCCTGAATGTTGGCCAGGGTGTCGCGCACGATGTCGGTTTCGGTGTAGCCGGGGCAGACGGCATTGACGGTGACCGGTTTCTTCGCCAGTTCGAGGGCCAGCGAGCGCGTCAGGCCGAGCACCGCGTGCTTGGCCGCGCAATAGGCCGAGACGTAGGCATAGCCCTTGAGCGATGCGGTGCTGGCGATGTTCACGATGCGGCCCCAGCCGAGGTCGAGCATGCCCGGCAGCGCGGCGCGAATGCCGAGGTAGGTGCCGGTCAGGTTCACCGCCAGCATCCGGTTCCACAGCGCCAGGTCCGTTTTGGTGAACGGCGCGCTGGCGGCCTGCCCGGCGTTGTTGACCAGAATGGCGACCGGGCCCAGCGCGATCGCCGCGTTGGCAAAGGCGGCTTCGACGGCGGCCGGATCGGCGACATCCACCGCCTCGCAATGCACTTCGGACAGCGCGCGCAGGAGAACCGCCTCGTCCTCCAGCGTGGACCGTGTGCGGCCCATCAGGGTGATCTTGGCGCCCTGCTCGGCGAGTGCGCGCGCGATCGCCGAGCCGATGCCGCGGCCGCCGCCGGTGATGACGGCGTGTCTTCCGTCCAGGTTTGCCGTCGTCATGCCGGGTGCTTGAGCATTTCGCGCAGGCGGAAGCGCTGCGTCTTGCCCGTCGCCGTGTGCGGCAGTTCGTCAACGAAACGGATGGTGCGCGGGCACTTGTAGATCGACAGCGTCGACTTGAAAGTCTGCAGCAGCGCCTCGGACAGGGCCGCCTGATCCGCTTCGGCCTCGCGCGGGACGACGAACAGCGCGATCCGCGTCAGGCCGTCCTCGTTGGGAAAGCCGACCACCGCTGCATCGAGCACGCCGGGCACCGTCAGCGCGCAGGCCTCGATCTCGGCCGGGCTGACCCATTGGCCCGAAACCTTGAGCATGTCGTCGGCGCGGCCCATGTGGCACCAGCGTCCTTCGGTATCGAACTCGAACATGTCGCCGGGGAAATACCAGCCGCCGCGCAAGGCTTTCGCCGTCAGGTCCGGCTGCTGCCAGTAGCCGACGAACTGGCAGGGGGTGCGCACGGCGATCTGGCCGGGCTGGCCGGGTTCGGAGATGTCCTGTCCGTCGTCGCCGACGAGGCGCACTTCGGCATAGGTCACCGGCTTGCCGGAGGAGCCGCCGACCGAGTCTCCGGGCTGATTGAACACGAACAGGAAAACGGTTTCGGAGGCGCCGACGCCGTCGAGAATCGGCTTGCCGCACAGTTCCAGCCAGTCGTCGTAGAGCGACTCGGGCAGCTTTTCGCCGGCGGCGACATAGTGGCGGACTTCGCGGAAGGCCGGGCGGGCAGGCGCGCCTTCGCGCAGCAGGTTGCGATACATGACCGGCGTGCTGAACAGCACCGTCGGCCGGTGCCGCTCGACCGTGTCGATGATCAGCTTGGGCTCCGGCCAGGCCGGCGAAAGTATGACGGTGGCGCCGCACTGCAGTCCGCCCATCAGCGAATGGCCCAGCGCGAAGCCGAAGAAGATCTTCGACGTGGTGAAGATGCGGTCTTGCGGCGTTACGCCCAGATACTCGCGTTCGAGGCGGTCGGCGACGAGAACGCTGCGATGCGGATGCATCACCGCCTTGGGCTTGCCCGTGGTGCCGGAGGAATACAGCCAGAAGCCGACGTCCTCGGGATCCATGCGGGCGGATTCGAGCTGTTCGGACTGGCCGCCAAGGATGTCCGCCAGCGAGAGGTAGGGAGGCGCCGCCGCGCCGCCGACGACCACGACCAGGGGCGGGTTGTCGAGCGTTTCCGCAGCGCTTTCATAGAGATCCATGAAGTGCGCGTCGACGAATATCGCTTCGCATGCGCTGTGCTGGATCACGTACAGCAGGTCGCGCGGCGCCAGCCGCACGTTGAGTGCGACGGCGACGGCGCCGATGCGCATGGTGCCGAGATAGGCGGCGATCAGTTCGGGCGAGTCGTCCATCAGGAACAGCACGCGGTCGCCGCGTTCGATGCCGTGCGCGAGGAGCGCGTTGCCGTTGCGGTTGACCGCGGCGTCGAGCTCGGAATAGCTCACCGTGCGGTCGGCACAGAGGATCGCCGTGTGGTCGCCGAGGCCCTGCTTGAGCGGCCGTCCGATGATTTCATCCGCCGCGTTCATCGTGCCTTGCGGCACTACTCCGTCGAAGTTCATTTCCGTTCCGTTCAATATCATGTGTGGAACCCCGGGGAGATTCCCCGGGGGCTCAACTGCAGCATCAGTTCATCAGGGCCTTGGCATCGGCGATCAGTTTCTGGCCGTCGAGCCCCTTGGCCGCGACTTCCTTGACCCATTCGGCGTTGACGCCTTCCGCCGACTTGTGCCAGAGCGCCACTTCGGCGGCCGGCACGGCATAGAAGGTGTTCTTGCGGTCTACGGCGGTCTG
The DNA here is from genome assembly GCA_030247575.1 of Sulfuritalea sp. Classification (GTDB taxonomy): domain Bacteria; phylum Pseudomonadota; class Gammaproteobacteria; order Burkholderiales; family Rhodocyclaceae; genus Sulfuritalea. The sequence continues at coordinate 196,373 of JAOTRV010000004.1, forward strand.
CCGCGCCGGAGCGGTGACGCTGTCCCAGATCTTGCCGGCCCAGGCGGAGGTCTCGGCGCCGCTGTTGGCGTCGATCACCTTCTTCAGGTCGGCCGGCAGGCTTTCGTAGCGTCCCGGGTTCATGGCGAAGACGAAGGCCGAGGTGGCAATGAAGGCTTGTCCGGCAGGCGTTTCGGTGTGGAACTTGACGATCTCCTGAATCTTCAGCGAGGGGATGACTTCCCACGGCAGCACGGTGCCGTCGATCACGCCCTTGGCCAGGCTTTCCGCAACCTGCGGCACCGGCATCGGCACCGGCGTCGCGCCCAATGCGCTGACCAGCTTGGTCGCCATGCGGTTCGGCGCGCGCAGCTTGAGCCCCTTGAAATCGGCCAGCGTCTTGATCTGCTTGTTCGTGGTGTGCAGCTGGGTGCCGGGGATGACGTGGAAGATCAGCGGCTTGACGCCCTTGTATTCTTCCCTGGCATTCTTCGCGGCATAGTCCCACAAGGCCTTCGAGGCCTTCTCGGCGCTAGATACCATGAAGGGTAGCTCGAACACCTCGGTGGCGAGGAAGCGTCCGGCCTGGTAGCCCGGCAGGGTCCATACGATGTCGGCCACGCCGTCCTTCGCCTGGTCGAACAGTTGCGGCGGCGTGCCGCCCAACTGCATGGCGGGGTAGATCTGGCACTTCAGCTTGCCGGCCGACTCCTTGGCGATCTTCGCGCACCACGGTTCGATCATCTTGACATGAGCGTTCGAGCCGGGCGGCAGGAAGTGGTGCACTCTGAGCGTGACGGTTTCCTGCGCGGCCGCCGGCGCGGCGGCAAGCGCCAGGAACGCAGTGGCAACGGCGATTTTCAGGCTACGGGATGCTTGCATCGTGGTCTCCTATCTTTGTTATGTCTTAGGAATGCTGCGGGATTGCGCTAGGCACCGAGCGCGTGAACCAGGTACAGGGAAATGCCGGGAACGAACAGCAACAACAGAATGCGAAACAGATCCGAAATAAGGAAGGGCACCACGCCCTTGAACGTCTCGATCAGCGGAACGTCCCTGGCCAGGCTGTTGATGATGTAGATGTTCATGCCGACCGGCGGGTGCACCAGCCCGATTTCCACCACCATCAGCGCCAGGATGCCGAACCAGATCGACTTGTCGGCCTGGCTGATGCCCCAGAAGTCCAGGCCCATGACCACCGGGTAGAAGATCGGGATGGTGAGCAGGATCATCGCCAGCGAATCCATGACGCAGCCGAGGAAGATGTAGATCAGCAGGATCGAGCCCATCACCAGCAGCGGCGAGAGACCGCTCTCCCTGACCCAGTTGGCGAGTTCCGCCGGCATCTGGGTCAGCGCCAGCCCGGTATTCAGCATGTCGGCGCCGAGCAGCACGAGGAAGATCATCGCGGTGGCCTCGGCCGCGCCGAGGATGCTGTCTTTGACGCCCTGCAGGCGCATGCCGCCGGAGACCACGGCGAGAATGCCGCAGGCCGCGGCGCCGATCGAGGCCGCTTCGGTCGGATTGGCCCATCCGCCGTAGAGGCCGACCACCACCACGAGAAAGACGATGAGGACGGGGAACACCAGGCCCAGAGCGCGCATTCTTTCGGGCCATGACACCAGCGGGCCGGCCGGGCCGGCTTCGGGTTTCAGCGTCACCACGATGCGGATGACGATCATGTAGCCGAGCATGGCGATCAGGCCGGGCACCACAGCCGCCATGAACAACTTGCCGATCGATTCCTGGGTGAGCACGGCATAGATCACCAGCGGCACCGAGGGCGGAATCATGATGCCGAGCGTGCCGCCCGCCGCCAGCGTGCCGGTGGCGAGCGCCCCGGAATACTTGTAGCGGCGCAGTTCCGGCAGCGCGACCTGGCCCATGGTCGCCGCGGTGGCGAGCGAGGAGCCGCAAATGGCGCCGAAGCCGGCGCAGGCGCCCACCGAGGCCATGGCGACGCCGCCGCGCCAGTGCCCGACGAAGGCGTTGACGCAGTCGAACAGGGCCTTCGACAAGCCGCCGTGGGTGGCGAACTGTCCCATCAGCAGGAACATCGGTATCACGCTCAGGTCGTAGTTCGAGAGTCGCGCGTAGACCAGATTCTTCAGCGAATTCAGCAACAGGGTCGGCGCCGCATCGCCGCCGATCATCGTCAGGTAGCCGCCGGCGCCGATGAGGAACATCGAGATGCCGATCGGCACGCGCAGCACCAGCATCGCCATCAGGATGCCGAACATGAGCAGACCTACGGTGGTGCCGCTCATCTCGTCCCCGCGCACGCCAGCCGGAAGCGGCGGCGCGCGATATACAGTCCCGTCAGGGCGAACACGATCAGGCTGGGCACGATCAGCGCTTCGGCGATCCACTGCGGCAGGCCGAGCATGACGGAGGAATCGCCGGACTGCTTCGACGCCAGCGCGGCTACCGCCGTGCGCCAGGACAACAGCAGCATCACCGCGCCCAGCAGCAATGCGGCAATACCGTCGAGCGCCGCCCTGGCCCGCGCCGGCAGGCGCGAGGTGAAGAAATCGACGCGGACATGGGAGTCGTTCATCTGGCACCAGGGGAAGAACATCGCGGCGGCCACGGCGGCCCCCATTTGCATGATCTCCAGATCGCCCGGAATCGGCAGCGAGAACAGCTTGCGGCCGACGATGGAAATCAGCGACATGCCGATCAGCAGGATCATGATCGCGCCGCCCGCATAGGCGAGGGCGCGGCTCACCGCCAGCAGGCGGATGCCGAGCGGGCTGTGCGGCGGCTCCTCGGGGTGCCCGACGTGCTCGACCGAGCCCGGTTCGAGTTCGATCATGCGGATCTTCCCGCCGGCCCCGCGGCGCGCTTGCCGCCACGATGCCTTTGCGCTACCGATGCCTCCATGCGTTCATCTCCTGTTTGGCATGAACCGGATCAAATAACCCTATTTCCACAATACACATTTAAATGCTTGGTGTCCAATCATTAGATCTCAAGCAAAATGGCAGCGCGGCCAAACTCCCGGCGCTACCCCGGCCTGCAGTGGACAGAAATATCTCTTGTGTTGTCATAAGGTTGGCGGCGTAGCTTGTTTTCTTGAGTAAATCTGCGCCATTGCCAACACCTTCTCCTCGGTTATGATTGAACGCTCATTCATTCAAAAAGTCAAGCGCTCGAAATGCCTTGCGGGGGTTGACTTGTCAGACTGACTGAGCAATCATTCAGTCTGAAATTTAGGCAGGGCGCGGTGCTTTCCGGCAGGCAACGGAGCGCCGGCCTACCCACCCGGATCCTGGAAAGAGAAAGCGAGAAAATCATGCGATTGAATGGCAAGACGGCAGTGGTCACCGGTGGCGCATCGGGGATCGGCAAGGCAACCGCGGAAGCGCTGGCGGAAGCCGGCGCGCATGTCCTGATCGGCGATCTGGACGAAACCAACGGCGCGGCGGTGGCCGCCGCCATCCGCGCCAAGGGGCAGGCGGCCGATTTCGCCCGCCTCGACGTCGCCGACCTGGCTTCGGTGGCCGCGTTCAAGAGCGCCGCCGACGCGCTGGGCCTCAAAGTCGACATCGTCGCCAACGTCGCCGGCTGGGGCAAGATCCAGCCCTTCATGGACAACACCCCCGAGTTCTGGCGCAAGGTGATGGACGTCAATCTGCTCGGACCGGTGGCCGTAACCCACGCCTTCCTGCCCGGCATGATCGAGCGCAACTCGGGCAAGGTGGTCACGGTGTCGAGCGATGCCGGCCGCGTCGGCAGCCTCGGCGAGACGGTGTATTCGGGCGCCAAGGGCGGCGCGATCGCCTTCACCAAGTCGCTGGCGCGCGAAGTCGCGCGCTACGGCATCAACGTCAATTGCGTGTGTCCGGGGCCGACCGACACACCGCTCCTGCGCGCCGTTCCCGAAAAGCACCAGGAGGCTTTTGTCAAGGCGACGCCGATGCGCCGCCTGGCCAAGCCTTCAGAGATCGCCGACGCGATACTTTTCTTCGCCAGCGACCGCGCGTCCTTCGTCACGGGCCAGACCATCAGCGTGAGCGGTGGCCTGACCCTCGCCGGCTGATTCTCCCCAACCCAGATCACGAATCCGAAAACAAAAGGAGTAGCACATGTACAAGCTCAAAGCTGCAGACTGGCGGCCCGAACACTTCAAGCTGGAGGTGAAGGACAACATTGCCACCATCACCCTCAACCGGCCGGAGCGCAAGAACCCGCTGACATTCGAGAGCTATGCGGAACTGCGCGATACTTTCCACAAGTTCCAGTATGCCGAGGATGTCCGCGTTGTCGTGATCACCGGCGCCGGCGGCAACTTCTGCTCGGGTGGCGACGTGCATGAAATCATCGGACCGCTGACCAAGATGACGATGGACGACCTGCTGAAATTCACGCGCATGACCGGCAACCTGGTCAAGGAAATGCGCACCTGCCCGCAGCCGATAATTTCCGCGGTGGATGGCGTCTGCGCCGGGGCCGGGGCCATCATTTCCATGGCATCGGACATGCGCTACGCCACGCCGGAAGCCAAGACCGCATTCCTCTTCGTTCGCGTCGGCCTCGCCGGCTGCGACATGGGCGCCTGCGCCATCCTGCCGCGCATCATCGGCCACGGCCGCGCTTCGGAACTGCTCTACACCGGCAGCGCCATGAGCGCCGAGCAGGGTTTGGCCTGGGGCTATTTCAGCGACGTCGTCGCCCAGGACCAGTTGATGGAAAGGGCCTACAAGCTGGCGCGGTCGCTGGCGGAAGGCCCGGCCTTCGCCCACTCCATGACCAAGAAGTGCCTGCACCAGGAATGGAACCAGACCATCGAACAGGCCCTGGAAACCGAAGCCGAAGCACAGGCGATCTGCATGCAGACCAAGGACTTCACGCGCGCCTACAACGCGTTTGTCGCCAAGGAAAGGCCCAAGTTCGAAGGCAACTGAGTATGCCCGCACCGGCGCCGGCGCTTGTCGCGTCAGCGCCGGACGGTTTCGTGGCAGACTGCGCGCCTACGCCGAACGGCACTGATCGAGGGGGCAAAGATGGAATCTGCAGCGGATGTCCAGGCACTGGTTACCGATCCAAAACTGGTCGAGGAACGACGCGGGCAGATCGTGCGGGCCGCCGTCAAGCTGTTTTCCGACGAAGGCTATTACACGACGACCATCCAGCAGATCGCCAGGGAGGCCAGCGTCAGCACCGGCCTGATCTACCAGTACTTCCGCGACAAGGACGACATCCTCTACCTCAGCCTGAAGCTGGTGCTGGATACCTACGAAAACGAGATTCCGCCGCAGCTCGCCGGCATCGAGCACCCCGTGGAACGGCTGTGCGTGGCGACCTGGGCCTACTGCCACATCGTTGATGAACTGCGTGCGGCGACCGTGCTGGCCTACCGTTCGACGAAATCCTTGCGTGCGGACCGCCGGGTGCTGATCAAGGCAGCAGAAACCCGCACCAATCTCCTGATCGAAAAGTGCATCCATGCCTGTGTCGAAGGCGGGCACATGTGCGAGGTCAACGAATTTCTGTACTCCTACCAACTGGTGATGTACGCGCATTCGTGGGCCCTGAAGCACTGGATCCTGAGCGAGCACTACAGCCTGGAAACCTACATTGCCGAGGGCATCAAGCTGCTGATCGAACCCTTCCTCACCGCCAAGGGGCGCCGCGGCCTGGCAGGCGTCGCCGCGCGCACCCAGGCCTTCCGCAGTCCGTCCCTGACGGCCGCTGCAAAGTCGAAGGCGCAACCCGAATCACCGGTCAGGCGCAGAAGGCGCCCCCGAGCCGCGGTCGCCTGATTGTCAGAAGAGCGCGCTGGAACAACATGACGGCGTGCGCAACCGGATGGAACAAAATGATCTCCCTTATTATTGAAGGTGCTGTCGCGACCGCTACGCTGTGTCGCCCGCCCGTGAATGCCATCAACGACGAATGGGTGGCACGCTTCGGCCAGGTTCTCGACGAGGTGGAGCGTGCAAGCGCGGTCAGCGTGCTCTGGATTCGCAGCTCGGAGAAAGCCTTTTGCGCCGGCGCGGATCTCGCGCTGATGCACAGCATTCTCGACAGCGCGGTAGGCCGCGAGCAGATGATCGACCTCACACGGCGCATGCAGCAGGTGTTCGCGCGGGTGGAGTCCCTCTCCAAGGTGACGCTGGCGGAAATCGGCGGCGCGGCACTGGGCGGCGGCTTCGAACTCGCGCTGTCCTGCGACCTGCGCGTGACGGGAGATGCCGCCAAAGTCGGCCTGCCCGAAGCGGGTCTCGGCCTTCTGCCTGCCGCTGGCGGCACGCAGCGCCTGACGCGGATTTGCGGCGAATCCATCGCGCGGCGCCTGATCCTCGGCGCCGAAGTCGTTTCCGGCAGCGATGCCGTCGCGCTCGGCCTCGCCCAATGGTCGGCGCCCGCCGCCGGCCTCGAAGCGGCGGCGCGGGCGATCGTGCAGCGCATTGCCGCCATTCCGGCGCGGGCGCTGGCCGAATGCAAGCACTGCATCGATGTCGCCATCGACGGCAGTGCCGACGGCTTCGAGACCGAACTGGCGGGAAGCGCGGCGCTGCTCGCCTTGCCCGAGACGCAACAGCGCGTCGCCCGCTTTCTCGAAAGCCGGCGCTAGTCACCACCGGCCGGGCCCATGACACACAAGATTCCGGAATCGATCGAGTCGGCGCGCCTCGTTCTTGCGATACCGCTGGCGGAGGACTGGCTTGCGCTGCACGCCTATTACTCGGACGCGGAATGTGCCCGATATACCTTCCAGAACCCCTTGCCGGAAAGCGAGACGCAGCGCGTCGTCGGCTCGCTGGTGCGCCACTGGGAGCGCAAGGGCTACGGCCCCTATGTCGTGCGGGAAAAGCAATCCGCGGCGGTGGTCGGTCTGGTGGGCCTCTGGTTCCCCTCCGAATGGCCCGAAACCGAGATCAAGTGGGCCATCGTCCGCGCGCATTGGGGCAAGGGCTACGCCAGCGAGGCGGCGCGCGCGGTGCAGGCCATGCTGCCGCACCACCTTCCGGAGATGCAGCCGATCAGCCTGATCGATGCGGAAAACAGCCGTTCGATCGCCCTGGCCAAAGCCCTCGGCGCCGAACTGGAGAAGGAGCTGATCTTCCGCAGCAGCCCCTTCCACATGTACCGCCACCGCCGCAGCGCAGCCTGATCTCCCGGCGACGGCATCGCGCCGTCACCACGCTCACTTGCCTTGCCATTCGGGGCTTCGCCGCGCTTCCGCGCCGTCGCCCGCGCGGCATTCCCGCAGCCCGAACATTCGCCCCGAAACCCCGCACCGAGGGCTTGCATTTCCCTTAATGACGCTTTACACTGGCGACGAGTGAACGTTCATTCAGTAATTGGACGTCAATCAATTCTGCGATTTGCCGGGCGTGCCGGAGAGGCGGGCGGCGGACCCACTAGAGGAGACCAGTGTATGAGCGATGGCCTGTTTGACCAGTTCAAGGAGTGGTACGAGAAGCGGCACGACTACGCGCGGGCCTGGAAGGCGCGCACCGGTGGCCAGGTGGTGGCGACGATGTGCACCTATTCGCCGGAGGAATTGCTGATCGCCGCCGGCATGCTGCCGGTGCGCGTGCTCGGCGCCCATGAACCGCAGAACGTCACCGAGCCGCACATCTTCGGCATGTTCTGTCCCTTCTGCCGCGATTCTCTGGCCCAGGGCCTGCTCGGCCGCTACGACTACGCGGAAGGCGTGACGCTGACCCAGTCCTGCATCCAGTACCGGCAGACCTTCAGCTCCTGGCGCCACAACGTGCCGACGGTGAGATGGGACTTCTACGTCGCCATGCCGAACGACGTGCAGTCGCCGCATGCAAGAAAAGTGCATCGCGCCGAAGTGCAGCGCTTCCGCGTTTTTCTCGAAGCCCTGACCGGCAAGCCGCTGACCGACGACATGCTGCGCGAAGCCCTGGCCGTGATCGATGAAAACCGCCGTCTGCTGCGCCAGTTGTTCGACTACCGCAAGGAAAGCAATCCCAGGGTGACCGGCGTCGAGGCTTTGTACGCCTCGATAACTTCCCAGTTTGTAGACAAGCGCGAGCACAACGAGATGCTGAAGAAGGTGCTGGCCGCGTTGCCCTCGCGCAAGATGGAGCGCAAGGAAGGCGTCCGCTTCATGACCATCGGTTCCGAGAACGACGACGTGTCGTTCATGGCCATGGTCGAATCCGTGGGCTCGACCATCGTCATCGACGACCAGTGTTCGGGCACCCGCTATTTCTGGAACGTCTCGAAGCCGGACGATGACGTGATCAAGGCCATCGCCGACCGCTACTGCGACCGCCCGGCCTGCCCGACCAAGGACTACCCGGTGCATACGCGCTTCGATCACGTGCTGAATCTCGCCAAGGAATACAACGTCAAGGCGGCGATCTTCCTGCAGCAGAAGTTCTGCGATCCGCACGAGGGCGACTATCCGGACTTGAAACATCACCTCGAATCCAACGGCATCCCGACGCTGTTCCTCGAATTCGACATCACCAACCCGATCGGGCCCTTCCGCATCCGCGTGGAAGCCATGCTCGAAACGCTGAGCGACGAAGAGTTGTTCTGAGCCCCAAGGAGATCAAGATGAGCCTGCCTAACCGTTACCCGACCGAACCCCTCAAGCTCTGGAGCAAGGCCAAGCAACTGCGCGAGCAGTACTACCAGAACTTCGCCCGTGCCAAGGACAACGGCGGCATCCGCTGGTCCGCCGCCGGCTGGTCCTTCGACGCCATCCCCACATCGCTGGGCGACGACGTCTATCCGCTGACCGGCGAGCCCTACTCCGCCGGCGTCTCGCTCGACCGCAAATTCACCCAGCGCTGCCTCGACGCCGCCGAGGCCCAGGGTTTTGCCCGCGACATGTGTTCCTACATGCGCATCTACTGGGGCAGCATGCACCTCAACGAGTACTACTACGGCGGCCCGTGGCCGACGTCGGACTTCATCTTCCAGACGCAAATCTGCTGCTCGCACGCCAAGTGGTACCAGCACGTGGCGATGACCAAGAAGATTCCCGACTTCTACGTCGATGTGTCGGTCGGCGCCTATCGCGACCTGACGCCGGAACGCCTCGACTACGTGACGGCGCAGCTGCACGACTCGATCGAGTTCGTCGAGAAGGCGACGGGACGCAAGTGCGACGACGAGCGCCTGATCCGCGCCATCAAGAACGAAATGCGCGCCACCTCGCGCTGGGCGCAAATCTGCGAACTGCAAAAGGCGGTGCCGGCACCGCTCGACGAGAAGACCATGTATTCGCTCTACGTCCTCGCCATCCTGCACAAGTCCTCGCAGTGGTGTGCGGACTTCTACGACGAGCTGTATGAAGAAGTGAAGGACCGCGTCGCCCGCGGCATCGCGGCGGTGCCCAGCGAGCGCTGCCGTCTGATGTCCGACACGCAGCCGCCCTGGCCCTTCCTCAAGATCTTCCGTTACCTCGAAACCTTCGGCGCGGTGTCGGTCGGTTCGCTCTATACCTACGGCCTGGAAGGCACCTGGGAGTACAAGCCGGACGGCAGCTGGGGCGCGCGGACGGTGCCCTGGGAAAAAGGCATCGAAATGAACGACCGCGATACGGCGCTGCGCCTGTATGCCGACTGGAACCTGTCGAAGCCCTTGTGGCAGCAGTTCTTCGATCCCAAGGTGAAGTCGGAGATGATGATCAACATCGCTCGCGACTGGAAGGTGGACGGCTGCATGATGCACCTCAACCGCGGCTGCGAAGGTCTCTCGGTCGGCATCATGGAGAACCGCCAGGACATGGCCAACGCCGGGGTCCCGATCATGACCTTCGAAGGCAACATGGGCGACGAACGGGAATTCGACGAAGTGCGGACGCAGGCGCGGGTCGACGCCTTCATGGAACAACTGGGTCTGCGCCGTCAGGCCGCCTGAGCGCATATGAATAAATCTACTGCGCGCGCCGGATCGGGGCTTGGGCGGTGCTCCCTATCCTCATGTACAAACTCGTACATTCCGGTAGCTGCGCTCCGGCCGCACCCCGCTGCGGCCCGCTCGCTACGATTTCTTCACACGCGCTCACCGGCAAACAGAAAATGACAGGAGGAACACAACAATGATTACCGCTGGAATCGACATGGGCTCGCGCAGCGTCAAGGTGGTGCTGCTGGAAGAACTCAAGGTAGCCGACGCACCGCAACTCAAGTACGGCGTCAAGAAAGTACACCTCATGATGCCCGGGGACCTCGACCAGGACCAGGCCGCCGACAAGGCCTTCGACGACGCCCTGGCCGCCGCTGGCCTGACGCGTAGCGACGTCCAGGCC
>JAOTRV010000045.1 GCA_030247575.1 Sulfuritalea sp.
TTACTTGCACACGAGTAAAAAACGGCGTTCATTCCTTTGATCTGAAAACCTCTCTTTGAGCCTCGTCGTCGGGGTCTTAAACGTGTGCGTCTGACCCGAATACGGCGTGGACTTCAGGAAAGGTTTGTCATGACCATCAAGGAATTCGCGTACTCCACGCAGCAACACCTCCAGGCCAGCGCCAAGGGCCCGTTCAAACGAGCCCATATTTACGAGTTGCTGGCCGCCTCGTTTGGCTTCAACTCCTACGCAGCATTGTGCGCCAACTCCGTTTTCACGGACGTGTCGATGCCCAGTCAGCTACCAGCCAAACATCGATCACGCGTTCGGAATCGGTGCATTGAGATGGGCTATCCCGCCGATGTGGCCGATGCGGTCTCCCACGCGTTGCCGGATTTTTTGACAGAGCGTGAGTTCGGTGTTTTCGGGATTGACGGTCTGGTGGCGCTCCTGCGCACTGAAAGGGACGGGGAATATCCAGGCGATGAAGAGGACGAAGAACCGGAGGACTGGAACGATAGTGTCGAATCTCAACGAGCATTCACCGACGCCATGGTGGCGTCCCCCATCCTGCTTGAAGGACTCGATAACGCCGCCCGCAAAGGCAATGCTTTGGCGCACTATGCCCTTGCATTGATTCAACGGTTTTCGGAAGATGTCGAGGAGCCTGAGCCTGGCAGCGAGCATTGGTACTTGCAGGCAAAGGCGGGACGGATTCTGACCGGTGTTGAAAAGGAATGGGCGGCGGCCTACGAGGATCATTTGGCAAAGTCGAATAAATACGTTCATCACCTTCGGGCTGCCGCTGCCTTGGGCGAACCCAACGCATTGCTGGATCTTGCGGATCAGTTCGATGATCCATCGTTCTTTGAGCTCGGGATCGATCGGGTCATTTCCAACCCAGTGTCCGTTGCAGAGATTGCGGAACGACTCGATCGTCCCGAGGACGCGAAGCGTTGGCTGACCGTGGCAGCTGAACGCGGAGAGATCGACGTCATGCGTCAATTGATCGAGGGCTACGATCAAAGTGATCTCTATCGATGCTGGACTTGGGTATATCTGGCCAAATTACTTGGCAGCGATCTGACTCAGGACGCGCACTACGCGATCAACGAGGATGGGTCTCCCTACGATGAGGATATCGGGGGACCGGCCTTTGTTGGCGGCTATGACGGTGTCGACCTCGAATCGCTCAGTGCAGCGCAGGATGTTGCTGCACGACAGGCGGCGCAAGGCGTCTATGCGCAAATTCAGGGGGGGGGCTGACGAACTCAGCGCTGGTTACCCGTGAAGAGGCTACGTCACGATCAGCGCGGGTATTCTGCGCTGCTCAGTGGTTGCTTCGCATAGCGGCCAATTTTCGATCACGTCGCTCTCGAGCGATGAGTCGGATAAAAGGGAAAAAATGAAAATTGGGCTCTTGATGGATGAGTGCTTGTCGGTCACTGCTGCCGTTTGGGTAGGTCGCCGCCAACGACAGCAACCTGACGGTCAACCGCCGTAGACCGGAAAGTTGATTTCTACGTCTACTTCGCCCTATGCGCTACAGCCGGCCCGACCCAAAGCGGCTGTACGCGGCTACAGAGGTGCTATGGCCGTTGACTGAGTGGAGCAGCCGGTGGATCGGACTGCGAAATGGTTCTGGTCATCGGCAACCGCGACAACTGGGGACGCAAGCTCGGCGCCAGCGCCATCCGCGAAGGCATGAAGCTCGCGTTCTTCGAAATGCGAGCCGACAAGCTCATCGCCAAGATCCACACGGAAAACGCCCGCTCGCTGAAGGCGTTCGAGCGCTGTGGCTTCCTGCTGGAAAGCCAGACGCCTGCCCTGAAGTCCTTCGTCATGACCTCCGAGCGTTATCTCCGGCGCTTGCGCGAAGGCGCCGCAGATTACGCCGCCGACATCCACATCACCGAATTCGACAAGGCACGGCTCACGAGCCTGCTCATGTTCGAGCATCCTTCGTCTGTTTTCGAACTCGAGCATGAGATCGAGCGGGTTATCGTTGTCGATTCGCGCCAAGTGGCGCGGGATGTCGTCACGATGAACTCCAGGACCTTGCTGCAGCTGGACGACGAGGAAGTGGAAGTGGCGCTGGTCTACCCGGAGGACGCGGATGACCATGCCGGGAAGTTGTCGGTTTGCTCCGACATGGGCACCGCGATTCTGGGCTACAAGGAGGGCGATGCCTTCGACTGGCGCATGACGAACCGGACCCGCCATATTCGGATCGGTAAAGTGCTTTATCAGCCAGAAGCAGCGGGCGATTTCCATCTGTAGGTTGATCGATCAGCCTTCTACTTAGCATTCGTTACCGATCTCGCCCAGCCGGCCAACTCCGGTCATTGGGGCCGTAGTAGAGTGATGTAACTGGGAAGCAAGGTAAGTGAATTTCAGGCAGACTGGCCCCGGCCAAAGCGAAGGAAGCTCTCGTGATTGAAATCTACGTCAGTACGGACGTCGAGACCGACGGCCCGGTGGCCGGAAAGCATTCCATGCTGAGCATTGGTTCGGCAGCGTATTCGGCCGAGAAGGAGTTGCTGACAACATTCTCCGCCAATCTGGAAACGCTCCCGGAATTCGCGGCCGACCCCGGGACTGTAGCTTGGTGGGCGACGCAGCCGGAAGCGTGGGCGGCTTGCAGGCAGAACCTTGAACAGCCTCGCTCTACCATGACACGCTACCTGGCGTGGCTCAAGGCTCTGCCCGGAAAGCCAGTCTTTGTCGCTTACCCGGCCGCCTTCGATTTTTCCTTCGTGTACTGGTACCTCACACAATTCGCAGGAGAGAATCCCTTCGGTTATTCCGCGATCGACATCAAGATCTATGCCATGGCGATAATGCGTAAACCGTATCGTGCCTGCGGTAAGCGGTCCATGCCGGCCGAGTGGTTCGATCCCGTTGGCCACACTCACGTGGCGCTAGACGATGCGATTGAGCAGGGTAGCCTGTTTTGCAATATGCTGCGCGCCAACCTCGGGTCAGCTGAGCTGAAGAACTAAACGGATCGCCTTCACGCTTTCTTGAGTAGTGACGTTAGTCACTGTTCCGTCGCCGTCCGCTTTGCAGAATTTTGACCATCCGCTTAGGGTCGCTATGTAAAGCTTTACATAGCGACCCTAAGCGAAGTTTTTGCACGCCTAGAACAGCAGAAGTTCAGCACTAGAATCAATTCAAGCCTGTCCCATTAACCTTCCGTTTCAGAGCGACCGGAAGAAGCTATACCTTTATGCCGGAAAATCTCAAAAGTCGGCGCTGGCGGGACGGCATCAAGCCACCGGGCTGTCTTGCAGGAGCTGGATCAAGGCCTGAAATTGGGATTGGGCTTGCCCCGTCTGATCGATGATGCTGTGGCTGAAGAATTTCTCGATGTTGGCCGCCGTGATTTCCATCGTGAGCGGGTTATAGGTAGAACCGTTGGCACCGCCGGCCATGTTCCCGCCCTGGCGAATCAATGCGATCATGCTAATGCCTGCAGCGGCCTCGGTGTTGTCGCTGGCCACCGCCTTGTCATACAGAGCCTTTTCCGCTGAACTCAGGTTGGCGAAGGTATTGACGAACCCCGCGGCCTTTTGCAGGTAGTCCAGTTCATCGGCGGTGAGCTTTTCCGGGGGCTTGCCTTGCGCGGTGATTTCAGACAGCCGCGTGTCGTTGGCACGCACGTAATCTTGCTCTTCCTGCGTCCGACTCATGCCATCCTTGCTCTTGATCGCGGCCAGCCGTGCTTCGACCGATTTATCGCCGTTCGATGCGGCGAGCGCCTCCCGGCCCGCCTGGGAAATGCGCACCGTATCGGCAATATCGGCAATGCTTGCCGGCAACGTGGCGGCCGGTGTTTGCCGGGGCGACAGCGAACGCGCTATTTCGGCCGCAGAAAAAGGGGATGAAGTGGATTGAACGAACATGGCGTGCCCCTGTTGGGGAAATGCACAAGGCGCACGCAATTGGTATGCCAACGAAAGATCGGAGAGCGGGGGCTGTCAGCTATTCTTACGTGCAGGCAGGCTTTGGTTCGAAGACAGAGGGAATTTCTCGGGTATCCGTACCTACCGACCATCCCCGACATTGGATCGGCTCAAGCGCGGCAACCACCGCGACAGGCGAAAGTCGCCATGGATCAGCCCGTGCGCGATCAGACCTGCCGCCAGGCCCCAGAACGCGCCGCCGAGTCCGAACAGTGTGATATTGGCCGCCGTGGCGAGGAAGGTGATCAACGCCGTTTCGCGTCCGCGCAGATCGACCAATGCCGTGGCGAGGCTGCCGCCAATCGCGCCGAGCAAGGCCAGCCCGGCCAGCGTGGTGATGAAGGTCGGCGGCAGCACCACGAACAAGGCCGCCAGCGTGGTGCCGAAGACGCCGACGAGGATGTAGAACACCCCGCAGGCCAGGCCGGCGATATAGCGCTTTTTGGCGTCTTCGTGGGATTCCTTGCCGGTGCAGATCGCCGCCGTGATGGCTGCGACGTTGAACGCATGCGAGCCGAACGGCGCCATCAACAGCGAGCCGAAGCCCGTCACGGTGAGGATGGGATTGGCGCTGGTCTTGAAGCCGTCGTTGCGCAGCACCAGCATGCCCGGCATGTACTGGCCGGTCAGCGTGATGACGAAGAGGGGAAACGCGACGCTGAGCAGCGCGGTCATCGAGAAGGCGGGGGCCGTGAATACCGGCATGGCCAGCTCCAGCGCCACGCTGTCGAAACTGACCTGCCCCATCCCGAGCAGAAGCGCGATGCCGGCGATCAGCACGCCGACAATCGCATAGCGCGCGGTGAACCGGCGCAGCAGGGCATAGGTGAGAATCAACGCGCCGACGAGCAAGGGGTCCATGCCCGCACCGCCAAAGGCACCGATGCCGAAGCGCAGCAGAATGCCGGCGAGCAGCCCGGCGGCGATGCCGGGCGGGATCATTTTCACGACCCGCTCGAAATAGCCCGATGCCCCCAGCGCAATGAAGCCGATGGCGGACAGCATGTAGGCGCCGATCATTTCCGCGTAGGGCGTATTCGGCAGCACGGCGATGAGGAAGGCCGCACCCGGCGTGGACCAGGCGGTGATGATCGGCTCGCGGTAGCGGAAACTCAGCCAGGCGCCGGTCAGGCCGACGCCGATCGAGATCGACCAGATCCATGAGGCCGTCTGCTCGGGGCTGAGCCCCGCCACCTTCGCCCCCTGAAACACCAGGATGAAGGTGCCGCCGTAATTGACGATGACGGAAACGAGCGCCGCGATGATCGGGTGCGTCAGATCAGCGGGCCGGAGGGGGGCGGTATTCATGGGCCGTGTCCTTGAATGGGAGGGGATTGCATGGCGCATAGAATGCCTGCAAAATGGCCTTATCGAAATATCCACTTATGTAAATTATTAAGGCCACTTGGTTTTATCGGTGGCCGCGAAATAAAACGGGAATCCGCATGAAGACTCGCGCTACCGCTTATCCGGTGTGGAACCGCTTTCAACGCGCGCCGGACGACCTGCTGTCCTTGCGCGAGCAACTGGTGCGCTTCTTTCGCAAAGGGGTGGCCGACGGCGCCTTGCAGCCCGGCATTCGCCTGCCGGCCTCGCGCGTGCTGGCGCAGGAGCTTGGCTTGTCGCGGATTACCGTCTCCGGCGCATACGAGCAACTTGTCGCCGAGGGCTTTCTGGAGGCGCGGCGCGGCGCCGGCACCTATGTGGCGGCACGCAGGGCCGAGCAAGCGCCGCGTTCATCTACAGCAGCACCACGGGAACGACAACGCGCGCCGGTATCGGTACGGGCGCGGCGTCTGGCGGGGGTGGATTCGATGTCGATGGCGCGTGCGGCATGGCCGCTCACGCCCGGCCTGCCGGCGCTGGATGCGTTCCCCTATGCGCTCTGGGGCCGCCTCGAAGGCCGTTTCTGGCGGCGCCGGCCGATGCCCGATCTCTCTTACGGCGATCCGCAGGGCTTTCTGCCGTTGCGCGAGGCCTTGGCGGCGTATCTGGGCGCGGCGCGGGGCGTTGTCTGCAATGCGCGCCAGATCGTCATCGCGCCCGGGGCGCAAGCGGCCATTTCGATTGCGACGCTGGCGCTGACCGACATCGGTGACCGCGTTTGGGTAGAAAACCCCGGCTACGATGCGGCGTACCGTAGCCTGGTGCTTGCCGGCGTGGCTCCGGTGGGGATCGGTGTCGATGCCGAAGGCCTGGATGTCGACGCGGGCCGCCAGCACGCGCCCGATGCGCGGCTCGCCATGGTGTCACCGTCGCATCAATACCCGCTGGGCGTCACCATGAGCCTGGCGCGGCGCCTGGCCTTGCTGCAATGGGCCAAGGAGGCCGACGCCTTCATTCTCGAAGACGATTACGACAGCGAATTCCGCTATGAATGCGCGCCGACGCCGGCGCTCAAGGCGCTCGATGGCGACAACCGGCGCGTGATTTACATCGGCACGCTCAGCAAATTGCTCGCCCCCGGCCTGAGACTGGGCTTTCTGGTCGCCCCGGACGACTTGATCGACGCGCTCTGTGCGGTGCGCAACGGCACGGATCACCGCGTTCCGCTGCCGCTCCAGGCCACCGCGGCCGAGTTCATCGGCAATGGTTATCTGGGCGCGCACATTCGGCGCTCGAAGGCGCTCTATGCCGAACGGCGCGCGGCGCTGCTGTCCGCGATCGAGGCGGAGGGCGGCGGATGGCTGACCGTGCCGACGGCGGCGACCGGGCTGCACTTGGTCTCCGAGTTGCATGATTGCTGCGACGATCAGGCGCTCGCGGCAGCAGCGCGGACGCGGCAGATTGGCGTAATGCCCTTGTCCAGATATTTTGTCGATGCCGCCCGAACGGAACGACAGGGGCTGCTGATGGGATTCGGGAATACTCGCTCGGAATCGATGAGGGGAGCGATTCAGACTCTATGTAGCCTGATCGAAACAAGGAGCGAATGCTGAATATTGGCTGACCAGCCCAATTACAGGGTTCCGCGACCTGTTCGAAATCCCGGATATCATCAATCGAACTCGAGCGGCAGCAATGTAATAGGGAAGCCGCCATGCCGCTTGCGAACATCATCAAACGACTTGGGGTCGGGGGCATCAGTTCGTCAAATGAGGAAGCAACCATTCAGTTTGATCTGAGGGCCAACGGTAGCTTACCGGTGGACTGCCGTCCGACCAGGAACAACCCCACTACGTCAGCTCAGGCCGACAACCGTCCCGTCGCAGCGGTCGCTGAATGGGCGCTGTGGCGCAGTAGCCTTGACGTCAGGACGCGCGATGCTCCCACGGGTATGGGAATTCCTTAATCGTTGATCGCAGGTAACGCACGATGATCAGTGCTATCGCGTTCGACTGACATCCGCCCCGCCAGTAATCCCTGAGTCATTGTGCATTGAACTTTTCCGCGAGCTTGACGAGCTTTTCCTGTCTCTGCTTCTCCTGCTGCTGCGCCAGCACCCGTGCCTTGTGTTGTTCGGCACCCTTCCTAAACCGCTCGCGCAGGGTGTTCAGCGCTTGCTGCTTCTGCTCACGGGTTACTGCGCCAGCGGCACTTCCATCGAGATCGAAACGCATTTCGCCATTCGTGAGTGCCTTCAAGTAGCGCGCCGATGCGGTGTGCATCCGCATCGCCAAACGAAGTTGCTGAGGATTGATGCCGGGAATCCGTTCCAATACGGACTTGTGAATGCCGATCGCCAGAGGACGGCACTCCTGAAATACCGGGAACGTCGACCTCAGGGAAATCAGAACGGCATGATGCGGGTAACGCGGTTTGGAATCAGATCCGGACATTGCGCATCGAGTCAATTGTGAGGATCGAAGAATACCGCAAGCACAAGTTCGTATGGCGGACTGTTGGCTTCGGGTACCGTGAATTCATCGACAGCAAGTTGCGGGAAAGGCAGCTCGCAGTTACCGAATTTTGAAACGGTGCACTTCTGTTTGCTTTTGGCGCCAGTTTCCCGCATCTGAATTCATAGTATCCATGCCATGCACAAGTTTGCGTGGCTCCCTCTCATTTTCCTTTTCGCATCACTCCCAACACCGGGTCATGCCGCCTGCTTTGAGGAGGCGGCCTCGCGCTATCAGATGCCATCGGCCTTGCTCAAGGCGATTTCCAGGGTGGAGTCAGGCGGCAATCCCGATGCCCTGAATCGGAACAGGGATGGCAGTTTCGATGTTGGGCACATGCAGATCAACAGCCGTTGGCTGCCAAAACTGTCGCATTTCGGAATTTCGCGGGAGCGTCTGTGGGAACCCTGCATCAACACCTTCGTCGGAGCGTGGATCCTGGCGCAGAACGTCCATCGCATCGGTTACTCCTGGAGTGCCATCGGCGCCTACAACGCGACGTCAGCGGAAAAGCGCAATCGGTATGCAAGAAAGGTTTCAGAAGCCATGAAACGGGAGAGCGCACTTTGACCCTGCGTCCCGTTGCCGTTTTGATTGTCCTGTCGCTCCTGTCTGGTTGCGCAGTTGAAAAAACCATCAGCACGGAAGTTCCAAAGCGACTGTCGCTGACCTGGGATCGCTCGGATTGGCGCATCTGCGACCAACGAGAGTGCCCCGCGCCAACGTCGAAGACCGTCCTTCTTGTCGCGGCATCTCCCACCGTAGACACCGTTTCCAAGGAACTTCCAAAACCCGTCCGGGTGGCGAGAAAGCTCGACCCGATATCGGTGACGTTTCAGTTCGCCAGTGCGACGTTGTCAGGTCTGGCCGAAATGGAGATCAAGAAAGCGGTTGCCCTGATTCAACCGGGTGATTCGATCCTGGTTGAGGGGCGAACGGACGACCTCGGATCTCAAGCCTTCAACGACCGCCTGGCCAGAAAGCGCGCAGAGGTTGTCGCCGCATATCTCATGCGACTCGGGGTCAGGAGCCCGATTGATATTCGGTCCCAGGGAAAGTGCTGCTACGCCATCACCAACACCTCGGACGAGTCGCGGGCGATCAACCGGCGCGTCGATCTACATTTTTCTTCTACCCAAAAGGAGTAAGCACGTGATTCCCCGTTCCAAAGAATCCATCCGAGATTACCTCATTGCCAGTGCCTTCATGGCCCTCGGTTCCTTCCTGCCCGGCTCACTGCTCGATAAGGGATTCGAAGCCCATATCGGCGGTATTGCACTTGGCATCGGGCTGGGCTGGCTCATCAAATCTGTCATCGACCATACCAAAGGAGTTAAAAGTGAATCGTAGTCATCGTTATGCAGTAGTCGCCGTCGCCCTTTCCCTGCTGGCCGGAGGTGCCCTTGCAGGCACCACGGGAACTGAATTCCAGGCGCTCTATACCTGGGTCAACGACGTGGTCACCGGTTATTTCGGGCGGGCGGTAGCGGTCGCGGCCGTCGGTCTTGGCGCGATCCTTTCGATTGCCCGCGTCAATCCGGTTCCAATCCTGTCGGGCGCTGGCTTTGCGATATTCCTGCAATACACGCCGACGATCATCACCGGCATCCTGACGGCAACGGTCTGAGCCTGGGCATCCTGCGTGGGTAACGACGAAAACGGCTACATCCCGAAGTCCCTGGATGCGCAGGAGCGCTTCCTGTGGTGGGAAATGGATCAGGCGGTGATCGCCATCATGCTGATCAGCATTGGGGTGATCTCCGGATCCATGCTCATGGGCATTGCCCTGGGCGCACTGGCAGCCTGGCAGTACGGTCGCATGAAGGCAGGCAAGCACCCGAAGTTCGCCGCTCACGCCCTCTACTGGTGGTTTCCCAGCGGGCTGTTCCTGAAGTTGCGAGCGACTCCACCCTCTGACCAGCGCTACTTTCTGGGATAGGCGACAAATCACGATGCTATTTCGAAATTACCTGTCCGAGCAGGCGAATGCCACGCAGGAAATCCGGTTCATGCGGATTCTTCTGGCGGGATTGCTCCTGGTGATTCTGGTCGTCGCCGGCGTCGTGCTGAAACTGGTCGGCAATGAAAAAACCGTCCTCGTTCCGCCCGAGATCAAGCGCAGCTTCTGGGTCTCCGGCAACGCCGTCTCCCGGGAGTACCTCGAAGACATGGCCTACTGGTACGCCGGACTCGCCCTCAACATTACCCCGGCCGTTTCAACTTACCAGAACAGCCTGTTCCTGAAGTATGCGGCGCCCTCCGAGTTTGGACGACTGCAAATGGAAATGGGTGCTCGCGCGGATTTCCTTAAGAAAAACAACACTGCCACGCAATTCTCGGTTCGCAACATCACGCTGGACGAGAAGACGCTGCGGGTCGCCCTGTCGGGAACGCTGTTTACCTGGGCGTCGGACAAAAAGGCCGGGGAGCGCCAGGCGACCTATCTCGTCGGATTCAAGCACATGAATGGAAGGCTCTATGTATCCGAGTTCAAGGAAACCAGTGAACAAAATCCTTTTGACAGCGCTGCTGGCCGCTAGCCTGTCCGCCAGTGCGGCCCAGGTGCTCGTCGGGAAACCGGACGACACCTTGAGCGCCAGAGTATCTCGATCCGAACCGACCCTGATTCGGATCGAAGGACATCGCGTTCGCCGGATCTTCGGGGCGGAAGGTGAGTTCGCGGTCACGGCCGACAAGGAAGCCGGTACCGCCTATCTCAAGCCGACCACGGACAAGCCGACCCTCAGCATCTTCGTTTCCGATGAGAACGGCCGAACCTGGAAGCTTCTGTTGTCGGTGATGGACGGCCCGTCGGACTCCATCACCCTCAAGGGACGCTCAGTCGCCGGCAGCGGTTTGCCGCCGGGCAAGGATGTCGCCAGAAATCAGTTGATCAAGCGCGTCTTGCTCTCCCTTCAATCGGACACCGAAGCGGAGATGGAGGCTAGGGTGGCGAACGAAATCGTGCCCCTCTGGACCGAAGCCCTGTTCGTCCTGACCAGGGTCATCGACGGTCCCCTCAAAGGCGAGAAGTACCTTCTCACCAATACGTCCGCCAACGCGATGGTGCTCGACGAGCGGGAGCTCTACCGACGCCAGGTGATTGCCATTTCGATCGCCAAACCCCAGTTAGCGCCCCGAGAAACCACTGAGGTTTTCGTGATCTCGGAGAACCCCGATGAGTGATCCGGCTGCCGCCAGCGGCGGTCTCACGTCCTATCTGAAAGGCTTGTCGCCCAAGGCTCGACAGTATCTGGTGCTCGGCGGCCTGGGGGCAGGATTCATCGGCCTGGTCTTTGGCAGCATCGCGATATGGGACAACCAGCCCGCCCCGATGCCTCAATCGACCAGGCTCGACAAAGCCAGCAGAAACATTGTCACGCCAGGCGCGCAGGTGGATCCACGCGATGTCTGGATGGCGCAATCGTCGCAGCAGATGAAGGAGATGGACAACGTCATTCAGGGCTTGAAACAGAAGATGGGTGAGGTTGAGCAAAAGCAGTCTGCACCGCAACCCTCAACCCGTCAGGCCAGCGTGCTGCCGCCCTTGCCGCCGATGCTCCCGGGCCCCGGCCCTTCCAGCTCACTTCAGGCGTCAACTCAAGGCCCGACACCCTCGCCGTCCGGGACACCGGTAACACCGCTCCCGCCGTTGCCGCCTCCCGCCATTCCACGAGAGCCTGGAATTGCGTCGTTCGAAGTCAGTGACGCGATTCCGGTAGCATCGCAAGGGCCGGCCGACGCAAAACAGGGCAAGACCTACATCCCCTCGGGCTCCTTCATGCGGGTGGTGCTGATGGGTGGACTGGATGCGCCCACGGGAGGACAGGCGCAAAACAATCCCTGGCCGATCCTGCTGCGGGTGCAGGACAACGCCTTTCTTCCCAATCGCTACCGGGCAAAGGTCAAGGAGTGTTTCATGCTTGGCTCCGGATACGGCGACATCAGTTCCGAACGGGCGTATCTGCGACTTGAATCGCTGTCCTGCGTGCTCAATAACGGGGAAGTGGTGGACGCCACGATCAAGGGATACGTCGTCGGCGAGGACGGGAAAGCCGGATTGCGGGGGAGGCTGGTCAGCAAGCAAGGACAGGTGCTGGCCAATGCCTTGATGACCGGAATCATCGCCGGCATCGGCCAGGGATTCCAGCAAGGCGCAACCAGCTACAGCACCAGCGCCCTGGGCTCCGTGGGGACGGTCGAGCCCGGAAAGCAGATCCAGGCGGGTATCGGCACCGGCGTTGGCAAGGCACTGGATCGGCTCTCCCAGTATTACATCACGCTCGCCGAGAAGATGTTCCCGATCATCGAAGTCGATGCCGGCCGGATCGTCGACGTGGTCCTGACCAAGGGCGTGGCGCTGGGCATGGCCGCGAGCGCCGATGAAGACACCTACACGGAACTCTGGAAGCGAGGGCGCCAGATCATGAAAAAGTCCCTGAATCCTTCGGAGTAACAACAAATGCATAAATCGATGCGTGTCCCATTGGTCCTGGTCCTGGTTCTCCTTTCAGCAACGAGGGTGGTCTGTGCTGCTAGCCCTGCCAGCGAGACTGAAATGGAAGTGCGCCTGAAAGAGCTTTACCCCTCGACCCGGATCAGCGCCGTTCGTCCCTCGGAGGTTTCGGGCCTCTATGAAGTCACCATGGGAAGAAACGTTGCCTTCACGGACCCGACGGGGCGCTACTTTGTCTTCGGTCACCTGTTCGACATGAAGGAGCAAAAGGATCTGACCGCGCAGCGACTGAGCGATATCAATCGCATCGATTTTTCTCAGTTGCCGGTGCAGGACGCGATCAAGACCGTACACGGGGATGGCAGCCGCAAGCTGGCGGTGTTCTCTGATCCGGACTGCCCCTATTGCAAGGGGCTTGAAGGCGAACTCGCCAAACTCGACAACGTCACGGTCTACACCTTCCTGTATCCGCTTGAGGGCCTGCATCC
This sequence comes from Sulfuritalea sp., assembly GCA_030247575.1. Classification (GTDB taxonomy): domain Bacteria; phylum Pseudomonadota; class Gammaproteobacteria; order Burkholderiales; family Rhodocyclaceae; genus Sulfuritalea. Next base: position 12,749 of record JAOTRV010000045.1, read on the forward strand.
AGAAGCCAGGGGGAAGTCTGTACGCATCTGGTGCGCATCCAACCGCACGAAGGCGTGGTCGGAGTTCATGACCATAGGCAAGCTGCCCAGTGGCCCCAAGTGCATCACACCGATCGAGCGCATCAACCAGCTGGCGGGCAGTCTCGGCATCAACGGCACGCCCACCCTCATCCTGCAGGACGGAAGTCTGATACCGGGAGCGGCCTCCGCCGCAGAAATCGAGCGGCGGCTGGCAGGCAAGGCGGCACCGACAAAAGCTGCTGTGATGCCCAGACTCAAGGGGGATTGATCATGCGTCCGGTCTGCCTGATCGTATCCGTTCTCTCACTGGTGCTGGGCGGCTGTGCCGGATCCCTGACGGGAATGGATGGCGAGAGCAAGTTCTCATGCAAGGCGCCCGATGGCGTGACCTGTTCCTCGCTGTCCGGGGTTTATGCGAATGCGGTTGCCAACAATCTTCCGGGGCTGCGCAAGGACGGAAAGGGTGACCCGGCGTCTCGGCCGCCGTCAAAAGAAGGTCCAGACGGCACGATTACCGGCCACGTGGCGTCATCCGGCGATCCGCTTCGGACGCAAGCCAAGGTTTTGCGAATCTGGATCGCCCCGTGGGAAGACACCGAAGGCGACCTGCACGATCAGTCCTACATTTACGTCGTCGCCAACGCAGGCCGGTGGGCGATCGAGCACAGTCAGCGACACATCGTTGACCGCTATCGGCCCACGTTCATCAAGGCAGGTCCCGGCGGACAAGCCACGCAAAAGCCGCTCACTCAAACGCAAAAGCCGTCCCGGCCGTTGGGCGGACCCTCCCTGCCGGGAAATCAGGCCATCGGTCCGGGCGGCACGGGCGGTACGGGCACACCGGCAGAGGACCGCGAGTGAGCGTGCTGCAAGCCCTCAAATCGGTCTTCTATGGTGAGCGCTTCGAGCCCGCCGATGCGGTTCAGCGCAGCCTGCTGGATCGCATCGCCACGCTCCCAAGACTCACCGGCATCCTGCCTTACCTGGGGTGGATGGCAGACGAGGGGATGTTTGTGCTTGATCAGGGCACATTCGGCGCCAGGTCCACACATTCCATGGGCTTTTGCATCGAGACTGTCCCGCAAACCGGATCCAATGAAGAAATGGAACGGGTGCTGGCCAGTCTGTTCATGTCCTGTCCCCCGGGTACGGGCATCCAGATCTCGCTGTACGCCAGTCCGCATATCCTTCCGTCGCTGCGAGAGCAGGCCAACATGCTCCCGGTGGATGAGGAGCCTGCTGGAACGGAATGGGAGTCCCGTCGGAACCGGAACATCTATCGAGTGCTCGGTCGGCGCCGGATCGATCACTATTTGAAGGGCGCTGCCAAATCGCTCTTCTCGCATCACGTCTATTTGCTTCGCGATTACCGCTGTGTCATTGCCATCAGTACGCCGCTGGATCCAGAGAGTCCCGCCGACGTGGAGGAGGCGATCCGGATCAAGGAGAGTACCCACGCCACCTTGCGCTCGGCTCACATGCCCGGCTGGGACTGGGGGCCGGAAAGCCTGCTGAACTTCGTCGCGGATTTCTTTGACCACGAGCGGGTGCTTGGCCAGCCTGAAGAGAGACACATCGAGTACGACAGTTCGCGCACCCTTCGCAGTCAAGTGTCGAATCCGGAAATTGCCTCTGCCGTCGCCGATTCCTTCATCAAGTATCGAAAGGCGGGGGGTGCCGAGACAGCGATGCAATGCTTCTCCGTGCGGCAGTACCCGAAGTATTTCCGGATGGGCAACATGGGCTCGATGATAGGCGACTACTATCAGATGGCCCTCTCGATACCGTGTCCGTTCCTCATCACCATGGGGGCCATCACCCTGGATTACGAGTCGGCCAGAAGCAAGGCACTGATGAAGGCGGCGCGAGCGACGCAGGCTGCCGGCTCCTACATGGCCCATTTCCAGCCAGACCTTCAGGATCGCAAGCGGGACTGGGACATGGTGCTGCGCGCCTTCGACAACGGTCGCAACGTGGTCCAGATGTATCACCAGATCGTCCTGCTCTCCCGAATCGAGGACGTATCCCGGACCGAACATGCGGTCCGTGCCGTCTGGCGCGCGCGCGGTTTCGATCTGGCCAAGGATGTCTATCTGCAGCATCAGGCATTTGTGGCGTCGATGCCGTGCACCCTGACCCCGGCATTGCAGAAGGACCTCCAGCTGTTCGGCCGTGCCGGCACCAAAACCGCCGACAACGCAGTGATGACATCCCCCCTGATGGCGGAATGGAAGGGCACCGCGACCCCGGTCATGACCTTGTTCGGTCGTCGCGGGCAAATCATGAGCTTCGATCTCTTCGACAACACGGGAGGCAACTACAACTTCGCCGTCGCCGCGCTGTCCGGGTCCGGCAAGTCGGTCTTCGTGAACGAAATGGCCTTTCGCTATCTGGGCACCGGGACCAAGGTCTGGATCATCGACGTCGGTCGCTCCTACCGCAATCTGTCCGAGCTTCTGGACGGGGAGTTCATCGAGTTCTCCGATGAACGAACCAACACGATCTGTCTCAATCCGTTTTCCATGGTCGTCGATATCAACAACGACATGGAAATGCTGCTGCCTCTGGTGGCCCAGATGGCCAGTCCTCGCGGCCCGCTGGATAACTACAGCTACTCCGCCCTGGCAGCCGCGATCAAGCGCGTGTGGGATCAGAAGGAAAAATCCGCGACGATCACCGATGTCTATGACCTGCTGCGCACCGGGCGGCTGAGTGACGAAGGCGAGGTCGAGCGCGACCTGTCCCGACTGGCGACCGCCCTGGAGCCCTATACAAAGTACGGCATCTACGCGAGCTACTTCGAGGGGGAGGCCAACATCCAGTTTCGCAAGAACCTGGTCGTGCTTGAACTGGAAGAACTCAAGGCGAAGAAGGATCTCCAAGCGGTCGTCATGCAGTTGATGATGTACCGGATCACCCAGGAGATGTATCTGGATCGCTCCAAGCGCAAGCTGGTCATCATCGATGAGGCCTGGGATCTGATGGGCAGCGGATCGAGTGCGAACTTCATTGAGGCCGGCTACCGGCGAGCGCGCAAATATGGCGGCGCGTTCGGCACCATTACGCAATCCGTGGATGACTATTACAAGAACGAGGCGACGCGGGCGGCAATCACCAATGCCGACTGGCTGTTCCTTCTCCGGCAAAAACCGGAAAGCATCGATCGGCTCGGGAAGGAGGGCAAGCTCCATGTGGACGAGTGGATGAAACGGCAATTGTCTTCGGTCAGCACGGAGCATGGTCACTATTCGGAGATCTTCGTGCACGGCCCGATGGGTTCCGGGGTTGGACGCCTGATTCTCGATCCCTTCTCCATGCTGCTGTACTCCACGCAAGCCGAGGACTATCAGGCCATCAAGATGCTCACCGATCAGGGCATCCCTGTCACGGAGGCCATTGAGACCATCATAGAGCGCCGGGGTGCCGCATGAATCCCGGCCTTGTCCGATTGCTCGTCACCGGTCTCCTGTCCGTCCTGGTGTCGTGTGCCATCGGACTGATATGGGTTCGTTCGCATCCCGCTCCACGCATGGTGCGGGTCGATGTCGGCAGTCTCTACGAGGAACAAAAGAAGACGCTCAGTGCGCGGCTCAAGCCGGGCATGACCGAGGAGGAACAAAAGGCGATTTTCAAGGCGGCGACAGACTACGGCAAGCGTGTTGATGAGGCCTTGAGCCTGGTAGCTCTGGAATGCCAATGCGCGATCTTGAATTCGGCTGCCCTTGTTCGCCTGCCTGATTCTGGAGATACCGGTATTGCGGATGCCTCGGACCGGGTTCGACAGATTCTGGGCCAGAACTAGGTCCGTGCAGATGCGCAAGGAATGGCTGGCCATGATGACTGGATGCCTTCTGGTGAGTTCTGCGTCGGCCACCGTGATCAGCGGTGGTATCGACTATCCGTCGATCTGGGCCTGCGAGGAGACCAAGTTCCACTGGTATTGCGATGTTGAGCCTGAGATAACACCCGGCCCGACAAAACCCGGTGCAAAGGCTAAATCCAGGGAAGAAGCCGCGCTTGAGGAGCTTGAGCGCCTGCGCAAGGCGCTGGAAGCCAAACGGGCACTGGCCCTGATGCAGCCTTCACCAGAAAACCTCAAAACCTACATTACGGCGCAGGAAGCCCTGATGGATCGGGCATCGGTGTTCTCGGATGTCTGGCGGCGCGTCATCTGGGCGAACCCGGACCTCAATTACCAGCTGCGCAATCCCGTCAATAACGCGGCCATCCAGGTCAGAGACGTGGAGCGGACGCAAAAGGAACGCGCCTCCATGAAGGAAATCGCCAGGGAATGGGGCGTGTTCTTCGTATTCCGGTCGGATTGTCCGTATTGCCATCGCATGGCGCCGGCCCTCAAGTTGCTGGCGGATACCTATGGCATCACCATTTTTCCAATCAGTCTGGATGGCGGCGTGTTACCTGAGTTTCCAAGCCCGGCAAGGGATAACGGCATGGCGAGAGCGCTCGATGTCAAACAGGTTCCCTATGTCGCACTCGGCAACATCAAGGATCGTCGCCTGATTCCGCTGGGTTCGGGCGTGCTGTCCGTGCAGGACATCGTCGAGCGAATCTACATCCTGACCCAGACCCAGCCCGGTGAGTTGTACTAAAAGGGGTGCCCATGCTCAGAACTCGCTTCATCGCCTCAATTCTTGCGCTGACAATTCCGCTGACGGCACAGGCCAGCGTGCAAACCAGCATGCAGACCTGGTTTAACGACATCGGCGCCTATGGCAACGTCACGGGTGTGGCCGCCTACCAGGGGCAGACCATGAATCTGTACTCGGGCGGCAGTCTGTACATGCGCACCCCCGTCAAGAATTACCAGCTTGCCACCGTAGCCCCTCCGGCCTTCAAGGCTGGGTGCGGCGGGATCGATCTGTTTGCCGGTTCCTTCTCCTTCATCAACAAGGAGCAACTGACGGCTCTGATGCGCAATATCGCCAACAATGCCGTCGGCTATGCCTTCATGATGGCCGTCAAGTCGATCTCGCCCGATCTGGCCGATCTGATCCAGTACCTTCAGGATCAAATCTCCAAGGTGAACAACCTCAACATCAATTCCTGCCAGGCCGCCGAAGGGGTGGTCGCCGCGATCGGCAGCACGCTGACCGACAAGACGCAGGAGAAAGAGGGCAAGGTCGCCGGCGCGTCGTTGAATCTGTATTCGGATGTGTTCGAGTCCTGGGATGCCTGGAAGGACCGCTCAAAGGCCAAACAGACGCGCCAGGCCGCCATCAGTGCCGACTCTCGCAACAGGGAAACCTTCGATCCCGGGAATGTCGTGTGGCGGGCGCTGCTTCGGGTTAATGGTGTCGATGACGAAACACGGCAACTGATGATGAGCATGACGGGAACGATCATCATCGTTCCGCCCGGAGACGATGAATCGGGGTCGAGCACGGATCAAAAAGCCAAGTGGTTGTACAAGCCCGGCGCAAAAATCACCTTCAGGCAGTTTGTGGGCGATGGGTCCGCGGCGACGGCGACGCTATCGGGACTGATCTGTGATGACTACGCGGAATGCAGAAATCCCGCGTATGTCGAGGACGGAATAACAGCGAGCTCGTTTGCCAAGTTCGTTCGCGACAAGATCGTCGCGATGAAACAGAAGATGGAGTCGCGCAACGCGGGCGGACAGGGCACCCTGGATGTCGCCCTGATCGGGGCGTCCAGCCTGCCGGTATGGAAGATGCTGTCACTCGCCGCCAACATGCCTGGCGGTGACTTCGTTGTGGAAAACCATACCCAGCTCGTCGCCGTCGATATTGCCCACTCCTATTTCACCAACCTGGCCAAGACGCTGAGGGAAGCGATCCAGAACGAGATGGGCAAGGGGAATGCGGACGTGGCGGAAGCCGCGAAGTCGATTCTGATGCGGGTCACAGAAATCGAGCAGGAAGGGCGCGAAATGCTGGTCGCCGAATATCAGAAGGGCGTGCAGGTGGCCCAGATGCAACGCAGCATCCAGTGGCTCGATCAGTCGCTGAAAGCCGGGCTGCCGACCAACGTCTTCCAGTCGATGATGGCGTTCAATCGATAGGCCGGTAGAACGACGCGCTCACACCGATGAATTTCGAGGTCTATGCCTACTGGAATATCGAGGAACTGACGGCCACGTTCAACGCCGTCGCCGCCCTCATGGGGAGCGGCGACTACCTGGGCCTTCTGCGCACGCTGGCACTGGTCGGCATTCTCTCGCTGGCGCTGGTCGTCCTCGCTGGCAAGGGGCGCATGGAGGACTTCTGGAAGTGGGTCATCATGCTGGCCCTCTTCAACGGCATGCTGCTGGTCCCGAAAACCAACGTCATCGTCGTCGATCGCACGGGCACAACGCCCGCGCAGGTGGTAGCAAATGTTCCGATTGGTCTGGCTGCCTTCGCGCATTCGACCAGCAAGATTGGCGACTGGCTGACCGGAGCCTTCGAGACCGTCTTTGCGCTGCCAGGTGACTTGCAGTTTCGTACCAGCGGAACACTGTTCGGGCATCGGGTTCTTCAGGAGCGACTGGCCATCAAGAGCGGCCAGCCGATTCTGACCAGCAATTTCTACGAGTTCTACCGCGAGTGCATCACGCCAGAGCTCGCCTCGGGCTATATCCGCATGAACGACCTCATGAAGACGAATGACATCTGGGGCACGCTCAATGGATTGACCAATCCCTCCCGGCTGGTGACCCTCCGGGACACGGCGGATCCGACCATCATGCAAACGGTTGGATGTACTGCCGGCTATACGACGCTTACTGCGCAGTTGAACGCCGAGGCAGTCAATCAACTGGGCCTGCTGGGCAATCGGATGTATCCGGGAATGCCCTCCGCCCTGGCCAATACGGCGATCTCAGGGTCGCTCGCGACGAGCACCAATTATCTTCTCGGGCTATCGGCGACGGCGACCGATACCATCAAGCAGTCCATCGTCTCAAACGCCGTGATTGACGCTCAATACACCATTCCGGCACAGATCGGCGACGCGGCAAGTGCTGCGACCAATCTGGCACAGGCACAGGCCGTGCGCCAGACCGGTGACGCCTACAAGGCAATGGCAAAGCTGGCCGAGGGCACCATGCCCAAAGCCCGAAATGCCATTGAGCTGGTTCAGTACGCGGTCTTCCCGATCATTCTGTTACTCACGCTCGTCGCCGGTCACCATGGTGGATCGGTGCTCAAGATGTACGCCGGCAGCCTGCTCTGGATCCAGCTGTGGCCACCGCTCTACGCGATCATGAATTTCCTCATGAATGTTCAGGCGCAAAAGGCACTGACCAGCGCGACCAACGGTGGGGGGATGTCGCTGGAGTCCTACAGCTATCTCAACAACTCCGTGGTCAGCGATCAGGCCATTGCCGGAATGCTGGTGTTGTCGATTCCGGCGATAGCCGCAGCGCTCATCAAGTGGGGCGATGCCGGGTTGAGATCGGTCGGCGCGTCCTTCGCCCCACGTGACGCAGAAAAGGCCGCTGCCGCCCTGGCGCAAGGCAACATGAACATGGGGAATGCCTCGCTTGGCAATGTTCAGCACGGGAATTACTCTGCCTTGCAGCATTCCACGCAGCCCTCACTCGCAGCAGGCGCGGGAAAAATGGCCTCGGCGGACAGCTTTGGCTCGATGGAGCGCACGGGGGATGCCGTGACCGTAAAAAGCGGCAACATGACGATGACCGGGTTCGACAGGAATCGTGATGGCCGATTTACGATCGACGAGGTAACGAATGTCTCCGCAGCAGGATCGTCGCTGATGGGTGCCATCGCACAATCCGGGTTAGGACGCTCAGCGTCGGATGTCCAATACTCCGGTGAGGGTACGCAAGCCTCTACGGGCAAAGCCAGCACAATAGGGGATTCGAAAACCGCGAAACTCACCCAGGATCAAAGTGCCGTCTTTCAACGGCAGTTATCGAAGGTATTGAAT